>CAZQQR010000001.1:0-2582 GCA_964595515.1 uncultured Pirellulaceae bacterium
GAGATCAGTAAACCATCGATCGGGAGCCACGATCGGTAATCCAACGAATCTATTGAAACAATCGCCTCGCGTTCTTCTTCAATCGCTTGAGCCCGGAAAGTTTCTCCGGTTTTGCAAATAAAGTCTGACCTTTAAATTGCCCTTCGAACAAACCGGACGCGTGGAAATATTTGTGCTTGTGACCGCGTGTTTGAAACCAGAATCCGTATTTGAGGGCTCCTAGTTTATCTAACGGCGAAAGGTCTTCAGTCAACAGTTGGATGGTTTCTGAATGCGACGTTGAGCGATAAACACCGCCTAAATTCTGATAAAAACAAGGACCTAACAACACCGAAGGCTTGCCCCAGAAAACGGCTTCGCTCCCAACGCTAGAACCAAACGATACTATCGTGTTGCTTTGACGAATCAACTCGTAAGTATCAACCGTCGCATCGGGGGGAATGATTTTCAAGTTCTCAAACTTTAGTCCCAGCATGTCACGCTTACGCTGATTGTCGACTTGCCGGAGATTGGGATGCACCCGCAGGTAGAGCACGGTTTCAGGCTGAGTCGCCAACATGTCGGCAGCGATCTTGGCGATGGCAGTGACTTGATTCGGGTAAATCGAATTACGCCAAGCGTCTCCGATTGCCACGAACTCATCATCCGACGAACAAAAAATCGAGACGTTCTTTTTTTTCGAATCGAAACCCAGCGGCAGCCTGCCTGACTCTTGGTCTTTCACAAATGAATGCCAGACTTTTTCAACACGATTTACCCGATCAAGAAACCATTGGCTCGCGATCAACTCGCGCTCTGGTAGCTCGTCGGCTTTGTCCCACAAACGGTGTATTGCTTTTTCAATTTCAACCAAGTTGTGAGGAAGGTGATTTTCGAACAGCTCGTAATGTTCCCCGTCACAGCCGCGCTCGTGTAAATAACAATCGACTTTCATTTTTTGGCAGGCGCGAAAAACAGCCCTCATCGCCGCGAAACGGCCATTGAAAACGTAGACCCGATCGAATTTGGATTTTGATAAAAAGTCGACTGTTTGTCGGTAAGTTTGGTAAGCGGAAACCAAGAAGCGCTTAAGTGTTTTAGATTGTTCGACAAGGTTAGGCTCTGGGTCACGGCAAAGCGACACGATCGAAGACAACGCCGCGTACCCAATGTCAAAGTTATCGATGCGGTATTCGATGAGTTCCTGAACTGAATCAAAGTTCGTTTTCAGTCCGGTAGTGTCGGTAGAATCAAATGACTGACAGTTGGCTTTGCCAAGTTGCGGACTCAGCATATCCAAACCCATCTTTCGTCTGCCAATGCAATCGTCACAGCGATCTTGTGAACGCTCGACGTTGAAATCACAGTTGGCAAGCTTTCCAGTGCAGTTGAAAAACTGAACCTCATCCCCGGCGTCGAGGTGTTGCTGAGCAATGTCGAGTTCTGTTTCGAAATGCGGAACGACGGTCGCGTAAGGCGAGAATATTGCGATTTTCATTTTAAGTCGTTAGATGTTGAGCCGTTAGCCTGCCGGAGTTTTTTTACGAACACCATCAAAAATTCTGCGATACCAACGTCGTGGTTTTGGTGCCGGAGTATTTTGCTTCGGCGGCGCGATGATGTGATGCCAAGTGAAATCGTCAGCGATCGTGTCCCGTTGAATTTCCAATGGGTGAACGAGTTCAGACAATGACTTTGCCGGTATGTTCGCCAATCGAGACGAAGCGTCGGTGGTGTGCGTCGCTGATTCTCCAAACCCGATATTGGAAACAAGATTGACGGTTGGCAAAATCGTCAGACCAGCATTTTTCCAGCATGCGTAAGCCCATGAAAAATCCCAAGTATCGATCGAGCCGGCGTGGATTTGGTCAAAGATTTGACACCAAAATTGACGTTCGGTGTCCTCGCAAAAATTCGCTCGATCGCAGAACTCTGACAGAAGCTCATTGGACGAGCGAGTCATTTTCCAATCTGGAATCTCAAGCTCAAAAGTTTTCCAGGCTCGCCGCCAGCTTGCCCAACCCCAAATATGTGGCCAGCGTGAAAAGTAATAGCTGGCGTCCGTTCGTTTTGTAGGTTGAAAGTTGTTCCCGCTGATCATCATGATGTCTTCATCGTCTCGAAACCTATCAAGCAGTGATTCGCAGAAACCGAAGAACGAAGCATCAGGAACACAGTCGTCTTCGAGGATGATCAACTCTTCTGCTTGTTCGAATGCCCAACTCAAACCGGTCGCCATTCGTTTGGCGCATCCAAGGTTGGTTGCTGCGAAATTGGTCTCGAGTTCGCAGTCCCAGTGAATTCGTGTCGCGATGTTTCGAGTTTGTTCAACCAACAAAGCGTCATTGGGGCGATTGGAGTTGGGGCCATCCGCAATGATCAACAGCCGTTTGGGTTTGACGTTGGCGATTGCTTCGAACACGCGCGATGTGACTTGCGGGCGGTTGTAAATGCAGAACGCGATTGGTGTTTCGAGAGACATCCGAGCTTCCGCTAGCATCTGATGCAAATGGGCGGTGGGATTTGGTAAGGTCGCAAGATAACCGCTTGTGGTTTGGTTACCAAGATGAATTGCCACCACCGGTCGCATCGTAGGTTCCTGC
>CAZQQR010000001.1:2682-4404 GCA_964595515.1 uncultured Pirellulaceae bacterium
GTTCACTTCCTCAGCAATCGACCTATTGAGCGACGTTTAAGGGACAGAAATTGAAAACTCTCATACAGCGTATTCGAAATAAGCGATCCAAGAGTGGTGGGAGTGAAAGCTTAGAAAAAACGAATTCGACGCCATTTGATTTTGAGCGCCTGAGCAACCAATACCCCGATGCGGCTGAATACCAAATTAAAATCATCCAATCGGTTTCTAGCGACACGATGACTTCGCCAGAGCGAATCATGGCGCTGTGTCAGGCTGTTGAATATCTTGAGACAAATTCTATCGCAGGCGAT
Source organism: uncultured Pirellulaceae bacterium (assembly GCA_964595515.1). GTDB lineage: Bacteria > Planctomycetota > Planctomycetia > Pirellulales > Pirellulaceae > Mariniblastus. Next base: position 2,976 of record CAZQQR010000001.1, read on the forward strand.
GTAGTCGAATGTGGTGTGTGGCGAGGCGGCAGTATGGCCGCTGTCGCGCGGACTTTGAAACATTTTGAATCGGGCGGTCAATGTCAGCGAAATCTTTGGCTTTACGACACGTTTGATGGGATGTCGGAACCGACGGATCAAGACGTTGACTATCAAGGCCAGACAGCCAAAGAGTTGATGGACATCCAAAGCCGTGACAAACAAGACAGCGTTTGGTGTTGTTCGCCTTTGGATCACGTCAAACAGGTAATTGGGTTAACGGGCTATGATTCTTCGAGAGTTAATTATGTGGAGGGAAAAGTTGAGGAGACGCTTCCGCTGCAGTCGCCCGACAAAATAGCTTTGCTTCGTTTGGATACCGATTGGTACGAATCCACTCGTTGTGAACTTGAAATCTTGTTCCCAAAACTTGTCCCCGGCGGAGTGTTGATCATTGATGACTACGGACACTGGGATGGTTGTCGCCGGGCCGTGGATGAGTATTTCGCCAACAATCAAATTGCCATGCTGCTAAATCGAATCGACTACACAGGGAGGATCGGGGTTCATTGCCCGGCGTCTCAATGAAATCGAAAGCGATAAATAACGCGATTAAAGTTGATTCCCAGTATCGGTATTTAAACCTTGGCTGTGGAAAGCAGTTTCACGAAGACTGGGTGAATCTGGATTTGGAAAGCTCGGATCCTACGGTCATTAAGCATGATCTGGCCCATGGCGTTCCTTTTCAAACAGGAACGTTTGATGCGGTCTACCATTCTCATGTGCTTGAACATTTAAAACCGGAACAAGGCGAGCGTTTGATCGAAGAGTGTTTTCGGGTTCTTAAGCCGGGAGGAATTCTGCGAGTGGTGGTACCTGACCTGGAACGAATCGCTTTGCTGTACCTTGAGATGCATGAGCGAGCTTGGGACGGGGATGATGATTGCAAAGTCAATTACAACTGGATGAAGCTCGAATTGCTGGACCAATTGGTTCGAGAATGTTCCGGTGGTCGTATGGGCAAGTACATGGCCAGTCGCGAGATTGAAAATTCAGAGTTCGTCCGCGAGCGCGTGGGCGATGAGTTTTCAGTTTGCCAATCGTTGACGACGAGCCCACAATCGAAACCATCAGTGCGCGAGCGGCTGAAACAAAAAACGTTGAGCGTTCGGAAAAAAACTGCTCGGCGAGTCGTGCGATGGTTGTTAGGTCGACGAGCCGAAGAGGCACTCGACGAAGGTGTATTTCGAGTTCAGGGAGAAATTCACCGTTGGATGTACGACCGGTATTCTCTAAGAGAGCTTAGCCAGAAAAAAGGATTCGATGGATTCCAAGTCTGTCAGGCAACTGAGAGTTCGATCGTCAACTACGACTCGTTTGAATTGGATGCAATCAAGGGGCGAGTTCGGAAACCCGATTCTATTTTTGTCGAATGTCAAAAACCCCGTGT
>CAZQQR010000001.1:4504-8809 GCA_964595515.1 uncultured Pirellulaceae bacterium
TTCAGTGTTTGGCAATTAGCTTCGCGTTACCGCACCGGTGTCTTAGTGGAATCCTCTCTGTCTTACGGCTTCTTCCACAACCGAAACGAATTCTGCCGTTCGGAAAGGCTTCAAGACGATCGAAAAGACCTGATTATTCAATCGGTACTTTTCAAGTGCTTGGTCGCTATGACCACTCATCAAAACAATCGGCAAATTCACTTTTTCCAGTTTCAAGATTTCGAGAACTTCCTTGGCGCCCTTGTTGGGCATCACCACATCAAGCACCATGCCGTCGATCTTATTTCCGTTTCGCTGAATTACATTCAGGGCCGAGTCTCCATCGTTTGCCGTAATCACATCCCAGCCGTGAGTTTCTAACAACGCTGTGGTCAGGTCGAGAATCGTCCGCTCATCATCGACAATCAGAATCGTCCCACGAGTCTTGTCCGTGCTTTGGTTGCGGTCCTCTTTTTTCATTATCGACTTCGCCGAGGTCGATGGAACGGACTCCGTTCGTGGAAGATAAAATCGGACAATCGCACCTTGGTCTGGTTTGTTTTTTACCCGAATCAAGCCGTCGTGTTTGTTGATGATTCCGTAAACTACCGAGAGCCCAAGTCCTACTCCTTGTTCTTTGGTCGAATAAAAAGGTTCGAATATCTCGGTCATCTGATTATTGGGAAAACCTGATCCGGAATCTTCGACTTCGATGAAAACGAAATCGCCGCCTGATTCACGGGTTCCGAACAGACTGGCGTCTGATCGGACTTCTGAAATGCTTTCCGCTCCTGACCGGACAATAATTTTGGTGCCCGGCTTCGCTGCAACGCGGGAATTACTCACTAGGTTTAAAATGATTTGTTCAATCTGAGTTGAATCAACATCTGCAAAAAGCGATTCGTTGCATGGCTCGACAGTTAACTCAATGTCTTCACCGGTGGTGGCGGCAAGCACAATCTCCATGGCCTGAGGAATCTTTCCTACATCTGTAGGTTTGCGTTCAATTTGTTGTTTCCCCGCGTAGGCCAACATTTGCCGACTCAGGTCAGCCGCTTTTTCTGCAGCAGCAATGATCTGTCTAATCCGCTCTTTCTTGGATTCTTCTGACAGGCTATCACCCATCTCCAACATCTCTGCATTGCACATCACGCCCACGAGCAAGTTATTAAAGTCGTGTGCAACACCGCCCGCCAACATCCCCAAACTTTCCATCCGCTGAAGCTGATTAACGCGTTGTTGAAGAGCATTGCGAATGTCGCGATTAATGCAGGAAGTTTGTTTCTCTTGTAAAAGTTGGGCAGTGATCCCTTTAAGTCGATTGCGAAACCAAACAAGAGCCCCCAACAAGCCGGCGATTAAGATTCCGGCGCCGGCATAGATCCAGAGTGAAGGCGGCCAGGTTGTGTTTCCCAGAGTTGTTGGATGATCGGAATTGGAGGAAACGACTTCATTGAAAATTGCGAATACGTTATTCGGATTCGAGATGATTAAGATCAGGCCCAAAAAGGCACTTGTGAGAATTGGGTGCTTTAAAGCCAGTGTTCGGGCTTGCGTGTACAGTCTCATGTACTGTCTCAAAATTTTGGGGGGAGGGTGGCACTTTGGGATCGCGGGTAGGGGGTCGTGGTTCAGCCAGTTGGACGACTAGCAGTGTTAGTCAAACCGTCTTCACCTGCCTTCGGTTTTTTGCAACAGGTTCTCGGCGACCACAAAACGGCTCTTCTCAAAACGGCTCTTCTCAAAACTTATCTTTGGTAAACCATCAGTAGTTTAACGTGTTTGCCCTGCCTCTGCAGGATCAATGAGAGTTGTAAAAGGTGTCGATGGAAATGCCGAGTGACAACATTGGAATTCAGCCCTGCATATACCGGTGGTTAACTGCTAACATGGGACACTCAATTCACAGTTAAAATTGGGCCTCCTATTTGGCCCAAATTCGCAAACGATCCATCCTTTCATGAATTCGACAACACAGAACGTTCATTCACAGCATTCCCAATCGACTCCTGGTGAATCCAGCGTCCGTGATGAGCGTTGGCGATGTGAGTATCCATTCACTTCTCGCTTTTTTTCGGTAGGTGACCATCAACTCCATTTTGTGGACGAGGGTGGTTTCAATCAGGATTCGAATCCCGTTTTGATGGTGCATGGCAATCCGACTTGGTCTTTTTATTGGCGAAGGTTGATTGCCAGCCTGAGTGTCCATCGTCGTGTTATAGCGGTGGATCATCTTGGATGCGGTTTGAGTGACAAACCGAATGATTACGACTATTGCCTCACCAACCATATCGAGAACTTGTGTCGTTTGGTTGATGAGCTTGACCTCAGTAACGTTACGTTGATGGCTCATGATTGGGGCGGGTCCATTGGTTTGGGAGCCCTTCTGGCTCGCAAGGAACGTTTTAAGAAAGTTGTTTTGTTCAACACGGCAGCATTTCCTCCGCCCTATATTCCGTTTCGAATTCGCGTATGTCGTTGGCCGTTGATTGGAAAAATTGGAGTGCAAGGTTTCAATATGTTCGCTCGCGCGGCGGTCTGGATGGCGACAGAACAACCGGGCGGCCTTCCGAAGAATGTCTCTGGTGGGCTTTTGGCTCCCTATAACAATTGGTCAAACCGAGTAGCGATTTACAAATTTGTCAAAGACATTCCGCTTTCTAAAAATCACCGAACTTGGTCAGTGCTTGAAGGCATTGAAAGTCGACTCAATGAGATTGCGGATTGGCCGATCATGATGACGTGGGGGATGAAAGATTGGTGTTTTCGTCCGGAATGTCTTGAGCGTTTTCAAACGCATTGGCCATCTGCTGAAGTTCATGAAATGGCGGATGCTGGGCACTATGTGATCGAGGATGAGCCACAAAAAGTTGAACAGCTTGTTGACGGGTTCTTGAACCGGCACGAAGGAACCGCTTGACGTGGCCGGGAATTCAGAGGGCGGGGCTGAGAGCGGATTGGCGAGCGATTTTAGTCTTGGTGGGATCGCCACGTTGGCTTGTTCATTGGAGGTCTCAGCTCCAAAGCCCGGCAACGTACATCGCGGTGCCGATTTCGAAGACGTCACCTTCAACGATTTTATTGTCAGCGCGGTCGGGCTTGGACAAGTCATCGATCAAGGTCGTGGTCATCGACTTGGGAAAACGATTCTCAATGCCGTCAAGCAAAACATTTCGCTGGTGAATTCCAATACGAACCTCGGGATGGTTCTGTTGCTTGTTCCGCTGGCAAAAACCATTGAGGCGTACCCAGATAAAACGCTTGACTCAAATCAGGTTGCAAAACGACTTGCTCAATTGGAGCCCGCGGACGGGAATGATGTTTTCGAAGCGATTCGGCTGGCCTCTCCGGGCGGACTTGGCGAATCAACAGAACTCGACGTTCGGAAAAATGATCAGAAGACGATCGACTTGATTGAGGCGATGAAAATATCGGCAGATCGTGACGCCGTCGCTCGTCAGTACTCCAATGGATTTGCTGACATTTTTGAGATTGGCATTCCTTTGTTAATTGACGGAATGAAGCGATTTGGAAATTTGACGCAAGCGATCGTGTGGGCCCATGTTTCTTGGATGGCGTTGGAGCCAGACAGTTTGATTGCCAGAAAATGTGGTTTGGATACGGCCGAGCATTCAAAATTCCTGGCAGGCAAAGCGGTAGATTGCTTACGTGGAGATTCTGTGTCAGAAACGGAATTCGAATCATATTGGGTAGCCGTGGCGGAGCTTGATTTTTGGCTTCGCTCGGATGGCCATCGTAGAAACCCTGGAACGACCGCTGATTTGATCGCTGCAAGTTTGTTTGCTGCGATTTACAATCAACAAATCCTGCCACCCTTTCAGTAAATTCTTAAACGAAGAACCCAGCCATGACGAAATCAACGTTCCGCGTATGCCTTGAAAAAGACAATCTTGTTTTTAGCGCGGCTCATTTTATTACGTTTAATGGCAACATTTGCGAATCACTCCACGGGCACAATTATCGGGTCAAATGCGAAGTCGTCGGGCCGCTTGATGAGAACGGTTACGTCGTCGATTTTATTGCTCTGAGAGATGGGCTACGCGAGATTGTTGCGACGCTTGATCATCATGTCGTTTTGCCTCGCGATCATTCAACGATCAAAGTTGTCGATGACGGCAAAGAAGTTATCGCAACGTTTGAAAAAAAGCGGTGGGTTTTTCCAAGCGAAGATTGTGTGATTCTACCAATTGCCAATACCACTGCCGAGTTAATGGCTAGTTACATTGCAAAAGAGCTTATCGAAAAAACAAGGGCATCGTTTGGAAGCGAGATTGAACGACTCGTCGTCGCGGTCGATGAAAATCG
>CAZQQR010000001.1:8909-11740 GCA_964595515.1 uncultured Pirellulaceae bacterium
TGCAAAAAGGTGTTGTCAGTGGATTTGCTCCTTGCGTGATCGCGAAAGACCGGCCCACCGTTGCAAGCTTTTTGAAATCGCAAAATTATCACACCGCGATCGTTGGTAAGTGGCATTTGAATTGCCAGTACCTGAATCCAAAAACGGGTGAAGCTTATTCGGGCAAAGAACACAAAATGACAGCTCCGATCGACGCCACGATTCCAGATGGACCGCTTCATCGCGGCTTTGATTACTTTCATGGGATTCATCACGCGCGCAGCATGAAAGCGATCATTGAGAACGATCGCGTAATCGCTCACGACGACGTTGTTAACTTTTTGCCGAGATGTGAAACCAAAGCCGTTGAATACATCGAGTCTCGAAAAGGTACGGATCAGCCGTTCTTTTTGTATGTTCCGCTTGGCTCGCCACACACCCCGATCGTTCCCACGGACGAATGGAAGGGAAAAAGCGGAATTGGCGAATACGGTGATTTCGTGATGCAAACGGACCACGTAGTCGGACAGATTTTGAAAGCGATTCAAACCAACGGGTTCAAGGAAAACACCCTGGTGTTCTTCACAAGCGACAATGGCTGCTCGAAGGCCGCTGGAATCGGCAAACTAGCGACGCAGGGACACAAAGTGAGCGCTCACTTGCGTGGCTCAAAAGCCGATATTTGGGACGGCGGCCATCGCGTCGCTTTTTTTGCAAGATGGCCAGGAAGAATCAAACCCGGTTCAAAATGTAACGAGTTGATTTGTCATACGGATTTGCTGGCAACACTCGCTGAAATTTTGGGAACGCCAATGCCAGTCGGAAGCGGAGAAGACAGCGTCAGTATCCTTCCAGCGTTTAGTCAGAAACCAATCGTTTCCACCCGTGCCGGAGTCGTTCACCACTCTTTCAGTGGTCATTTCGCCTACCGAAGTGGCAAATGGAAACTGGCTTTGGCTCGTTCATCAGGCGGTTGGAGTTCACCGAAAGAGAACGATAAATCAGTTGCTGGCGTTGAAGCACAGCTTTATGACATGACGGCCGATGTCGGCGAACAAGTCAATTTGTTCGACAAAGAAAAAGTAGTCGCAGACCGCTTGCTTGCTCAGCTCACCGATGATGTTTACTCGGGCCGAAGTACGGACGGTCCCGAGTCGTCCAACGATGTTGGGCCCGATGTTATCAAGCTTTGGAAAAGTAAAGACAACGCGGCCAAAAAGAAAAAGGGAAAGAAGTCGGGCAAGCAGACCGACAAAGGGTCGGGTAAATAAGTTGCTGGTTGGCTACGTCTAACGTGTGCCTAAACGCTTGGCCTAAGTGCTTCCGCAGATTTAGTATTCAATCCTAGTGATTTGATTGAATTCTTAATCCTGTCTATGCGACCTCAAAATGCGACCTCAAAAAGTTTGAAAACCAAACGTTGCACCTAGCTCCAGGCATTCACTTAGAGAGGACATTCCTCCAGAGGGGGTTGGATCGGTCAGCGACATCGCGGCCGTGCAAACGGCGTTTTCCAAACAAGCTTCGACCGATTGTTTTTCGTGCACACCAAGTAAAAAACCTGCCGCAAACGCGTCCCCTGCTCCACTTGCGCCCGCGATTTTTTCAGCTGGAAAGCGTACAGATGGCTGAGCGATGACCTCTCCCTCGGACGTCGCGACGACAGCTCCATTGGGTGAGTGCAGCACTACCTGAGTCGACGTTCGTTTGCATTGTTTGGCAAGTTCACGAGCCGCGCTGATCATTGAGTCTTTTTGGTCGGAGACGCTGACTCCAAGGACCTGTCCGATTTCAAATTCGTTGATGAACAGAATGTCGGCCTCGCTAAGTGCGGCCAATACGACGCGGCGAAACGTTGGCTGGGCTTCACTGACACAATCGACCGCTGCGATCAGTCCAGCCTCGCGAGCCGATCGAAGCACATTTTCGCCACCCGTCATTCCGTTGGCGTCGACAACATCCATCGCATCAAGCAGCATTAGATATCCAAGCACAAACACACGTGAGTTGGCGCGATCAAAATCAAAATGCTCTGGTGTCAGTAACGCGTTGGCACCTCGTTGGTGAAAAAACGTCCGGCGGCCCGTTGGAGCAACCGTCATCGCGTCGGTATAAGACGTGGGGGCAGCGTTGGTTCGATGCAATTGAGTCGTATCGATGTTTGCGGACATGCAATCATTTACGATCCAATCCCCATTCAAATCGTATCCAATCAAGCCACATGCGTCTCTCGGAATATTTGGGGCTAACTGGGCGAGATCTTTCAGGATGTTGTACGGTCCGCCACCGTTGCACATCGACTCGGAACGAATCGAAGCAAGCGTGTCTTGCTTAGGCCATTGATCCAAAACCTTGACGAAATCGGTGATGAAATTTCCGCCCGCCAAAAATCCATGACGCGAGTCGCCTGCTGATCCAGTCGATTGTTCTTGAGATTTTGAATTCGTGTTGTTCATCTAAATTCGTGCCGTTCAACGTTCAATTCAATTAACCGCTTCAACACTTTGGTTCGATTGGCTTTTTAATGCGGCCGCAAAAATCTGTTGACTGTCGACAGCTTCTCCAACAGTTGCACAGCCGAACCGCCCGTCAAGTTTGCCTTCTCGCTCGGCCAAGTAGGAAGCCCACATTTGCTGGATAACGTCTGCGAATCCGACTTCGAAAATTCCACCGGTAATGGTTTTAAAAGGCGTGGCAAAACCAAGATCGGTTTGTTGCCAAATTTGTTCACCTGTTGATTCGTCGCGGCGAAACGTTTCGAGTCGTTTAGGAGATTTGGTCGAATATCGAACGCCGCCTTTGGTGCCGAGTGCTTCAAAAAACCAAGTGTTGGTTTCGCCAGGAGCAAGCCG
>CAZQQR010000001.1:11840-18782 GCA_964595515.1 uncultured Pirellulaceae bacterium
TAGAGGAAAGGGAGAAAACGGCTCAGATTGAGAAAGAGGCTCAGGTTGATGGTCGCCCTGTTCGACCCAGCAATGCAGCGACGCGTTATCCCAAGTGTCACAGTTTGCTGTTCCACCTTTTCCATCCGGTCGTTGGGAGAATCCTTTGCTAAGTTGGGCATACAGCCGGCTTGGTTTCCATTCCAGTCTCAAAGGCAAATGACAGGCGTGCATTCCGAGGTCTCCAAGAACTCCGATTTCGCCACAGGTTACGCTTTGTCTTTTCCAGTTGGCCGCCTTGTTTGGGTCGAGGTCTGAAGCGTGGTGGAAACCGGAAACGGACTCAAGGATTCGGCCGCATGCACCGCTGAGCACATACTCAAAAGCCCGTTTGGCTCCCGGGAAAAATGGGAATTCAGAACTGCAGCGAACGAATTGGTTAGAAGATTCGACAGCCGATTGAATCCGTTTCGCCGACTCTAGATCGATTCCAAACGGTTTTTCCGCAAACAGATCTTTCCCGCCCGCCAACACGTCGAGATAGATTTGCTCATGCAGACTGTGAGGAACGGCAACGTAGATGACATCGATGTCGGGCGATGCGATCAGTTCTTGGTAATCGTTGGTTAAAAGTTTCGCGGTCGGAATGCAGTTGAACCAGGAAAGCGCCGCGTCGGATAAATCTGCGACGGCGACAAGTTCCGGTTTAACTGGCATATCAAGAAGTGCGCACCAGCGGGCAAACGTACTGGCCATTTCACGACCCATCAAACCGCCACCGATGATTCCGATTCGAACTGTTTTCATTGCCTATGACTTTGTGGGATTCCGGAAATTGGTTGCCATTGCTAGTCGTCGGAGTTTCTACGACAACTTAGTGAATGCCTACGCTCAATGACTGCTTCAACGTGACTGGTTCAACTTGAACTTGACTGCTTCAGCTCAAATCTTACTACCAGACGATTATTCCACTAATGCCAATGCTTGTTGCACGTCAGCGCCGTCGTGCAGCATCGCCATCAGTGCTTTTGTAATTCCAGCTGGGTTTTTGTGTTGGATGACGTTGCGTCCATAGACGATTCCGGAAACGCCTTGCTCGATTAAGTCTTTCGTGCGTTTCAAGATGGTTTCGTCATCGACTTTCCCGCCGCCGCGAACCAAAACGGGAATGCCTCCGGCGACTTCGACGACTTGGTGGTAAACCGAAACGTCGTCCGTGGGATCGGCTTTGATTAAATCCGCCCCAAGCTCGACGGCCTGGCGAACAAGATGTTTAATAAGCGTCTCATCGCCGTTGACCATGTAACCGCCAGCCTGTTCGTTGGGCCTAAACACCAGCGGCTCAATCATCATTGGCATTGAGTAGTAGTCGGCCTGTGGCTTGAGCCGAAGAATGTTGTCGATGCATTGTTCAGTGACCTCGGGCGCGTCGGGAATTTGAAACAGGTTGACGCAAACGCAGGAGGCGTCGAGACGAACCGCTTGGAGCATGCAGTCCTCAAGCATCTGGCTGTAGCGGACTTCTGGTAACTGTTTGGCATAGACGTTGGCGACATCAGTCCGGAGAACGAGTGCGGGTTTCGCTTTTCCGAAGGCAGACTGAAGATGACGAGCTTGTCCGACGGTTAATTGAATTGCATCCGGGCCAGCACCGATCAATGTGTTGATCACATCGGGCATGCTTTCGATGCCCGTCAGAAAGCCGGGTTGATTAAAAAATCCATGGTCAACCGCCACGTCGAAGCAGCGTCCGGATTGGTTGAACAGGCGATTAAGACGATATTGTTTCATGGAAGTTGTTCCGGAAGGTTTTGTCGTGTCCCTATTACACACTTTGTGAGGATGAAACAAAATCGGGGATAGGGGCGAACCGGCTGTATAAGACTCTCGTTGCGATAAATAGTTTTGATACGCTCTCGACTCTTGCGTGTAAAAGCCATCGACACAAGGATAACCGGCTTTTATGATGGAAAGCGTGCTTCTAAGTCGTTTCTGGAATGATCATTTTTCGATCAAACCCCACTTAGGAGACTGAATTGGATAAGAGTCGCGGCCGGAATGAAATCTTCTTTTTATAGCCAGAAATTTTCGGTTCCTTACGAGTATCACGTCTGGTTTACAGCCAGCCTTTTTGATCCAACCAATTCTGTTCTCAAAGACTCGCTTTCGCGGATAGAAAGTTCGAAACGACATCGAGTTTTGATATTTCTCGACCAGGGTGTTGCGGATTCCAATCCTGATCTTGTTTCCAAGATTAAACGGTACGCGGAAGCTCACGCCGACGTTATCGAATTGGTCACCGATCCAGTTTTGATTCCTGGCGGCGAGCATATCAAAGTCGACATGCAGCACGTTGAGGCGATGCAGCAAATCGTCCATGAACACCATATTGATCGCCATTCATTTGTCATTGGAATTGGCGGTGGTGCCGTTTTGGATGCGGTTGGTTGGGTCGCAGCGACGGCCCATCGAGGCGTTCGGCACATTCGTGTTCCCACCACCGTTCTCAGTCAGAATGACTCGGGCGTGGGCGTCAAAAACGGCGTCAATTTTTACGGGCAAAAAAACTACATGGGTTGTTTCGCGCCGCCCTTTGCCGTGCTGAACGATATTGATTTCGTGATGGGGCTTCCTCGCCGTGATCAGATCGCGGGAATGGCCGAAGCGGTCAAGGTCGCGCTGATTCGAGATCGTGAGTTCTTCGATTGGCTTGATTCTAATTCCCAAGCTCTGGTGACCTGTGAGTTGGAAGCGATGGACAAAATGATCCGGCGCTGTGCCGAGCTTCACATGAATCAAATTGCCAATGGGGGTGATCCGTTCGAAATGGGAAGTGCTCGACCACTCGACTATGGCCACTGGTCGGCTCACAAAATCGAAAGCATGACCGAATATTCGATCCGGCATGGAGAAGCGGTTGCGATTGGACTGGCCTTGGATGCCAGATATTCAGTGTTGACTGGATTGATGAAGCCGGGCGAAGACGATCGAGTTTGTGATTTGTTGGAGCGCCTGGGGTTTACTCTGTGGCATGAGGCTCTGGAAGAAGTTGAACCGGACGGGCAGCGGACGGTTTTGAAAGGACTGGTTGATTTCAAGGAGCACCTTGGCGGCGAACTCACGGTTACCCTGCTTAAGGAGATTGGCGTCGGGTTCGAAGTCAATGAAATGGATCCATCAAAAGTCTTCGAAGCGATCGATTGGTTGAAGGAGCGACAGGCGGTAAAGCGTTAGTTGTAGCTCGTAAGGAATCGCTAACCGAGAACGGTGAACCGAGACGAGAACCAAGATAAACAAGTCGGAAGATCGCGTTGACTGAGCAGCTTTGCCCGCGGCATCTTCTTAGCCGGAAAACGCCTTAGTTCATTTTGGGTTTCCACAACTTCGAGTTGATTCTAAGAACGCATTGGATCAGGAAAGACTCGCATTTCTTCGCAGTGTCGGCTAAAGTTCGTGTGAACGTTTTGGGATTGTGTTTTTTATCCGAAAGGGAAGCAATGGAGTTTGTTGGTGATTTGTGGATGGCCATTCTTGTTGCCACGGTAGTGCTTTGGTTTTTAAGTTTCTTTGCTTGGGCGTTGTTGCCTCATCATTTTGGTGATCGGAAAAAGGTGGCCAACGAAGACGAGTTGATGAACTTTGTTCGCGATGCCGGGATTCCAGCTGGAAATTACATGTTCCCTTATGCGGCTTCTGGAAAAGAGCAGGGACAAAAAGAATACATGGATCGGTATACCAATGGGCCTCGCGGAACGTTGAATGTTTACGAGATGCCTAATATGGCGTCGAACATGATTCGGACCATTGTCTATTTTCTGGTGACGGTATTTACGATTGCTTACATCACTTCCGTTGCTTGCCCACCGGGAACAGAAGCGATGACGGTCTTTCGAATTGCCGGAACCATTGGAGTTCTTGTTTATGCATCGAGTGGAACACTGAATCGAATCTGGTTCACGGAGCGAATGTGGACCCAGTGGCTTGACGGCGTGGTCTACGGATTGGCGTTGGGCGCGATTTACGCTTTGATGTGGCCAGCTGCGTAGCTGAAATGAGGTCAATGGGACTGTCGTTTTCGCTCACCTACTTGTCTCGGGACTCCATCGCCGGTCGGAATGTACAAGTTGTGACGGTTGAGTTGACAGGGCTCTGAATCTATCGGTCCAGGTTCTTCGATTGTCTGGTCCAGAGTGGACGAAAGGCATAGGTGAGCTAATCTTTCCAACGTCGAATTGTGTGTTTCGAAGCACGATGATCGACGATATCTCACCTCGACTCACAGCCACACTGGATTCCAAAGTGATTGTAAAAGCTTCAGATCTTCAGAATAAATCAACACAAAACGACACGGTCAAGGTCCTTCATTTGATCAACGGCGAGCACTTTTCTGGGGCCGAACGCGTGCAAGATCTCTTGGCGATGGCCATGCCGCAATTCGGATACGAGGCTGGATTCGCTTGTGTAAAACCGGATCGTTTTCCGTCTGTCCGGCAATCGCAAACTTGTGAGTTGTTTGAAACTCCGATGAATTCAAAATTCGATATCTTTTGTGGTAGTCGAGTGGCCAAGGTCGCTCGCGATCACGGCTATCAGCTAATTCATGCCCACACGCCAAGGTCATTAATGGTCGGTCGAATGGCCGCACGTAAATTAAAATGTCCGCTTGTCTATCACGTTCACAGTCCTGTTGGTCGCGACTCCGAGCGTGGATTTGCAAACCGTCTGAACACTGCCATGGAGACGTGGAACCTCAGCGGCGTCGACAAAATGATCTGCGTTTCCAACAGTCTTTGTGGGTACATGAAAGAACTGGGCCACAACCCGGATAAACTCTGCGTAGTTTCCAACGGAGTCGCGGTGATTCCGGAATTGCCTTCACGGCCACTTCCTTCCAAAGTCTGGACATTGGGAGCGATGGCCTTGTTTCGTCCTCGCAAAGGCACTGAGGTGTTGCTAGATGCGATGGCGATCTTGCAAGAACGAAACATTGAAATTCAGCTGAGAGCAGTCGGTCCATTTGAGACGCCTGAATATCAAGAAGAGATCATGGCTCGCGTTGAAAAGCTTCGAATTGGAAACATGATCGAATGGACTGGTTTCCAAACCAACGTGAACGAACAATTGCGGAAAATGGATCTGTTTGTTCTGCCGAGTCTTTATGGTGAGGGTTTGCCAATGGTGGTTCTTGAGTCGATGGCCAACGCGATTCCCGTTGTTGCCAGCCGGGTCGAGGGGATTCCAGAGGCCGTTCGCGATGGCATTGATGGAATGATTTTCGAGCCAGGAGATGCGGATGATCTTGCCAACAAACTTGAGTCGATGATTGGTGACAACGATCGTTGGTTGGCGATGAGTCAGAGCGCCGTCGAGCGTCAGCGAAGTGAGCTTTCGGATATTAGTATGGCTCGCGGTGTGGCGAAGATTTATGACGAGCTATTGAAGTAGCTTCAATGACGGCAAAGTGGCAAACCAATAAAACTACGCCGCTCGTTTAAGCTCAAACGAACTGTGTCGTAGGTTTTGGCTGATTACCGATTCGCCTAAGTCGATCAATTTCTCGGCGTAGTCTTCGAATTGATACCGAGTTTGAACACGCTCATAAGCCCGCTCCGTCATTCCCGTCATCAATGCCGGCTCTCTGCAAATCATATTGATTGCTGCTGCGGCCTGTTCGTAGTCAGCGTAAGGAACTATCAAACCGGCCCCATTGTCGACGGCTTCTGGAGCTCCACCGGACTGTTGAAATGTAATGATCGGAATCCGGCTGGCCATCGCTTCGTGGATGACACAGGGAAAAGGATCGACGCGAGACGACATTAAGAAAACGTCGGCTCCGAGGAAATATGACTCAACATCGGGACGTTCACCGATAAAGTGAACGTTGTTGCAGGCTTTTGATTTTTGTAGATCCAACTCAACATAGTGGTGGATTGAATGCGTCCAACGTGGACCTTCGCCGACCCAAACGAAATGGATTGGGGTGTCGGATTGGTTTTGAGCACAAACTCGTCGTGCGACAGCAGCGTAGTGGTCGATGCCTTTTCTAAGGTCAAGCGTTCCACAACCAAGCACAATGAATGAGTTGGCGGGGATTCCAAGTTCTTTCCGAATCATGTTCCGCGCCGAGTCTTTGTCCAGTCGCTGACCGAACTCAGGGTCGAGTAGTCCTTGTGGCAGAACAAGAGACTTTCCAAGTGGCAGTGTTGTCTTGATGTCGGCTGCGTCGCGGACTGTGTGGGCTGGGAATACTACCTTTTTGGAAGCTTCGAAAATTTGCTCGTAGTCTTCGACTTGGTACGATGACGGAAGCTCATGGACCAACGAGACACATGGGATTTTTAGATCTGCCAAAGTCGCCGCGACGTTGCGCGATTCCATGCTGTTGCAGATGGCTAAAACTGGAGTGTTGTTTTTTTCTCGCAAGACTGCTCGGGTTGTTTTCTTGCGAATGTCGTCGACGTTGTTGGCCGGAACGTTGAAGCAATCAACGATCGAGTGCTGGCCAAATTCGTCTGCTAGATGCCCGCCAGTCAACAAGAGCGACTCGCATTGCACGTCGCATTTTGCTTTAAAGTGTTTGAGGATGTTCAAGACGATCTTGGGAGCGCCGGTGCGAGTGGCTTCATGTGAAACGAAAAGAACTCGACGTCGGGGAGGACCAGCGGGCGGTTTGGGACGTTTGGATCTGGATTTTCCGAATAGTCTCATTTGCTTTCCTGTACGCTGTTCAGGCTACTGAGAAAAGAATGTGTTTTGGAAGCTGCGGTTTGGGTCAGGAGAAAGCAAAATTGTTGATTCTCTCGCTGTTTTTCGCGTCGGAAGAGTACCAGTATGGTGCCAAGGTCGAAAGGTCGGACGATCAAAAAGAGCTCATTGCTAGCGTACCGAATGGAAGGCCAGCAGCGTGCTGTTGGCGTCCCTGATCAGCAGGAAAAACGTGGAATGCACAGGCCAGATTGGTCT
>CAZQQR010000001.1:18882-70096 GCA_964595515.1 uncultured Pirellulaceae bacterium
TCTAAGCAGACTTGGCGAATAAGCTTTGAAAGTGCGTCGACTCCTCCGAAGCATCGACAACGGAACTGTCGTGTACGATTCGGCCAAGCTCCATCACGATGACACGGTCAGCCAGTTTCAAAGAAGATTGGCGATGCGTAATCACAAACGTTGTTCGTTCTTTGATAAACTCAGCCAGCGAATCATGAATCAGACCCTCCGAATGACCATCGATCTGACTGGTGGCTTCGTCGAGGATCAAAATCCGAGGGTTGGAAACGATCGCTCTTGCGATAGCGACTCGTTGACGCTGACCAGCGGATAAATTCTTGCCGTCATCACCAACGTTGCTGTGATACCCGTTTTCTAGCTCATCCGCAAAATCATTGACTCTCGCAATTTTCAGCGCGTTTAAGATTTCTTCTTTCGATGGATCGACCGCCCCGTAAGCCACGTTGTTCCAGAGCGATTCGTTGAAGAGAACGGAGTCTTGGGTGACCCAAGCAATCTGGCTGCGAAGCTTTTTGGGATTCATTTCGCGAATGTCGTCGCCGTCAACCAAAATTTGCCCAACGTGCGGGTCGTAAAAACGGGCAAGCAAGTTCATCAGTGTCGATTTGCCAGACCCGTTTCCACCAACGATCGCGATTGTCTGCCCGTGGTCGATTTTTAGGTCGACATTTTTGATGACCGGCTGGTTGGGAAGGTAGCCAAAAAGGATGTTCTTAAACTCAACGCTTTTGCAATGAACGGGGACGGCCGTCGGATTTTCGGGTGCCGTGATTTGAGGCGGGACGCCGAAGGTTCGAAACAGGTTGTCGCAAGCCGTTCCGCCACGAACTAGCGAGTTGACAATCTCGCTCATTTTTCTGGCTGGGTCGGCGGCTCCTGCCAACATTGAATAGAACACCAACAACATGGCGGGCTCAATCGGTTTGTCACTGATCTTGATGAAACCGAATAAGTGCGTTTCCTGATTGAGGACCAGATACGCTCCAATCAAGATCGAGACGGCGATCGATACGATGCTCATCACTTCTGTGATGGGACGAATCAGGGAATCATAAAGCGCGATTCGGACTTGCATACGATAAAGCGTCGTCGCGTTTCCTTTGAAACGTCTCCGTTCCGTTCGTTCCCGATTGAAAATTCGGACGGTTTTAACTGCCTTAAACGTCTCAATCAATGTTTGAAAGACATCAGCCATGCCTTCCATTTCCGTTTGCGTCGACTTTTTCATGTGACGCGAAATTGCATGGATCATGAACAAAGCTGCTGGGACCGTCGTTAACGAAATTAGCAACAGCGGCAACGAGATCCAGGCTGCGATTGCCAGCGAAGTGATCATCTTCAGTGGTTCACGAAGGCATTTTCCGTAAAACATCCTTAGACCGGAACTGATCATAATCATGTTGTACGAAAGATGCGTCATCATATTGGACGCACCGATACGATCGATTCGGCGCTGGTCAAGCTCAAGGGCTTTTCGGTAATAGATCCGTCTCAGGTCGAGCACCGTTCTTTCCGCGATACGCGCGTCGAGGATTGCACCAATCACCAACAAGATGCCTTTGATAAACGTAACCACCAGCAGCGCAGTCAGCGCTACGAGTAGAGTTTGGAACGGAGTTTCGGGCGCATACTTGTTGATGCCGGGTTGGACCCAACGAAACCACTCCAAGGATTCGAGTTCCGCATCCAAGCGTTCTTGTTTAAGGGTAAGCTCGTTGAGAAAGGCGGCGTTATGGCCGCCGTCACCGATTTTTTCTTCCAAGCCAACAATGTCAGATTTGACGGCGGCGATGTTGCGCTCACCGTTCTCAATCTCGTGCTCGACCCAAGTGATCGCAGTTTCTCGTTCGAGCACAATTTTGACGATTGGAAAAACCGTCGTGATACTCGCGCTCCAAATGATGGCGACCAGCCACGCGCACACAAAAGCACCGACTATCGTCCAGCGATAGCGGAGCGAGTGGTGAACTGCGCGAAAGAACGGTTTCATCCTTGAAACGGCTTTTGGTAAAGGTTTTCGTTGACCGAGAATCCGGTCGAATTGCCGCGGGATGTTCTAAGGAATCGCGATGTCCGTCAAGAACAGTTCCGAGTGGGTGAACAGGTCAGTCCGCCCGTGCGTCACGGTTTTGCACGATCTTGATTCGGGCAAATTTTGATTCGGGCAAAAGGACGAAATCAATGTGACTAGATGGCATTATCGCTATCGCCCTTTATCACCAAGTTGCTGGCGTCGCGAAGATTGAGAGCCTCAGCCAGCGTTGCTAGCGAGTTACGCGTTGGCTTTTCCTTGAAGCTTCGACGACGGGATGTTGGTGAGTCGAAACGAATTCCGCATGATTTGATTCTCACCCACCGAGACCTCGCCGGAAAAGTCGAACATGTTTCCAACGACTTCGTTCAGTGTAACTCTGGTCTTGAGCGAGTCACCGGGACGTGCAAAGCCTCGAAATCGGGACTGAGATACTTTGACGAGCACTCCCAAAGCAAACTCGTTAAAAAATGGATCCTCGGTATCAAACGACTCCATCGGATTGTGTTCGGCTGCAATCAGAATGCCGGCCGATTGAGTGGTCATCTCTTGCATCATTGCGCCAGGCAGAATGGGAGCACCTGGAAAGTGGCCTGCGACAAAAAACTCTTCGCCCGAAAAATGTGTCGTCGTCACGATCTCATGCTTTTCGATGGCTTCGATTTTTTCAACCATCAAATAAGGGGCCCGATGGTGAAGATATTTTTCGACAGATTCGAATCGATGTTGAAAGGTTTTCATGGTGCGTTGGATTTGAAGAAGTCGGTTGCGATTGTTTGCAAGAACGAAGTTGGTTCCAGCGAAACCGAAAAACTGGCGGGTTCGCAACTGAGTTTAATCAGCCGGAGTTTTCGCTAGGTCGAATCCTAGCTGTTCCTTAGCTTAACTAATGCGAAGAGTCGATTCGATCCGGCGAAGCACTTCTTTGGCGGAGCACTGAGCGTGCGGCAGGCGAATGCCTTCACCATCCTCGATCCATTTAGCAACTTTTTTCTCGGCTGCGATCACGGTACTGTGGCTGCGTCCACCAAAATAGTCGCCGATTTCAGAAAAGGCCGACCCGGTGTACTGCCGTGACAGATACATCGCCAACATGCGGGCCGAACAGATTCGCTTTTTACGGCTGGGAGATTTCAATTCTGTTGGCTTGATTCCACAAATTTCACAAACGGCTTCTTCGATCGAAACCATCGAAGTACAACTCGGCCCTGAAAGAGCGAATAGGTCACTGAGAACTTTGGATGCGATTTCGGGCGTGATCGGAGTCTGGATCGACAATGAATAAGCATGAAGCCGATTGATGGCGCCCGAAATTCGACGCATGTCACGAGACAATTGCTCACAAATCAAATTCAACACAGAATTGGAAAGTGTCAAATTACGAAGCTTACAGATCGACCTTGCGATCTTGAGTCGCCCATCAAAGTCAGGATAGTTGATCGAACAGGTCAATCCACCTGCAAGGCGATTGCTAACATCGGATCCAAGGTGCCCAAGCTCAATCGGCGGTCGATCGGAGGTAACGATCACTTGTTTCCCATGACGGATCAAGTTGTCGATCGTATGCTGAAATTCACCCAGTGTTGCTCGTTTACCAGCGAAAAACTGAATGTCATCAATCGCCAATAAATCCAGCTCGCGATACTTCCGCCGAAAAATTGGTAGCCCTGCCCCGCCCCTCAGCGATGCGAGAAACTGACTGGTGAATTGTTCCGCTGAAAGAAACACACACCGTTGGCGTTTTAGTCTACGCCGAAAGTCGTTGGTGATGACTTCGGCGAGATGAGATTTTCCGCTGCCGGTTGGTCCGTAGATGTAAAGCGGCGAAAATTGTCCAGGACGTTCGAAAAGTTGGTCGACGCCTGCTCTTAACAGTTTGTTGTCGTCGCCAAAGTTAAAAGTGTTTAAACCTCGGCGATGAGGCCGGAGGGGTTTGCGGGCGGCTGGTGTCGGCTGAGCATTAACGTCAGAAAATTCTGGCATCCGAATCGTTGCCGGAGCTGCTGAGTCGCCAGATGCGGTAACGCTGTCGACTTGATAACTAATGACAAATTGAGGCCCGCAAATTCGATCAACAACATTTCGAATTTCAGATCCGAAATTGGTTTGGATTCGCTGAAGCGAAAAATTGTTGGGAGCCGAAACCTGAACAGAACGGCCAACGATTTCGAAACGCGTGGAGTCTGAGAACCACATTTCGAATCGCTCTGGTCCGATCAAGTGAGCCAGTTGCTTTAAAATGGCTGCTGATGGATTCGGCTCATTTTGATCCGAAGTACCCTGAGGCGAATTGTTAAAATCCTGAATCGACAAAGTCACTTCCTAGCGCCTTTTATCGGCCCCTCAGTCGGCAAGAAAACGAAGCGTTTCAAACTAAGTAGTTTGCGTCATGAGGGCGTCCGTTCTATGTGTTTTCAACATGCGTCGTGCATGTTGTTAAGATTTGTTCTTAAGTTGCCTTAAGCGAAACGTGATTCTAAGACCGCTAGCAGTTATGTCAAACCTTCAAATTTGAAAAACCTTTTGAGAACAGTTTTTCTCCACGACTGAGATCGGACTTATCAAAATACGCCGTATATCTTGGCAAACTTTTTTGACGAACAACACGTCGCGCTGGTGGAAAAAGTGTTTAGCGAAGAGAGACGCTCAGAAAGTCCCGCGAATGCGTGCTGCGGTTTCGGAACGAAGTTTTTGAGACAACGAAAATCAATTTTGGAAATAGTTTCCAATGAAAGTTGTCTGTCCACTTGACAGGCAATTCTGATCCAAAATTTAAGTCTTTGATACAGCCTGTTTGTGGAGAAGCGTTTGGTTTAACGCGACTGAAAAGAGCCTTCGATCAGCGAGTGAAAGTCCTGGCTCAAACCAAATGGTCCGTTCGG
The DNA here is from genome assembly GCA_964595515.1 of uncultured Pirellulaceae bacterium. Lineage (GTDB taxonomy): Bacteria > Planctomycetota > Planctomycetia > Pirellulales > Pirellulaceae > Mariniblastus. The sequence continues at coordinate 23,788 of CAZQQR010000001.1, forward strand.
ATTGTTGATTTCCAAAATCAAAGCAATTTGTTGGATGGGGTTTTCCGTGTAGACCACGGTTGGGTGTTTCATTAGTAGACCGCCGGTAGGTTTTTGTTGTTTTCCCTTGGCGACGTAAAATCCTGCCCAGTGAGTTTGATGAGCTTGAAAAGCGAAACTGCTTGTCAAAAGATTGACGAGCCGAGTCGCGTCCCCTGCCCAACCACGGTACGTGATTCTTTGAACGCGATGACTTGAATCGAAAAAGTAGGTAAGGGATCCATGCAAGTCCCAAGAGTTAGTGCCTGTAACCAACGCCACCCTCAATCCATGCAGTCCATCTTCGGCCGGGCTGGTGGAAACACGTTTCCAACGTTGCTTGATCCAGTTCTCAGTAACATTAAAACGAAATATCTCTTGGAAATTCGTAACAGGCATAAATTCCATCGGCGTCGCCGTCAAATCGGGGCCATTGGCATTGCCTGGAAACACCAATGTCTGTGCCGCTCCGAAATCCGGAGTCATGTTGTTAAAATTGACGGGTTGACCTGACGGGGCAATCACTGGCGTGGGTTGGAATGGTTGAGTTGGTGTGGCGGTCTGAACGAATGGATTGTTTGCCGCAGCTGGATTTGCAGAAGACATCGGATTCATGCCTTGTTGGAATACCGGATTCCCTGTCGGCGCGTTCTGGTAACTGACCGAGGCGGACGGGTGAAAGATCTGTGTGTTGTTCCGGTTAAGCGTCGCGCTAGGAAGCTGCATCGCTGAAGGGCCTGTGTGTCCTGTTTGAATAAACGGGTTTTGAGGTTGGGACTGCGCGACAGGATTCGTTGAATTCTCTTTTGCTTTGGACCACATGAGCGGTAGCGCAATCACGCACGCGATGAGCGATGGAATCCCAATGGAACGAAACATTTTTTGATTACCCGAGAAAGAGGACGACCCACCATCTTTATCGTCGGGTTCCACCAAAACCTGCTGGCAATCGAGAACGGGTCATACAACCCAATTGAGCAATGCAACGCTACTCAGAAGCTTACTCAGAAGTCTTCTTTCCGAACTGATTGTTCAGCCAATCGGCATCCACACCCATTACCGCAGCCGCATATTCGAATTCCGATTCGTAGTCGCCTTCTTTGACATCACACTCATAATCAAGGGATGTTAACAACCCGAGCGCCTCACCGGGAGGAAGTTTCCTACGGACTTGTTTCAAGAAAATGCCAAAATCGGGATCGGTGATCGCTTCGGCAAAACCAGAATACTTTCGAAGCATGTGCCCTGAGTTGTTCTGAAGAACAAGCTTCCTGCAAAAATCAGCCATTGGCATCATTTGCATCGCTGCCGCACAGGTTCCAGCCATCACCAAAGCCCGGTCTCGATCAGGCATCTGGAGGCGGTTGTCAAAAGCCTGCGCGACGCGCAAGTAAATTATGAGTTCCTGAAACGGTGAGGGCATGATGAAGACAGGGTGAGGAAAGTTGTTGGTCGACTGGATGAGAAGTTTCGAGAGGCCCGTGTAGAATCTCAATTATAACACTTTCATCGTCTCGAAACAGAATCTTGTGTATTCGCTCTCGAAATTCATCTGAACTACCCAACAAATTCCGACCGTTTTCTGTCGAATCGTCATATAGATAGGATTGGGCCAGTCAACTAATATCTGGATATGAACCCTTCCACGCGCGAAGATTTGATTTGGCTTTTATCCGAAGAGGCGGCACCAGTTCTTGAGACGGTCCAAACCGCATTTCTAGATCGGACCAATGCCGTTCGAATCGCCAAAAGCTTAAGAAAAAAATTCTCTCCCACTCGCTCGGCTTTGGTCATGGAGCAAGCCCAGCTTCGGATTCGAGCTTCCCGAAAATTTGAAAAAGCGGATGAGATGTTTTTCACCAAACGCGGGCTTGAGCAGGCTTCGAGTTGGAGATTGGGCGACTACAAGGCGAGTCGGTTTAGCGAACTTTGGAATGTCGCCGACATTTGTTGCGGGATCGGTGGCGATTTGACGTCGCTTGCGCTCCGCGAAACAACCAGCGACAGCGGACCGTCGTCGGTACCGCTAACGGTTGGCGTTGATAACGATTCACTGATTTGCACATTTGCCAGGCGCAATTTGTTGGTCAACCGTGTCTCTGAAGAAGTAGCCACCGTCGAGGAAGCAGACTTTAACGATTTTTCGATCGATGGCTTCGACGGCGTCCACATTGATCCTGATCGAAGAGCGAAGGGCCGAACTGTTCTTGGAAATAACTTTTCTCCAAAGATCGAAGAGATATTCGAAAAGATTCCTGATACGGTCAGCCTAGCAATCAAAGTCGCACCCGCCACGCCCGGCGATCGATATGGTTCCGACCAAATCGAGCGAGAGTGGATCGGTGATCATCGAGAATGCAAACAACAGATACTTTGGCGAGGTCCGTTGACCAAGAATCCTGGCAAGCGGACTGCGACCTATGTCGGAAAACGAGGCGTCAGTTCAATCTCAATTGAGGAATCAGAAGTAAAAGCCACCGTGCCGTACTTTGATGATTTCAAAGCCTATCTTTTTGAGCCGCACCCGTCTGTTCTGGCGGCAAAGTTGACTGATGCGATCGGACGCAAATATGGTCTGCGCCGATTCACTTCGAACATTGTTTACCTGACAGGCGATCAACCGATTTCTGATCCGCTGCTGACGCAGTTTGAAATCTTGGATGTAGTTCGGCTTGACCTTCGCAGTACAGTCAAAGTCCTTAGCATCCTTGGGGTTGGAGAAGTCGAAGTCAAAAAACGCGGTGTCGATCAGGTGGTGGCAGACCAATTCGCCAGAATGAAACTGGAAGGCCCCAACAAAGCCACCGTGATTTTAACGCGGCTTGGCAAGCATCGTGTTGCCGTTGTCGCCAAACGAAAAAACAACGATTTACAAATCCCGCCCAAATCTAATCCTGGTCAATGAAGTCAGTGTAGGGTCGGCATCGAGTACCGGATGTAAAAAGGTCTTTGGGCTCAAGCGGAGCTTTCTGCCCATCCGTGACAACACTAATGGAAGAAGCCTTTCCAGATTCCAATGTCCCGTAGTCCTTTTCGACGCCAAGTGCGACAGCCCCGTTGATGGTGCCCATCGCAAGAATCGTTTCGATTGGCTGATCAGGAAATGAATCCGAGACATGCTTAAGCTCTTCCCAGAGATTTAAATCCGGATTGGAAGCACGGGAGTCGGTGCCCACCGCTACATTGATTTGTTTGGCTTGAAAAGACTCAAGCGGATAACGATCATGCCCAAAAAAATGATGCGTTCGTGGACAGAAGACGATCGAAGTTGTCTCCCGATGACGAGCGATGAAGTTTTGCTCGGCTTCGTCGAGATAATTTCCGTGCACAACAAGTGCTTTGGGAGATTTGACCAAAATTTGAAGGAAGTCCAAAACGGATTGACCACCAATGAACGACTCGGGGTTCCAAACACCAAAATCCTTCAGCAAATCAACGAAGTCCCCCGAGCCTTCACGGAGAAGTTGAAGTTCAGGTTTTGTTTCAGCCAGATGCATGGCGACCGGACGTCCAAAGTGTTTTGCTTGCTCACACATTTGTCGAACGAGCTCGATGTGGGTCGAGTATGGGGCATGAGGACTCGCACCTGAGTTTTCCAATTTGAGATGAGACGCAAGTTCTATTTCTAGATCGCTAAACGTTTCAACACTGGAACCCAGCTGTTCTAAAAACGTGACAACCATTTGTTCACGACAACGGGTCGAGTACGCTGACTCGTCATTCGGTTTTGTTGCGATTTCACCAACAACCCAAGTTCCTGATTCGAACGACTCGGCCAGCCCTTTGGCAATGGATTCAGATTTCGTGTTGGAAGAATCGCGTCGATTCGCGACGATGGTTCGGATCCAGTCAGTGAATTTTGCGTTTGGCTGTCCGAGCGGTTGGTTCAGATGACTGAATTCGAGGTGCGTGTGTGCATTGATCAAACCAGGGATAATCACTGCGTTACCAAGATCAATTTGACGGTCCCCTCGGGGAACTTGGTCTCGATGCCCGACGGATTGAATGATTCCATCTCTAATTAGCACCGCACCATTTTCGATTGGTGGTCTGCAAACCGGTGCCAACCATGTTGATACAAGCTTGATTGATTCGGGGTGGGAGTTCAGCGGTTGGCTCCTTCGGATTTGCAACGAATGCGAAAATTAATCAATGAGGAAAAACCGTCTTCACTTAATTTAGATTCACCACTGCATTTTGACTTATTCCAGTTGGAATAACAGATGCCAGGCCAGCATGTGCCACAATAAAACGCGGCCGACGTTGGAGAAACACAAACGCTCAAAATCGGTTAAACAATTGGTTGACTCCGATTGGCTGTTTCCGAAACCACGGATCTCAAACGTTAACCAACGCGGCTAGGTTGGAACAGCCGGGTAAACCAGGTCGACGACAATCGGTCCCCGGCTACCGACGTTTCGGGATTGGACTTCATGCGAAGAAACCAAATCGTCAATCCCACACCAGCGATCGTCATCAACGCACCAGGAATCAATCCGTATTGGTAGCTTAACCCATCGCTTGAATACAAAATGCGACTGAGAAACGGCGAGGGCTGGATTACCGAAGAGTCAGCTTGGCTTAACAACACAGCCAAGCTGTTGTGAGTCAAGTGGAACAAAATGCAAGGAATGATACTGCGAGTTTGGATCGCGATTAATCCAAGCACCATTCCAACACCAAACGTCATGATGCTTTGTTGAATTACTCCGTGGGCCATGCCAAAGAACAAACTCGTCAGGAAGATCGCCTGCCATTTATTTTTCATTGATTCCAGGCCGGATAGAATAAATCCGCGATAGGCTAATTCTTCCAGTACAGCTGGTAAGAAAGCAATTGCCAACAACGTCGCCCAAAGCCCGGGCGAGTTGCCAAGAATGTTGTCGATCGCTCGCTGCATCATGGCCAGATCACCGGCTGGCGGATACAGATACATCACGCCCGCTGAGAACCATGTGAATAACGGGTTCAACAGAATCGCCAAAACGATCGCGGCACAAGCCACCGGAAATGAACACAGTTTTAATCGTAGCGATTTCGCTGGATTTCTAGTCAAAACGACGGCCATCATGATCGCAGGTGCGGCGATACCGGCCAGCAGGATAGTAAGTGTTACTTTGAAGAAGTCCGCAAAATTCGCCGGGGTGGTTGCGACCATATCTAGAAAGAACTTAGCCATCAGAATGACGACCGCACATAAAATTGCATTTCCAAAAGATGGCAAGTCATGGCGTTCCCGCATAACGTGTTTCATCCAGGAGCCAATTCCGAATCGTTCGCTGGCCCGAAACAAGACAGTTTCACTGTTGAATTGGTGAACTGCCCAACGTACTGACAGCCAGCAACAAACAAGCGTCACAGCGCAAACCGGCCCAAAGAACTGAGCGCACTCGGTGTATTGTCCCTCAATCAGACCTCTAAGCATCAACATCAAACCACTGACGGGAATCAAGCTGGTTCCAAAATCCAGTTGTGCTCCTGGCAACATCGGAACCATCATCAGGGGCATGGAAATCATCATCAAAGGAACAAGGTAGTATTGTCCCTCTTTGCTACTGCGTGCGAACGCGGCGGCGGCGAGAGCGATCGCGCTGAACAGTGCGGAGATTGGAATGAGTGCCAACAATAGCCAGCCGATACTCGACAGTGGAGGAGCGCCGATTGGCATGCCACCACCAAGCGGATTCGAAGCACCCAGTCTGGCGACCACGAACAATCCGGTGACTCCCATACTCAGCAAATTCAGAATCGATGTCGCGATACTGAATGTCATAACGGTTAACAGTTTACCAATCGCGATTTCTGATCGCTCGGCTGGACTGCTCAACAGCGTTTCAAACGTTCCTCTTTCTTTTTCACCGGCAACCAAATCGATCGCTGGATAAAATGCTCCGGTCAAGCACCAGATCATGACAATAAAAGGAAGTATTTTTGACCAAGCCGCGGCTTTTTTACCACTTTGATCAGCAACGTCGGTCAAGTTCACTCGAAAGCCTTGGGCTTTGGTGATCGAAACCCCAACGTCCGAAAGTGATTTGGTTACGAATGCTGTTTTCCATTCATCCAAAGCGCGTGCGAATCGTTCAACGCCAATTCGTGATTTATCGTTGGCGGTGTTCTGAAATAGGAATATCTCAGGAAGCTTGTTCCCGGATTCTGGATCTTGAGAATCGAATTTAGATGGAATGAAAACTGCCAGATCGAGTTTTCTTTCCTTCATCTCCCGTTCGATCATCTCATCGACGAGCGCCGGCGCTCTTTTCATGCCGGGACGCGTTCTGAAATCGCGAAAAATTGATTGGAACTCTTTATTGTTCTCACTGGAGAAACTTAGTTGCAACAGATTTCTGTCTTTTTCGTTGACATACTCAGGATTGAGTTCGCCATCTTTGATCAGTGGAGTTTCGGCAGGAAGATTCTCTTCGCCGACGATCCAGACTTTGGTTGGGTACTCACGCATGAACTGGGCGACTTGGAGCATCGCCATACCCATCAACGGATATAAAATGAGCGGCATCACGACGACTGTGAACAGTGTTCGACGGTCGCGCAATTGATCCCGAAGTTCGCGGGAAAAAATTAATTTAACGTTGGGCCATTTCATGGTTACTCTTTCCCTTCCGCGACCAGCTGTTTGTTGGGAGAGGGCTTTTGAGAAGTATGTTGTTTTTCAGATTTTGAAATCAATTGGTAGAACAACTCTTCAAGGTCGTACTCGTTGTGTTCTTTGGAAAGTTCGTCAATCGTGCCTTCGTCAAGAATTTTTCCACGGTTCATGATGGCGACTCGATCGCAAAGCCGGCTGACTTCGGACATGATGTGAGAGGAGAAAATGATGCACTTTCCGTGGTCTCTCAATCGCTCTACTGTTCCTAAAACTTCGCGAGCGGCGAGAATGTCCAAACCGGAGGTTGCTTCATCAAAAATCAATACGGGCGGGTTGTGGATCATCGCTCGGACGATGGAGACTTTTTGTTTCATACCTGTTGACATTTTGCTGCCAAGAATTGATCGCATCTCATTCATCTGAAATCGATCAAACAGGTTTTCCATTCGAGAGTGTAGCTGTTCAATGGGCAGTCCGTAGAGCTGGCCGAAGTATTGAACCATCTCCCAGGCGGTCATTCGGTCGTAGATCGCGGTGTTGGTCGAGACGAATCCGATTTGCCGACGCACTTCGCCAGGAGACTTGTCGACGTCAAAACCGTTCACGATGGCCGTTCCGTGGGTTGGCTTTAACACGGTACTCAAGATTCTAAGAGTGGTGGTTTTTCCAGCTCCGTTAGGCCCCAGCAACCCGTAAATTTGGCCAGGCATGGCGTCGAAGCTGATTCCGTCCAAAGCCGTAAAGGATCCGGTTTGAACTTCGCTATAGGTTTTCGTCAATTGACGTACATGAATCATCGCTACAACACGAATTTTATGCGCATGAAAATGATGACCGTGAGGGCATCTAAAAATGGCTTGGCTATTCCCGACTCGTCCGCCGAAAACAAACCCAATACGAGAACATTAGCTTTCAATTAGCAGGCAGGCAGAGCAAACCAATCGGTTTGTGATGATGGCAACGATTGTCAGGAATTTTTCTCGAAATAGTTCGTTGGACGGACCGAAACAACCAAAACACGGAAGATAGAAATGGATTCACCCCCAATCTCAGCACCCACGGTAGGTGCATTTCAAGACGCAGCTGTCGGCGTTGGAAGTGGAACGAATGACGAATCAGTGGTTGTCGGTGCTAATTTCAAACCGTCAGAGCCACAGTCGCTCAAAGAAGCTGGTTTGAATCCCAATGACCTGTTCCCGTTGGTCCTCAAATTTCTTTTCCTGCACGGGAATGCTTCCGGCGCAAGAATGGCAAACCAAGTCAAAATTCCTTTTAACTTGTTGCGACCGATCCTTGATACGCTCAAGGCTGATCTTCTCATTGGGCACAAGCAATCTGCGGGTGTTTCGGATTACGAATACGAATTGTCACCAAAGGGTGTGGAGCAAGCTCGAATTCATCTTTCGCGTAGTACTTACTGCGGTTCAGCGCCGATTAGTTTGGCTGCCTACAAGAATTCGATCAAAAAGCAGTCTATCAAAAACCTCAAGCCAACCTTCGACGACGTTCAGAAGGCTTTGAAAGATCTCGAAGTCACCAATCTGCAGGTTAGCCAGATTGGGCAGGCTATCAACTCAGGAAAGAGCTTGTTTCTCTTCGGCGCACCCGGCAACGGTAAAACAAGCATCGCCAAACGAGTGATTTTGTCGCTCGGGAAATACGTTTGGATTCCAAGAGCCATCACGGTCGGCGGCGAAGTGATTCGAATGTTCGACCCGAGTGTTCACAAAGCCGCTCCTTTGGCGGCCTCCGATTCTATTTTGAATGAACAGCGCGTCGACGAGCGATGGATTCGAATTGAGCGACCAACCATTGTTGTTGGTGGTGAGCTTGAGATGAAACATCTGGATGCGACACTGAATCCCGTGACTGGAATTATCGAAGCTCCGATTCACGCCAAAAGTAATTGCGGATGCCTCGTGGTGGATGATTTTGGTCGTCAACAAATTTCGACTGACGAATTGTTGAACCGTTGGATTGTTCCGATGGAATCTGGCATGGACTATATCAACCTTCCATCTGGTCGGCAGATTTCATTGCCGTTTGAACAGCTACTGATATTCTCAACCAACCTTGAGCCAACTTCGTTGTGTGACGAAGCGTTTCTGCGTCGAATCCCGTACAAGGTAGAAGTCTTCGATCCAACAGAGCCTCAGTTCCGACGCTTGTTTGACAAAGAGCTTAAGCGGATGGAATTCCAAAGTGAGCCTGGCGTCCTGGATCACCTGATTGAGTATCACTACAAACGTGTCGGACGCCCATTCCGATTTTGCCATGTGCTGGATTTGCTAAACCAGTGTCAAGACTTTTGTGAGTTCCATCGTCGCCCGAATCAGTTCAACAAAGACATTCTTGAATTGGCCGTTCTCAATTACTTCTCCGGAATGGCAGGGCAACTCCACGTCTAAGATCAAGATAGGCTAAACAGCGATTAAATCGAAAACTCAAACGGCAATACGGGCAAGTTCTGTATTGCCGTTTTGTTTTGGATTTTCAAGTACCTTTTCGTTTCCAATTCAGTCACTAAAATTGGGGTACTCCAAGACAAACACTTTGATTTCTAATCCTGATTGCCTGCTATGAATAACAGAATTGCCGTTCTCGTTGTTTTTGTTTTTTGCTCTTACGCTCAGCCGGCGCTGGGGCAACAGCTTGGGTTTACTCAGACGGTTGAGCCTCCAAGTTTGAGGTACCAATTACCTCAGATCCTGAATGAACCAACGTTTCCATCGCCCCGTGCTATTGGTAGTTCGGTTTTTGATGTACAGGCAGGAAGTACGTTTTCACCTGCTCCCGTTTTTCGTCCATCGTTTGTTCAGCCTCAGTCTCAGCCTCAGTCTCAGCCACTGCAGTATGCCGGAGCAACTGAATCGGGAACAATCTTGAGTTTGCCCAATCGGCAAATCGTAATGCGACCTACTTTTCAGATTTCTGCAGATACAAGCCTAGTGGTTGGCAAACCAGTTCCTTTCGGTAATTCAATTCCTTATTCGTTTCAGAATGACGGGATTCCAACCTTAGAACAACGCCGCGAAATTCGGCAGATGCCGATTGAATCTCGCCCGAATCGGCCGATGCACTTTTACGGAAACACGGTTCGTCGTCGTGGTGGTTGGTAGTCGCGGAATGTCGCACCGGCAGGCTACTTGTTGCCGTTGATGAGCGACATGAACTCGGCTCGAGTCGACTGATTCTTTTTGAATTCACCACGAAGTGCACTCGTAATCGTTCTCGCTCCTGGTTTGCGGATTCCTCGAATACTCATGCAAGAGTGTTCGGCGTTGACAACGACGGCGACGCCTTTGGTTTTTAAGTGCTCGTCCACCAACTCAGCAACGGTCGAAGTCATTCGTTCTTGAACCTGCGGCTTGCGAGAAATTTCTTCGACCACGCGAGCGATCTTGCTCAGCCCGGTGACTTTTCCATCGGGAATGTACGCCACGTGGGCAACTCCACTAAACGGCAATAGGTGATGCTCGCACATGCTTGTGAATTGAATGTCACGAATCAGCACCATTTCGTCGTACTGTTCAGGGAAGGTAACTTTGAGATGGCGAGCGGGATCTTGTCTAAGTCCAGAAAACATTTCCGCGTACATTTTGGCGACACGACGGGGTGTTTCCAGTAGCCCGGGGCGATCAGGATCTTCACCAACGGCTTCAAGAATGGTTCGGACAGCGGACTTGATGGCTTCCAAATCGACTTCGGTTTCAATTTTCGAATTCAACGATTTATCCAATGCGATGACAGTGTTTACCCACGTAAACAATATACGGATTGAGCTCGTAGTTGACAGTCCGCGAACGAATTTACTGTCAGCAAAATTTGACTGTTTCTAAATTCGCCGCAGCAAATGCTGGACAGCAAGAATCGTTCATTCGCCGGGCGAACAACGATCCAATTCGATCCATCGGCTATTTTCCGGAAGTGTCCTCGGACGGCGCGTTTGGATTCTCGGCCGTTTCCGGTTCAGATGGTGTTTCCTTTTTCGGAACCGGAGTTCCCGTCACACGGAAACTTCGATGAGCGTAGTAAGTTCGCTCATGCATGTCGACGGTTTTGACCTGCAATAAATGCGCGCCGGGCAAAATGTCAGCCGGTAAATTTGCTTTCCAAAGATGATGAGAATTCCTTGGTTTTGCCAATTTTCTTTCAGCTTCGGAATCTCGTTTAGCAAGCTCGACATAGTAAGGGTCGGTCGTGAATTCTTTCTTGAGCTCAATCCAATCTCCATTGTCGACAGACATTGAAACGGTTGATTTTTCGGAGCCGTTGTAGACGTTGACCCATACTTCTTGTTGATCAGTCGCATTGGTGTCCATGCGAGAGCCTAAGTGAATTCGCATTTGATCGCTGGCTGGCGAGCCGGCGGCTTTGAAATCCATGCGGTAACCCTGTTCATCGAACGTCATCATCGAATAGCCATTGGGAGCTCCATCGGCCATGGTTGTGTGCGGGATACCGTTCTCATTTTTGGCTCCCGACCACCAACTGCCACTGACCGTCACATTGACGATGTGGTGATGTGGTTGCTCTCCATTGAACCCATCTTTTTTACCGAGGAACATGTGGCGATGATCATGCGTGTGCCCTGAAACTGAAACGCAGTAGGGGCGTTTTTCAATAAGTTCAAACAAACCGGTTTTGTCTTCAACGCCCATGATCGGAATGTGCATTAGCAGGACAACCATTTGAGTTTCCGGAATCATGGAGAGATCTTTTTTGACAAACTCGAGTTGCTGCTCTCCAAATTTGGCAAAGTAGTGATGTCGTTTTGCCTTTTCCGTCGGCCCTCGCCAATCAATGTTGTCTAACACGACGAAGTGAACTTGGCCGTAGTCGAAAGAGTAGTACGACGGTCCGTAAGTGGCTTCGAAAGTTTCGTTAATGTTCTTTCGAACTTTGGCGTCCAGATTGAGATCATGATTGCCGATCACGTTGTACCAAGGAATTCCGATCAGCCCGATCGCTTGGTTCAGAGATTTGAACGTATCCAAATTGTCGAAGGCGATGTCTCCAAGGGTAACGCCGAATGCGTTTTCCTGATCGCCAACCAACTCAGAAATCACGTCGTGCATCGCGTACTCGACTTCTTGGTTGTTGCGAGGTTGAGGGTCGCCAAACAAAAGGATCTTGAACGCCTCAGGTTCGTCCTGACGGTAAAGCGGGAAGTCAATCGATTGGGGAAGAGCACCCGTTGGTTTGACTCCTCGAAATTTGAACTTGGGTGAGCCGCTGGGTTTGTGAAGGTAGTAAAACTTTGGCAAATTGTTTTCGTCCAATCGAGTTCGAAAACCGTTTGGCTTGATGACGAAGATCGCCATGTCTTCTTCGATTGGAAGTTCGTATCGCCCAAGCGCATCCGTCTCCACGATGTCGATTCCATTGGAAACCTTGACTCCTGAGTAGGCTGAGTCGTTTTCCCCATATTTTCCATCGTTATCGATGTCATGGAATACAATTCCAGTTGCCACCGGGCCTGCTGGTTTTTGAGGTGTTGAATTCGCTGGAGTCTCAACGACCGGGGCATCATCCGGCTGCGGAGTCACTCTTTCCTGAACAACTCGTCCGATAGACGGCGCGGCGTCAATGGACAACGAAAAAGCGATAAGAATCAGAACTGAGAGGTAAGTTGGAAACCGATTTTTCATTTTGATGCCAAAAAAGAACGCCAGGTGGAGTTTCTATCGTGATTCGCAGGGCGGTTAATTCAACTACTTGTCGTAAGATTCTTGTCCGAATTGCTGTTAACCGAAAGTTGTCTTAGAATCGCGGGGGCTAGGATACTCTTTGTTAACTGTGAACATTGTGAATTTAGAATTTACCGACGCTGAATTAGAAGCCTATCTCGATGAGTCATTGGATGCGACAAGGGCCGCAGATATTGAACAGGCGGTCCGAGAAGACGCAAAACTGCTTGAACGGCTGTCGATGATCAATGGACGACGTGATGCAGGGATTCACACGTTGGGCGAGATCTGGCGGAGAAATCAGATGGGCGTGCCGCCTTTGGAGGTGATGACCCAGTCGTTCGAAGGGAATCTTACAGGCGAGCATGCTGACTACATCAAGTTTCGAATGGAAGTTCTAAAATGCCCTTTCACGTTGGCGATGTATCGTGATCTAGAAGCCCAAAAGAACGAGAGCTCGGAGCAGTCACAATCTCGACGAGAAAAGTTCTTCGAAAAAAGCGCTCGGTTGCTGCGAAAAAATGACGAAGAGTAGATTCACGGAGAAGTAGATCCATTCGTCGTAGCTGTTTCTTCAGATCCCATTCGCAAAAAAAATGCCGACTCAACGAGTCGGCATTGGTTCTCTCGACTGCACAGTCCTAATCAAGCTCTAAAAGTCTTTCAAGAACGTGCTGTGGTTGATAATTGCGTTGATCTGCGTCTGAGTCAAATTAGAGTCCTTTGGCAAAGCATTCATCAAGTTGTTCGTGGCACTGACGTGGTCGAGACCAAGATTGTGGGCGACTTCATGGGCCGTCAAAATCGCAGTCGCGATCCGACCTTCTTCCGTCGTCACCAAGTTATCACCAATTGCAATCGTGACGCCATTTTGAAGCAGAAGGTTTGGTCCGTTCAAAAATGCAAGGCCGACAGATGTGTTCTCGCCGATATCGTTAAAGCCTGGTGACTTTTCCACAAAAAATACATTGATGACTTGAGAGTCATTGCTCGAAATATTGGCAGACGCGGCCATATCACGAATCGTTCCCAAGTCACTGGTTGGTCGAGTCGATGCAGAACCAACATTCACAAAGTTGTTGTTCCAGTTCTTTTCTGCCAGCCATTGAACTTCCAATCCGGCCTCCAAAAAGATCGCATCGACCTGATCTTTGATGAATAACTCAGAAGTCGCATCGCCAAAGAATTCAGCACGATTGGTACCATTTGTATTGGCTGCGATCACAGGTTGAATGACGATCTTCTTGGTTAGAAGATCGGCTCCATCACGCGGAGCAGGAGCGGAATCTTCGTAGTTACATGATGCTGCGCTACATGTGGTTACAAAGCTAAAGAACTCGTCGGCGGCAAATCCCGAAATAGTGTCTTTGCCCGTTAAGTTGTTACTTCGAGTGTCGTCCGCAACGTAACGACCTTGTTCAGTAGTGATTTTATAGTTCGCTGTGTTTCCATCGAACTGGACGCGATCTCGCCCCGATTGTCCATTGATAATATCGTTACCAGTCCAGCCAACCAGAACGTCCCAACCATCGCCTCCGTAGAGTTCGTCGTCGCCTTCATCCCCGTAGAGAGCATCGGTGTTTCCAAGTCCCCGAATCGTATCGTTTCCAAGGTTGCCTCGGATATAGTCGAGTGTTTGGAAACTGGCATTACCCGGTACGCTAACGACCGGATTGTTGGCGCCCGTCAGATTGTCATCGCCGTTTTGACCGAAGATCCAGTTTTGTCCGCTGCCACCGACAATGATATCGTCCCCGTCACCACCATACAGGACATCCCAACCACCACCGCCAGTGATGCGATCGTTGCCGCCCAAGCCAAGTACTAACTCGCCTTGGGCTGTTACGTCACCCCCGTTGTTACTGGGGACTCCGCCTGCGCCGGTGTTGATTACGTCGTCGCCATCAAAAGCGAAGATCTTGTCGATCCCATTGCCGCCCATGATGTTGTCGACAAAGTTTCCGCCGTAGATCGTGTCGTTACCGTCTTGACCAGCGATCGTGTTTGTTCCGGTGAAACTTCCAAACACCATGTCGTCGCCGCTTCCTGCCTCAATCGTATCGTTGCCAGCGCTTCCAACGATTCGGTCGTTACCTGCATTGCCAAACAGAAAGTCGTTGCCGTGTCCGCCAACGATGTTGTCGATCCCTGATCCTCCTCGGAGAGTATCGTTGCCAGCGTGACCTACCATTTCCGATTCGAGGGAAGTTCCGTTAGTAAAGTTGTCGTCTCCCTCTAGCCCAATAAAGATCACTTTGTCGACGTCTGACAAGGCATAGGTTTCAACACCGAAGCCCTGAATCTGTGCTTGGTACATTCCGTTGACAACATCAATCCGGCCAGAGTTGTTCCCGGCATCACCAAAAATGGTTAGATCTTTGGTTGCGGCGTCGTAGGTAATTCCGGCCAGCAGTTGCCTTGGTTCAAGCGGTTGAAAATCAAAATGATTTATTTTGTTTCGGCTTCGATGGGGAGCAGTAGTTTTCTTCGGTTGCATCAGGTTTGTCAGAAACGATCGGAAAGACATTTGGATTGCTCCGGGAATTAAGTGTTCGCCAGTAAAATAATGACCAAGTTGTAATTCTCAATGAAGTTTGTAACCAATAGATATAACTGAAAATAACACAGATGAAAGATGGTGAAATACGCGATTGTATGTCGGTGCACGTAGTGATTCGTCAAAACTAAAAATTAGGATTGACCGTAGTGGACGAGTTTACGAGTCCCTAGCGTTTGTTGGCTCGAAAGGACTCGTAGCCTCGTCCACTACCCAAACTTGACCTTTGAATGGCCACTCGCGAATGACTCGCCGCTTGATTACAGAAAATAGGCTGTTACCGCGATTGGATTTCCAATTGTTTGTCATACTTGCGAATATTCGTTCCCTATTTGTTTGAGGCAAAACCGTAAGAAACGGAAATGAATTCGTTCAGCGGTTGCCACCCTCAGCCCCGATAGCTTTCTTTGACAGTGCTTTGGCGTCTAGCACTTTTTGACCATCTTCATCGGCGACTGAAAATTTGAATCCGGTGCTGGTGCCTGCTGCTCCGTATTCCCCAGATTTGTTGATGGCAATAAAGTTGATATCAAGGTCGTCCAATCCCTTTGGATCAAGCTCTGCGATTCGAAGAACGGCTTGCTCACAAGCCTCAACGGGCGATGCCCCATTCCTCATCATTTCGACCACCAGAAACGAGCCGCAATGTCGCATGACATTCTCACCAAGCCCGGTAGCCCCAGCGGCCCCAATTTTGTTGTCAACGTATAGTCCGCTGCCAATGATCGGCGAGTCCCCTACTCTCCCAGGGATTTTGTAACCCCAGCCGCTGGTCGAGCACCCGCCATAGAGATCACCCTTTGAGTCCAGTCCAAGCATCGCAATCGTGTCATGCTTGTCTTCGTTGATCGTGGGGGCTTCAGCCGGATTGGAATCGGAATTTTGTTTTTCTTTCCACTGCTTCCATTCGAGGTTTTGTTTGTCGGTAAGTAAATTTGTTTCAGGTTTTCCATGTTGAATTGCAAACTTCCGTGCGCCTTCGCCGACCAGCATCACGTGAGGTGTTTTCTCCATGACGAGCCGCGCCACTGAGATTGGATGAAGAATGTTTTGGACGGCAGCGACGCTTCCCGCATTGTGGTCGGGGCCAGACATAATGCAGGCGTCCAATTCAACGTTGCCCTCAGCATTGGGTATGCCCCCAATTCCAACCGAAGCGTTCTTGACATCGCTTTCGGTAACCCAAATCCCTTTTTCGATCGCGTCTAACATCGAAGCCGACTTGGCAATTTTAACGGCTTCGGCACAAGCAAATTTTCCAAACGGCCAGGTCGCAATAAATAGCGGACGAGTTTGAGCTTGATCCACTCCGTTCATGGACGTCTTAAGCGATGCGACTCCCGCCGCGCCCACTGCGGCCGCAATTCCAGATGAGCGTATGATAAAATTTCTACGATCCATGATGTTGGGATGCTCCAAGAAAAAAAAGGCAACATGTGGCGGCAGCAAACCTCGAATTTACACCGGTTTTTAGGGCACGGGTAGATATTGCGGCTTTTTAAAAATTTTCGGCGACATATCGAATTTGGATTCGTAGATCGACTTAGAGTCTCATTGAACAACGCAATTGGGGAAAAGCATGGCGATCAAGGTTCCAAGCGGTGATGGTGAAGTCAATGTCTACAACGCGACGACTTCTACGGTTCACAACCCAAAGGTTTTCTACGTCAACGGGATTCGAACCGAAGGTCGCGACCACGCCCGAACCGCAACAATGCTCTCGATTTTGACAGAGCGGCCAATCACCGGAATTTACAACAAGACCGGCGGCGCATTAGCAGATCTAGGCCAAAGCGCTTTGGATTATCTTCAGAATGCTGGAGCCCGTGCGTCAAGCAGCAAACTGACTCCATCCACCAACATTCCAACCGCCGACATCCCACGAGTTGTCGAAGAAGTGATTCGTAAATCGTTTGTTTGGAACAAAGGAACCGTCTCGTTGTTCCGCCAATTGATGCTTAGTCATAGCTCACGGCGTTTTGTAGTCGCTCACAGCCAAGGTAATATGTTGACTTCCAATGCCCTATTTATCATCGAAAAAGTATTTGGTTCCGCGGCTTTAAAAACCATTCGAGTGTTTTCTTTGGCTTCGCCTTCTCCAGGTTGGCCTGTCGGATTGAGAATCACCAATGGCGGTGGTGGTCGTCAAGAAAACGCATTTATGAATGATATGGTCGCGTTGCTGCGGCCACATAACTTGGCTGCAAAAGTCGGAGTGAAGAAATTTCAAAACGCTGGTGATTTTAGAACTCACCCTGAAGGCGGCGTTGTTGGAGTTCGAGCCCACGACATCCCTGACAACATGGGTTTGAACTTTCTTCAGTCGATTCGGAACGATCTTGGCCTGACGCCGAATTTGGATCCAAAACTCTTGGAGAATGCTGCTAAGCGGGCGGAGCAGTTGGCACTATTGAAATAGGTGCTTCGGTGGCGACTGTGGGTTCACCCTCTCGTTGACGACGGTTGTCCGGCGGCGTTAGGTGTATCGTGACATCGGTCAATTCGTTACATCGTTCGGTGGGACAACGATGAGGTTTGCTCGTCAGGCACAGCCTGACCTACGATTGCTTGCCGACTTTGATCGCCTGTTCTTTCGGCATTACCAATCGCGTTGGCCATTCGTTTACCAAGACGACGGCTGCCGAGCGGCCGTCTGCAAATTAGCGGCTTCCAGCAGGGCTGGTCCACGCAACTTCCTTATCGGTATAGTTTTCGCTCCTACGAACGAGGCCTTTGCCTCATTTTTAACCGCCAATGGCTTTGCTGCGATCTAGTCCGTCCGGTCTCGGCGGTGCCGCTCCAAGCACTGGCCGCAGCGATTTTTGCGGCGACAGCGCGTTGTTGCTGCGGTCATCACACCCCGGTCTTACACGGCGACAGCGTCGATCTCGTAGTTTCGCAGAGTCGCTCGGAGTGCCTTAAGCTGCTCATCGTTGAGGGCAACCATCGGCAGTCGAAGTTCACCTGAATCGCGTCCCATCTCTGCCATGGCGGCCTTAAGTGGAATCGGATTTGTGGCTAGTCCAAGCATGTCCCGACAAAGTGGAAACAGCTTGTGATGCCACTGCTGTGCCTGTTGAATGTCGCCACTTCTGAACGCTTGAAGCATCGCCAGCATGTCTTGCGGAACGATGTTGCCGACCACCGAAACAACGCCTTCGCCACCGATCGAAAGCAAAGGAAGCGTCAAACTGTCATCGCCACTCAAGACCGTCAGGTTGGTCAATGAGAGCACTTGAGAAGCTTGATCAAGTGAGCCAGTTGCTTCTTTGACCATCGTCACATTGCCAAACTCACCGATACGAGCAATCGTTTCCGGCTCAATGTTCTTTCCTGTTCGTCCGGGAATGTTGTAGACGCAGATTGGAATTTCGACCGCTTCGGAAATGGCTTTGTAGTGTTGGTAAAAACCTTCTTGGGTTGGTTTGTTGTAGTAGGGAGCGACCTGAAGCGTAGCGTCTGCACCTTCTTTGGCGGCCCATTCGGTCAGACTGATCGCTTCGTCAGTGCTGTTAGATCCGGTTCCGGCCATGACTTTGATTCGGCCTGAAGCAATTTGAATCGTCTCCGAGATTACTCGCTCATGCTCAGGATGCGACAGTGTCGGAGACTCGCCAGTGGTTCCGACTGGGACAAGGCAGTTGGTTCCGTTTTCAATTTGGAATTCGATCTGCTCTCTTAAACGATCAACGTCAAGTTTGCCATCTTTGAACGGTGTCACAATCGCTACTGAGAGACCCGCGAAATCCGAACCTTTACGCGCTGAATGTGAACCTGACATAACTACTCCTATCGTTTGTTTAATTTTTTCTCTTCTCAAGCCAGCGCTAATGATACGGGTTTCAAACCTCATTTCCTAGCGTTCAAATTTGATTCGATCGAATAATCCCGCTTGGATAAACAGGCGTAACTTTGACGCTTAGTTGACCGCAACTTTTGGTTGGCAGCAACGATTTGTTGGCCGCGACCACATGATTTGGTCATAGTCCAGTTCTGTTTTGCCAGATTTAAGCCGTTGCAGAATCGCAAAGGTCTTTCATTTCACGAACTGCTTGTTGAAATCCAACAAACAATGCTCGTGAGACAATGCTATGGCCAATGTTCAGCTCGTTGAGATTTGGAATTTTTGCCACAGGAAGCACATTCGAATACGTCAATCCATGGCCGGCATCAACATGCAGGCCAAGCTGGTGTCCCAGTTCACAGCCCGCGTTGAGTGATTGAAGTTCTTTCTCAACCGATTCCGGGGAGCCAATCGCGTGTGCATAAGTCCCGGTGTGCAACTCAATGGCTTCAGCTCCGAGTTCTTTTGAAAGTTCGATTTGAGAACTTTCTGGATCGATAAACAAGCTAACGATGATCCCCTCTGATTGAAGTTGCTCAATCGCGTTCGCAACGCGGGATCGATTACCAACAACATCCAATCCGCCTTCGGTGGAAATTTCCTCGCGTTTTTCGGGCACCAGGCAGACTTGATGCGGTTTTAATTCACACGCGATTCCCAGCATCTCATCGACACAGGCGCATTCAAGATTTAACCTGACGTTGACGGTGTCGCGAAGAATCCGAACGTCGCGATCCTGAATATGACGTCGGTCTTCACGGAGGTGAACTGTGATTTGATCTGCACCTCCTAGTTCAGCCATGGCGGCGGCCCAAACAGGATCAGGCTCGGTGGTTTGCCGAGCTTGCCTGACGGTTGCGACATGATCAATGTTGACTCCGAGTGTTGGCATCGTTCGTTCCGATTGGTGGTCAGTGTTAGTGAGTATTTTAGTGAATTAAGTTGTTTCGAATTCGCAAATCAAGAATTTTCGATATTGGTTTTCACACCATGATTGTCCGCTTTTGTGAAATCAATCAAGATGCGATCCTGATAAAGCTCCTGAAGTTTCTCCATTGCTGCGTCCGCGCTGTCTTTGTTTGGGGCAATGGCAAAAACCGAGGGTCCCCAAGATGATTGCCCGACTGCCAGGATGTCCATACTGCGGATTTGATGGACCAAGTTTTCGATCTCTTTGCCGTTGTAAGGGCCACCTTGAACCGACTCAAACATCATGCCGCTTTGGTAGCCGAACTCATAAACTGCTTCTCCAAACAATTCGTAATCTGTTTGCAATACACCCGGAATCATGCGATCGCGAACGATGTTCACCATGTTCTCTCGCTGAGAATTGGAAACCAGCGGAAGCTCCTGGAACGCATTCGTTTCAGATTCTCCCGATAATCCTGAACCCTTGACGTCGCTATTGAGACGGACAACCAAGATCGGCCATTGTTCGGGGAAATCGGTTCGAAAATCGAGCGGAGACAAACTTTCGTTGTTTCGTTTTCCTCGGTCAACCAAAAAACCACCCTGAAAAAAACCATAGCTACCAATTGCAGAGCGTTTTCCTCGGCCGACGATTGCGGTGAACTCTTCGATCGAAGGCATCTCGATTTCGAAATACTTGAGAACGGCAGTCGCGGTTGCCAAGGCTAGTTGAGTGCCTGACCCAAGTCCCACATGTCGACAAAGCTCCGACTCAATCGAGATCGCAATGGGAAGGTCTACAGCCGATTTGACGTCAAGATCCGGACGTTCTTTTTGAATCAAGGGAAAACAACCTGCCAGAGCAGATTGACAGGCTGCCGATTCTGGACCACTGATCGTCAGTCGATCGTCTCCAGTTACACCAATCGCAACGCGCGGGTGATCGAGAGTCATCCCAACACCGCCGAATCGTAGCCCGCCAACATTGCCCGCTGAAAATAATCCAAAATGCAAACGTGACGGCGCGGAAACTTTGACTTTGATATCGTTAGGCACCAGTTGAGTTCTCCGCTGCCGGATTCAAGTCTGCGCGTTTGTGTTGCTCAATAAATTCGGAGAGTAGTTTGAAAGCTCGATGCTCGCTCAGCCCACCAGTTTTATCTACAATCGTTTGAAATCTTGAAAACGAATCCGTGATTTCGCTCATCGGCAAAAAATCAACTCGCGTGGAAAGAATAGCCGCTTCGATAACGGCATGCTTGGCTCGGTTGAAGCCAAAAAAATCTCGCATCCGATGAACTTTTACTGTTCGGCAGTTAAGGTTCATCCGCGGGCCAGTCTCGTCGATGTATTCGACTTTGAATTCATAGGCACGACAGGCACTCTTAAGAATGCAACCCACAACGTCTTCCGCAGGCGTGATTGAGGGAGCTTTAATCGTTCCAATCGCGGCCCGGGCAAACATTTCTGAATCGTCCGTCACGTGAAGGACACCACAGCGCGTGCGTTTAAGATTTGCAAAGGTTCGGGAAGTATCAAACGGACGCAGTTCAAATGTCGCCATCGTTTCATGGATCGTCGGTCCCATAGGTGCAACGTTCGTGGTGCCATCTGAGTTAGTCGAAGTCACAATTGATTCGAGGATCATGGTGCTTCCTTTGTGGATAGTCGATCGGAAAGCTCAAACCTCTGTTGACCAACGGAGACCCCCGCCATTTCACTTTCCTGAATTCCACTTCCAGATTGGCTTGTTTGGATACCAGCCAGTGTCAAGAAATTCGCAATCAGTTGATAGCCGCAATCGGTCATGATTGATTCTGGATGAAACTGTAGTCCGATGACTGGATGATCATTATGTTCAATCGCCATGATCACGCCGTCGTCTGTTCGAGCGGTAACGCGAAGTGAGTTCGGCAAGTCTTTCGTGTCTCCAACGAGCGAATGGTAACGCCCCGCTGAAAACGTTTCAGAAATGCCGGTAAACATTCTTGAGCCATCGTGCGTTAATTGACTTGAGCGGCCATGAACTGGTTGTGCACCACGAATCACCGTGCCGCCCAGCGCCTGGATGATGGCTTGGTGACCAAGGCAGACTCCCAGTATCGGGGTCGATTTGTAAAGTTCCGAAACCACAGCAAGAGAGCACCCCGCTTCGTTGGGTGTGCAAGGTCCGGGCGAAATGACGATGGCAGACGGAGAGAGTTCTTTTATTTGTTCAACGTCAATATCATCATTTCTAACAACACGCGTTTCGCAACCAAGCCGCCGAAAATATCGGGCAAGGTTGTGAACGAAGCTGTCGTAGTTATCGATGACTAGAATCATGGTTTGGGTTTAAGTTGGAAGGCAGGCTTCGGAGCCCAGTTGCAGTCAAGGTTCAAGGGCCGGAGGTTGAGTTGCGAATTGTTGAATTTGGTTGGGAAACGGCTCGCAGCATGCCAGCAGCCTTTGTCCAAGTTTCCTCATACTCACGGACGGGATCAGACTGGCTGACAATTCCGCCACCCACTGGAATTTGCCACCAGCCACCTGCTGAAGTGATCGTCCGTATCAGGATGCTGAAATCCGAATTGTCGTCAAAGCCAAGATAGCCGAGTGCACCACAATAAGCACCCCTCGCGCTGGGTTCCAGATTCGATATGATCTCCATCGCTCGAACTTTTGGGGCTCCCGTGATCGAGCCACCTGGAAAGATAGATTCCAAGACATCAATTGAGTTATGGTTTGGCTTTAGCCTGCCCTGCACTGCACTCACTAGGTGCAACACACTTTGGTAGGCTTCCAATTCACAAAGCTGCGTGACGACTATCGAGTCGTCTTCACACACTCGCGACAGGTCGTTTCGCATCAGGTCAACGATCATCGTGTTTTCGGCGCGATCTTTTTCACTCGCTAACAGCTCTTCCTTCGCCTGAATGTCGACCAAAGGTTGACCCGTCCGTCGTCTCGTGCCCTTGATTGGACGGACTTCGATTGTGCCGCCGCGGACCGAGAAAAAACGCTCGGGCGATGCACTAATGATTTGAGCATCGACGTTAGAAATCTTGCTTAAGTCAAAATAGCCGCTAAAAGGCGCTGGATTGCATTCGCAAAGCCTTAGGAACAACTCGATCGGCCCGCAATCAGCAGGAAAAAGGAGACGCTGAGCAAGGTTGATTTGAAACACGTCGCCAGCGCGAATGTACTCAACACATTTTTCAACGTTGGCGATATATTCTTGACGAGAAAAATTGCTTTGAAGTCCTTTCGGGCCATCGACGATATTGACTGGATTCGGTTGACAGGCATTTCGTTTGGATTCCTGTTCTCGTAGCTGACTGGAATTCTCGCCTTCTTTGTCAGGTTCCAGATTCGTCTCTAGCAGTTGCCCAAAATACTGTGCTCGCTCGCTCGCTCGTTCTGATCTAGCCGACGAATCAGTTTCTGGGAATCCTTGGGAAATGATCCAAGCTCTGTCTTGATCATGATCCCATGCAATCACGACGTCATAAACGCCAGCAACGATCGCAGGTAATTCGAATTCGTCATTGCGAGGCGCGCCAATGGATTCGATGGAACGATTCAAGTCGTAACTAAAGAGCCCCGCAATACCGCCTTGGAATGGCGGGAGATCAGGAATCGTCTGAGCTGAAAAATTTGAAAGAGAGTTTCGAATGTGTTCGAAAGGCGTTTTGGTTCCGACCGGTTCTACAATGGTTTGAAATGGATCGGCCACCAAGAACGAATACCGCCCGAGCGGTTGTTCGGCCGAGTTCGAAATCTTCATGGCGCTATTGAGTAAAAGAACGCCCGGAAGACTGGCCAGTTGTTTCAAGGCGGTTTCAACCCTAGGAGCGGGAGCAAGCTCAACCACGACCGTCGGCTGGGAGGCTGGATTTGCTGGATCGCTTCGTTTGGTTGGGTCGTCTGTCTTGGTCACGAGTGAATTAATGCTTCGTCGATTCGAAAATCAATATTTCAAAATAGAAAGTAGTAAAAAAATGATAGAGCGGAGAAAGTGCCTGGGAAGAAGACACAAATTCCAGTTTATTTTTTCCGTCCACGTTTTAGGCGATGCCGGTCAGTTTCGGGAACTGTCAAAAATCCCCAATCCAGAGCTTCGTCCTGAGTGTACTGTTTGCCAAGCTGCATCGCGATGAGCGCTTTACACATTTCATAGCCAAGGTAAAACGCGTGTGACGGATCCACGTTGGTGGGGTTGGACTGCATCAATTGATCGAACGTTTTAAAGGGGTCGGCGTCATGAAAGTGGTGTTGGCTTCCCAGCAAGTGAACTTCGTCCGCTTCCGCAAAAATTCGATAGTTGTTGTCTTTGATTTGAGACGCTAACTGGCTAATCTCTTCGACACCGAATTGTAGTAGTTTCGTGTCTCGTAAAATCACGAGTTCGTCACTCAAATGTTTGGGGGGGACTTGGTGATTGATTGAATAATAAACCAATTTTCTCGCGAGATCGCATTCTTTCACGCTGGTCCGCGACCAGTTGATAACCTGTGTTGTGAGGACGCTGCGGATTCCAAGCTCTTGACAGATCGCCAACAACAAAACGTTGATTCCAGCAGAATCAACGTCGGTCAATTCTGTAATGTTGCCGATGCCCATCATCATTTCGGCTTCTGGCCATCGCTCGCGAGCCTGAATGTATCTGCCTAGGCTAGCTGTGAATCCAAGCCCAATCGGTTCAAGAATTGGATCGATTCGGATGGCAACATTTTTAGACGCCAAGAAGTCGATCGTTTCTTCCATCGAATGGATGTCACGAATGTCATCCGGAATCACGACGACTTCGCAGCCCCAATCAACGGCTCGCTCGCGATTAGATGCGTTGACCGAAAGCACCAGTTCCGATCCTGATTGAATCGCAGGTTCAATCTCATCCGGGTTTAAACTGTCAATCGAGACGTTTAGGCCAAGGTCTTTGATGGCCCGAACACAATCGCTTACACCGGACCAAGTCGAGTTTGGTTCACAGCCAACATCGATCCAGTTTGCTCCATCATTCGCTAGTGCTTGGGCCTTCTGCAAAATCTCTTCCAACGGCAACCGTGGCGCGTGGTTAATTTCAGCGATGATTTCGATGTCCGACTTTCCAAAATCTGATCGATCACTTTTTTGGCCAAAGTGATCCGGAAGCCGGCGAAGGTCTTTGGGGCCACGCTCGACAGGAACATCGGTGATCTCGATAATTGGATCGAAGTCGCCAAGACAGTATCCCGGCAATACTAGCCGGTCGGTTCCCGGTGGAATTTGGAGTCTTGGAGCGATCCATTTGGGCGTCAGTAGAGCCGCGACGGTAATCGGGAGGACTTGGATCGTAAATTCAAATTCAGCTTTGGGTGCGAGATCGTCTAGCGTGTTTCGAAGTGCGGCTTCCGCGAGTCGCCCGGTAATAAAGTGGATTTTCTCTCGCGGCATGGACAGTTCTATTGGGTGCCTAAAAACAGGTATCAGGTTGTGGGAACGATTGGAATCCGCAAAATGCCAACTTCTCTTGGCAAATAGAGGATGGAACGGATTAATTTCCTTGTTCCGGGAATGAGCTTTGCCTATTTTTGAATAGATGTGGTTTTTTGGCTACATCTCTCCTGCCAATTGACAAACATTTTTGTCTCAATCGTTCGATCTGCATCATGAAAGCTCTCCGGTACGCCAAACGTTTGATCGGGTTCGACTCGACCAGCCATCTTTCAAATCGCTTGATTTGCAAATACCTCGAAATGAAGTTGACGAAGCACGGTTTCGTGGTCGAGAAAGTCGAGTACGTTGATTCGCGGAAGGTGCGAAAAACGAATTTGGTTGCCAAGAAAGGCGGCGGCGTTGGAGGCCTGGCGTATTTCGGTCACTCTGATGTCGTGCCTGCGAAAAAGTGGTTTACCAAAAAATTTGGTCCGTTCGAACCAGCAATCGCGCGAGAACGGCTCTACGGGCGCGGGAGCTGCGACATGAAAGGCTCGATCGCTTGCATGTTGACGGCCGCTCAACAGTTCTCGTGGGATGATCTAGTCGAGCCACTTTATTTTGTGATTACGGCAGACGAGGAAACCGGTTTTCACGGCGCTAAATGTGTCGTTGAGGAAAGCAAGCTTTATCGCGAGATGGTAGAGAACGCGACCAAAGCAATCATTGGGGAACCGACTTCGCTCGAAGTCGTACACGCGCACAAAGGTTCTGTAGAAATTGTTGCCACAGCCCGCGGCAAGGCAGCACATTCGAGTAGCCGAAAGGGAGTCAATTCAAATCTCGCGATGATTCCTTTTCTGGCTGACATGAAAGTCATCCACGACGAAGTTGAAACCAATGAGGCTTGGCAAAACGGCGTCTTTGATCCCCCGACGCTAAGTTGGAATATTTCAGTCAAAGACGACGCGCCGGCGTTAAACGTGACTGCTTCGAAAACGGTCTGTCAAATGTATCTTCGTCCGATGCCAGGGATCGATGTTTCGCCGCTTTTAAAACGAGTCAAAGAGTCTGCCGCAAAAAATAATATTGAGTTAGAGATCAATGAGATGGGCAATTCGATGTTCATTGATCCAGGGAAGGACTTTGTTCAAGAAGCGTTGGAACTTGCCCACCGCCCCCGATCGAAAACGGTTTCTTTTGGTACCGACGGCGGAGTCTTTACAGAAATCGCTGACAAAATCGTGTTTGGCCCCGGTAGCATTGAGCAAGCTCACACCGTGAACGAGTGGATTGCTTTGGAACAGTTGTCGCGTGGAACTGAAATGTATGCCAAGATGATTCGGCATTGGTGCTGCAAGTAGTAGCGGCAGAATTTCAATTGCATTTTCAAGAACGCCAGTGATACGCAGAGTCATGGAAGAACAACAATATACGATTGTTATCGGCAAACAGGAAAACCTGGCAGTCGTCCAAGCGTTTCTCGATCCCTTCATGGATGACGTTTCGTTGCTTAAGCGTACATCGTTGGAGCTGGAGCTATTGCTTCGTCATTCGTTTGTCGCGATGAGTGACGGAAAAGTGATCGGATTTTGCGCGCTGGAAATCTACTCGAAAAAACTCGCGGAGATTCAGTGCCTAGCCGTTTCGGCTGATTTTCGCCGGCGCGGGTTGGGTGGAGAGCTTGTGAAGTGCTGTGTTGAGCGAGCCAGAGAAGAGAAAGTCAAAGAGTTGATGGCGATTTCTTCTTCGGACGACATGTTTAAGGCATGCGGGTTTGATTATTCGTTGCCGAATCAGAAACGAGCTTTTTTCATTGAACCGTAGTTGTGCTGCGTGTCGCAGTTGCCCTACGGTCAAAGTTCGCCACCTTTCCCGCGATTGTTGAATCTGAACGAGGTTGGCAGGGCCGGCGTGAGAACTGCCGGATTGGCGTCGCAGGCTCCTGATCCGGCCTACGTTTTTTCGGGGACGTTTTTTTGATCGGTCTGCGCATCGGTCGAATCGTGGATGAGCAGCAGGTCAATGGAGCGAGAATTATGGTTCGCGTACTGCTTTGTCCATATAACGAAGCAGTGGATACAAGAAATACTCCATCACTTTTCGCTTGCCCACTTTGATTTCTGTGGTGGCGGTCATCCCTGGCATCAAACGGAAATTTGAAGGCAGGTTTTCAAGCTCTTTGGTATCCAACAACTGAACGCGAGCTTTGTAGGTCGTCACGCCACTGTTGCCGCCACCGGGCAGTTTCTTCTCGAATGAGCCTTCGCTGATTGCTCGAATAATTCCGTCCAGCGTGCCATGACGCTGATAAGGGAACGAAGCCAGTTTTACCCGAACGTCGCCGCCGTTCGGTAGTTCGCCAGTGGCTAGATGCTCAGGAGTTACGGTTTCGATCAAAGCGATATCTTTGCCTTGAATTTCGACCTCTACTTCCATTGGGACGCCAACAGGAACTAAACGGAACAAAGGCTCCCCTGGTTGAGTCATCGAACCAACTGATTTGTCAGAGACTTCCAGAACCATAAACTCGTTGTACGGTAGATCGTCAGGCACTTTAAGTTCGACAAACTCGTTCGACTTGGTCGCCTTGTTAATTTCCTGTTGTAAGTTGTTAAAACTATCGTTGGCGGCCGCGTAGTCGGTCACGATTTGCGTACGCCATCCCGCAACGTAGGCAGCTTTTTCGGCTTCTACGGTTTCAAGTGACTTTGTCAGTTCTTTCATTCTCGCGTCGGAGGCTTTTACTTCCATCCGGGCGTCACTGCTTTGGATTTCACGGCTCAAGACATCGGTTGAAGACTTGCTTCCTCTTTCGGCCAAGTCGCGCGTTTGAATCTCGAACTTTCTCAATTTGGCGTACTTTTCGAGCTGCGCTTCGCGCTGGATTTTTAGATTTTCCATCTGAACCTCAAGCGTGCTTTTTTGAGATTCGAATTTGACTTGCTCAGCCAGATACTGCTTTTTTCGCTCGTTATACAATCCAACTTGGACCAACCAGTCCCGGTCTTCTTCGTGGCCATCGAAAGTAAATGGTTGTCCGTTTCGTTCGGCGGTTAGCCGGGCAAGAGACGCCATTAGCGATTTCTTCTGACCTTGGAGAGCGGCCAGGTCGGCATCTGAAAACGTAGAATCGAGGGTCGCGATCACGAAACCCGCATGGACTCGATCGCCAAATTTGGCGTTTAATTCTTTAATGGGAGAAGTAAGTTTGGTGTCGATCACAACGTCAGTTTCGGTCGTTACCAGTATTCCTTCGGCGGTAACGATTTTATCGACTTCAGCCCAGTTGGCCCAAAAAATGAACGCCGCAATCAAGGCAACCACGGTGTACAAAGTCCACCGCGCTCCGCCTGGAACGGATCGTTTTTCGATTTCTACTGCATCGGGCTGAAACTCGGTCAGGATAGCGTCGTTGTTGGAGCGTTGACGGTGGGCTTCAATGCGAGCTTCCCGGCGACGTCGAAAACGAGTTTCCTTGACGGTTTCTTCTTTTACACCCGTCCCATTTGTTGGTGCCATAGGTCTTTATAAACTTTACTTTTCTGGAGTAATTGTTGGTGAGTTCCCATGGCATCGATTTCACCTCGTTCCAACACAATGATTGCATCGCAATCGGTCAGTGTCGAAAGTCGGTGAGAAACCATGAAGACGGTTCGTCCTTCGGCAATCTTTTTTAAGTTTCGTTGAATGATGGCTTCGCTCTCGGGATCCAAAGCACTGGTGGCTTCGTCAAAAATCAGAATTCGCGGATCCTTTAACAACGCTCTCGCGATTGCAAGTCGTTGTTTTTGGCCGCCCGAAAGATTGGAGCCGTTTTCCTCAAGCATCGTGTCGTACGACTGCGGCATGCGTTCGATAAACTCGGCTGCGCCAGCCATTCTGGCCATGTAAACGACCTCTGGAAACGTTGAGTTTGGCTTCGCCATTGCGATGTTTTCGCGAACGGTTCCGCGAAACAGAAAATTGTCCTGTAAAACGACGCCAATGTTTTGGCGAAGGTGAGCGATATCAAGCTCTCGCATATCAAGTTTGTCGATCCGGATAATCCCGGACTGCGGCTGGTGCATTCCCTGAAGCATTCTGGTCAACGTAGTTTTTCCTGAACCACTTCGGCCCACGATACCTACGATCTTGCCTTCGGGGACTTCGAATGAGACTCTGTCGAGCGCGGGCGGTGATGTCGGTGCGTAACTAAACGTCACGTTTTCGAATTCAAGATGCCCACGGACTTGGGGTCTCAGCCCTTGGCCGATACCTGCTTCTGCGTTGTGATTCATGACGGATCCGAGCATCCGAACCGACAGGGCACATTGTTGGTATGAATGAACCAGACCGACCAACTGGACGAGCGGGCCTGTGACGCGCCCGGAAATCATTTGGAAGGCAACCAGTTCACCGACTGAAATTTGTTTTCCGATTACCAGTGAAGCTCCATACCAGACGACGACAACGGTCAGCATCTTTTCAAGGAACTTGGAAATCGTGGTCGCGGTGATCGAGATTTTGCCAACGCGATATTGCATGGCTACTGATTTGGCAGATTTTTCGTCCCAAGCTTTCCTTTGGACCGGCTCCATACTGAGGGCTTTGACGGTTTGAATCCCGTGAATGGACTCAACCAGCATCGCTTGGCGATCGCCCTCGGCGTTGTAGAGTGCCTCCAATCGCCGTCGATAAGGCCCTAGCAAGACGCCAATGTTAATGGCGAGCGCGAGCGAGAACATCAGAACAACAATGGTCAGCGGGACGCTGTAGAACCAGAGAATCGGCAAGAAAATCAGCAAGGCGGTTGAATCGAGCATCGTCAGAAACAAACTACCAGTGAGGAATTCACGGATCTGATTCGTCTGTTGCATGTGTTTGGTTAAAACACCAGCGGTTGTGTGTTCGAAATAGCTCATCGGCAGACGCAGCATGTGTCCAAATGTGCGCGTGGCTACTCGGATGTCGATTTTGCTTGTCGCGTGAAGAAGCAGGAAGCTTCGAAGGTAACCAAGAACTGCATCGAACATTAACGCGGCGCAAATGCCAATCGTCAAAACACGAAGTGTTTCCAGGGCCGAGTTCACGAGAACTTTGTCGATCACAATCTGAAAGAACAGAGGTACGACCAAAGCGATCAAGTGAATAAACAACGCTGCGACCGCCACATCGGTAAAGGCGGTTCTTTGTTTAAGAATTTCAGGGATGAACCATTTCAAGCTGAATGGCTGATTCATGTCCATCATTGAGAAAGTCTTTTTGGTGAGGATGGTCTCACCCTTCCAAGATTTCTCAAACTGCTCCTGCTTTAGGTACATAAAGCCTTGGTTGTCGGCCATCGGGTCAAAGACGGCGATTTGTTCGGTCGGCGTGCCGTCTTCGTCTTCGATTTTGCGAAGACCAACCATGATGACGTAGTTGCCGTTTTGAAGCCTGGCCATTGCAGGAAAGGCTTGATCCATTTTTCGCAGTTGTTTCCACGTTAAACGAACATGTTTGGCTTTGAAGCCTGAGTCTTTCGCGATGCGTAGGACTCGCCGGAGCGTGGGTTCTTCGTTCTCGAGCGAATAATCGTGAATCAACCGGTCTGCGCTGACATCAAAGCCATGGTGCCTTGCGATCAGGCCAAGACACTTGAGCGCGGTGTGGTGGATTTTTGTTTCCTGGTCTGCCGGGTCTTCAGCTACGACTGCTTCTTCTATTACGCCGTCGTTGGAATCCTCAAACGATTCGTTTTGGACAGACTCAGCGTCTTGGCCAGATTCAATGAATGGCTCTTCACTAGGTGATTGATCACCATCTGTACGAGAGTTGTTCTCAGGCCGAATGATGGATGCAGGTGGGTATCCTACGATGCTCTCGATTACCTCGGATGATTCAGGGTTCTCTGAGACTTCAATTTCAGAATCAATCGGATCGTCAAACTGAGAATGATCAAATCCGTTATCTGAGTCGGACTCGCCCTCAGAATTGGGATCATAGTCCTCAAACGCGTCAGGAATATCGTTGTAGTTGGAGTCCGACATTTTCTTTTGGGGATTTGAGGTAAAGCCAAAATGATTGACGTGTAAATCCGTCAATCAATTCGCATTCTTTCGTTGTGATACGCTGCGGCAAGTCAAACGGGTCGTCATTGGGCGCGCTGGCCTAGGCGAAAGTGTAGGTTGCACTTAGCCAGCCTCGTGAATTCGACACCAAATGTTCGAGGAAGTTCCGTTTTTCACGTACCATGAATCGATTAAAAAACCCCTTTGGAAAACCAAAGGGGTTTGGGATTTTCAGTTGTTAGCGACTGTGCCAGTTTTAACGATTGTCAAACTGGGGTGTTAGTCTCTTAGACAGGTACGCCGAGGAACCCACCGTTTTCACCGACGTTGTCAGTGATCATGTATCGAGTTGATACGTCGGTTGCGGTTGCCCAAATCGAAAGCAAGTCGAGTTGGTTTCCGACCTGTTGGCCGTTGCGATCGTGGATCGCAAGCAATTCAACCTGGTTCTCAGGAGCGTTGAAGTTTTTGATCACGATTGAGCCTTGAGCCGCTTCTTGGTCGGTCGTTAGATCAATTCGAAGATCATTCCCAAGTCGCCGGAAGACCATATCGTCATCGAAAGCATTGGTAGAGCCTGTGGCATCAAACACAAGAATCGTGTCTGTTCCCGTATCAATGGTTGGGTCGACATTTACCACATCTCCTGCATCTGTGATCGAGTCACGACCATCTCCACGTGAGTAGACGTAGGTGTCGTTTCCGCTGCCACCACGAAGGAAGTCATTTCCGCCATTTCCGATCAGGGTATCGTTTCCGTCGTTCCCAAAAATCAGGTTTGAAATCTCATTACCAGTGATTCGGTCATTGCCTTCGCCACCACGAGCATTCTCAAAAATGGTTTCGTAGGAAATTCTCAGTGACATATCGACACCGTTGATGGAAGAGAATGTTCCTTCTCTCAAGTCAATCGTTTCATCAGCAGTGTGATGCGTGTAGTTCAGGGTGTCGATTCCGCCCGAGTCAAAGATCGTTGTTTGGTGCGTTTCGTTGTTATCAACGAAATGCGGGTCACTACCTGTGATCAGATTTCCATAATGGTCGTTTCCGGTGCGATAGTCCGTTCGGACACCATACAGTCGTTGAAGTTCGACGATGTCGTACAGTGAAAATGTTGACTGCGTTTCCGGATGG
This sequence comes from uncultured Pirellulaceae bacterium, assembly GCA_964595515.1. Taxonomy (GTDB): domain Bacteria; phylum Planctomycetota; class Planctomycetia; order Pirellulales; family Pirellulaceae; genus Mariniblastus. The sequence goes on from CAZQQR010000001.1 coordinate 55,976, forward strand.
CTCCCCAGCGGGTTATGAATGTTGTCATCCGTGTAAGACATTAGCGTGTTGTAGCTAAAGTCCATGAAGATCGACAATGGCTCCTGGCTTTCAAACGGATGATCCAGTCCCAAGGCGTGGCCGACTTCGTGGTAAGCTGTTGTCCGGAAACTTGAACCTAAACCAACGTCTCGTCCCAACACTGGATCGTCTGGGTTGTAGAAATCGTGGTCAAACCAGATGTCTCCAGATTTACTAAATTCACCGTCTTCCGTGTCACCATTAGGCAGATACGCCCAAGCAGCGATGCCTGCGGGGACAGCATTGGCACCACCAATAACGATGGTTGCTGTAGCCGGATCGTTTCCAGCCACTGGCGGAATTTCAACGAAATCGAGGTACGTGAAACGCTCAACAAAGTCAAAGATTTCTCGCATTGTTTCACGCTGGGGCTGGCTCAACGGATTACTGTCCGGGCCATTTCCCATTTCGTCACATTCGATATCGTTGCTTGGTCCACAGATGTAGTAGTCAGGCATGATGATATGCCCACCATTGCCGTCGATAAACGTGTAGGTGATAACCGTATCTGCTGTTCCAGGTTCCACACCAGCGTTGAACCAACTGAAGCCCGTTGTCAAAGAATCTGCTCCGACTGGGTCTGTGTTAACATTAATTCGGTGCCACTCCGTCCAGCCTGTTACATCATTGGTCGCGCGAACCAAAATTGGATCCAGCGATCGACCGAAATCAGATTCAGCCCCTTGAAACTCAAGACGGCTAAATTGTTCTGCAGTAAGTGTGTGAACAACGCCGCCCTGAAGCTGCTCGCCGTTGTTTCCGGCTCCAGCATCTCGAAGAAATAGTCGGCCAGAACGGTCTGCTTGACCTGGTGTGACGACTTCGTCGTAAACTTCGTATCGGGAAAGCGGCAAGCCGCCATCAGTCTGTGTGAACAGTGAACCAGCTGCAACGCTTTCGAGGTGGTCGAGAGAAACGTCGTTGTCGACGGTTACAATGGTTGGTGTCGGATTGGCAATCATGGTTGCCGATTCGATGGTGCTAAAGTTCGTTCCGTCAGTTGCCTGGTACCGAACGATCTCGCTACTGGCAGAAGTCGGGAAGTTGTAGCGAATTTTTTCGCGATCTTCGTAGGCTACTTCGTGCCATTGACCGGCCGGTAGTTCTGTTCCGTCGCGAGTAAAGAAGCCGCTTCCATCAGCGAGCCCCGTATCGTAGATGTTAATTTGCTCTAGCAAGTCACCATCGGCATCTGTCCAACTGAACAGCGTGGAAAACCGAATAGACGTCCCTAATCGAGCCGTTGCTGATAGTGCGGTCAATTCAGGAGCGAATTGGTTTTCTAGTGTGTCAAATCGAAATTCAGCGACGTCACTCCAAATTCCGTTGGCGAAAACCATCGCGCCGATGTTTTCGAATTGAGGCCCAAACGCTGCGCCGCCGTACTCGATTTCGGACAGTTCTGAAGCTTGGAAGAAATGCCATTTAGCACTCTCAAGTCGTTCACCGTTTCGGTAAAACGCACCACCCGTGCTATTAGAAAATCGGTCGACCAAACCAATGATTTCAATGTCCGCACCATCGGAATCGAAAAAGTTCAATACCGGACTGGTTCCATCTGGATTAAGGCCCTGCTGGTTTCCGATTCCACCGGTTGACATGTTAAGGAAATGGCCAGCTTGAATTGAAATGTCCCGTCCAGATACTTCTGGCGGAACGACTGTTCGGATGACAAAATTCTCAATGTCACTGACTTGGAAACCATCCCAAACCTGGACACCTACTAGCTCGTCGACTGGTCCATCAGCAGCACCAACCCAGAACAGTTGGTCAATTTCGGCAGCGGTAACAACGAAGAAGTTCGCGGCCGCCTGCCGTTCGCCTTTGAACAACCAATATCCAGAATCATCTTGGGCTGGATCAGTTGAATTGAAGAAGTAGTCATTGACGAAATAGAGGCCAATGGAATCTCCATCGGCATCGGTAGCATTAAAAAAGTCAGTTGCTGGTCGCATTTCGCCAGCCAGAATTGACTCATTGGTACCAAAGATCCGCGGTTCGTCCGTGGTCGTCATCAAGATTTCTTCGACCGGGCTCCAACTGTACCCGTCATAGACCATCATTCCGACAAGCTCAGACTGTGGCGCGGTTGGTGCTCCTTTGTAAGTCACAAACGGAAGCAGATTTGGTTGGACGTAAAAGAATGATGCTTCCGCCTGCTCGACACCGTCGAGGATGAATACACCACCATCAACCGAACGGTCTACCAGGTAATAGCCCAGAGGGGCGTCACCGTCAGCATCAGAATAAGTAAAGAACTGATCGATTCGGATTTCGGCCAGGGAAGCGACACGCCCGGGTTGTCCGACAAGTTCAGGAGTTTCGTTCCCGCTCGTGATTCGGCCCGTCTCAAAATTGCTCCAGAAAACGCCATCAAACACCCGGATCGAGTAAGTTTCTGATCCGAAGGTAGAATCTCCTCGATATGTGTGCGCTCCGATGAATCTCGCATCAATCGTGTGCCACACGAGTGGATCTAACGGGTTGTTCCCTTCAAGAATACTCCCGCCCAACAATCCGTTATCTCGGATTTGATAGGTCAAGACCTCGGAGTTCGGGTCTGGATCGATCACCGAAAATAGATCGGTAAGTGGACGACGTTCATTGAGTCCGACAACAGACTCAATGGTGAAAACGGTAGGAGGGGTGTTGTTTTCCATGGAGGAACCTCATTCGCAAACGAAAATGCCTAGTGAAGGCTACTATTTCCTGACAGGTTTTGACTGAATTACCCCTCAGGAAATTCCATTATATTTACGATTAGCCTTACATTTTGTGATCTCTTTAGAAATTAGGAGATTTCGCGCCACCTTCGGTTTCCGGTTTTGCTGCTGATACCGGTTGACCGCCCGCTTCACCCTCTCTTGGCTTCACCAAACCAGCTTCGATCAGTTGTTTCACGAGGTTTTCCATGGCACTGAAGCTTCGAAGGAACCCATCTGGTGGCATCACGATTCGCTTAGAAACTTCTAAACGAGGCTTACTTTCAGGGTCGTTTTGTGATCCGACCAACGTAACCAAGTCCAAACGGACCATTCCACCGGACAAGTTAATCTCGCCAATTCCATCCGCAAAAATATTCTTATCTGTCATCCTGAGTCTCCATTTTGTTTGAATTAGACGTCTACTTTTGAATTGAGTCGTTGGTGAGGCAACTAGTTCCGCTCACTTATTAACTCTCAGTCCACTAAATAACAAAATCTGCTTTCAAAGGCCAGACTGCAACCTGGGTAGCAAACTCGACAGCACCTGCAATTGCCGTCGGTTTTGCTTTGCGGCAATTTACCTGTCTTAACAGCAGGGGCATAAATCAATTGGGCATTCAGTCTTCCTTCGAAATCGCATCGACACGGCTTCCAAATTTCGCTAATTAGACCAGCTGCAAATTTTAAATTCGGTTAGTCGACCCGCCCAGCAAAACAAGATGATGGATTTTCTTCATAACATTTGGCAAGCCTTTAAAGGTTCGCTGCGAGGTTTTGATTCGTCAAAACAACTCGCACTTGGCGTAATGCTGGGCCTAATGATCGGGCTGATTCCCAAAGACAGTCTGCTTGTGTACCTAATTGCTGCCATGGCAATTCTCACGAATGCAAACCTGTTTGCGATTGGTTGTTCGGCAGTTCTGTTCAGTTGGATTGGACCCATGTTGGATCCATTTACCCATTCAATCGGACTTTGGGTTTTAACGTTTGACCCTTTCGAAATGATGATTGCCAGAATCTATAACCTGCCGTTTGCGCCTTGGACACGAATTGAAAATACCGTCGTGACGGGTTCGTTCGTCTTGAGTCTACTTCTGGCGATAGCTTTTTACCCTGTCGCCGAAATGCTGTTCCAACGATTTGGGGCTTCTGCCTACCGCAAACTCATGGAAAGCCGTTTGGCCCAATGGTTCATTGGCATTCCACCACGTTCCACCCAACAACAACTTCAACAGAGTTAGTCGCCAATGATACGTTGGTCGTATCTTATTACCCGAATGATCATCTTGATGTTGCTGGTCGCTGCTTTGGCGATGAGCGCGGATCCGCTTGCGCAGCAATTTACTGTTGGGAGCCTCGAAAAGGCGACCGGAGCAAAAGTTGACATTGGGCAACTGAAAGTTTCTTTAGGGAAGCAAAAGGTCTACATCAAGGAAATTGGAATCGCGGACCCCAAGAATCCAATGACTAATCTTGTCCAAGCTGATATGGCTTATCTGAATCTGGATCGCGGCCCGTTGGCTCGCCGCCAATTCGTGGTTAACCATGGCCAAGCCAGTAATGTCGTGTTTGGCGCGCCGAGAACCGAAGATGGATCTATCTCCGAATCGCCACTATTAGCAGCCCAGACGAAATGGTCTCCGAAACAGTTTGCCGCTCCTGGTGAGCGCGCTCAAGATTGGGTCGACAGCCTGAGTTTTGTTGATTCTAGCGATCCCGCCAACCTGGATCTCGAATTGGTATCACTTGCTCAGCAAAATACCGCGCTCTGGAAATCCGAACTGACTCAAATCAATTCTGAAGTCCAGGAGCTTGACCGTCGAACACGGGTCGTAAAAGAAATTCAAAAAGACGACTTGAATAATCCGCTTCGTAGGGAAAAGGTCTTAAGCGAAGGGGACTTGGATGCGATCAATCTGAAATCGAAGGCACTTGCCAGTCGGCTAATCGAATTGCAAACCAAAGCGATCGAAGTCAGACAAGCTCTCAAGGTCGCGCATCAATCTGATATTTCAAAAATCAATGCTGCATCAGGTGCGCCGGCTTTCAATAGTGATACGGTGTCCGATCTACTGCTTGGAGACATGAACGAAGAGTTCATCGGTGAAATCTTGGGTTGGTTTCATTGGTTCAAAAATGCCATTCCTGAACCGGCAACCAATCAATCTTTGAGGGGTGTTAACTTGCCACTGTATGGCGTTGAACAGAAGCCTTCGTTTTTGATCAAGACAATTGACTTGGAAGGGCAAGGTTGGATCGCCAATCGACACATTAGTTTTGCAGGCACCGCATACGATCTGACTCACCAACCTCGACTTCACGACCAGCCTGCCTCGTTTGATCTTCGAGCCCAAGGCAACGAGCACGTTTTGATTTCTTGCGTGCTTGATCGACGAACCGATAAAACGATCGATACACTTGGGATCCTTTGCCCCGATCTGGAGCTGCCTTCGAGGATGCTTGGCGAAGAGAACAGCATGTTGGTAACGATGGGAGCTGGATCAAAAATTCAAGCCGATGTGAAGATTCAATTGATTGACGACCAAGTTCAAGGGAAAATTGTCTTCCGACACTCCAACGTTTCCTTGCATGTAGATGAAGTGCATCCGATGGCGGGGGGCAAAGACGTGGCCCTTCAAATGAATCGTGGTCTTGGTGAACTGAAGCAATTCGAATCTGAGATTCTGCTTTCAGGCACGATCTCTGACTACCATTATCGAGCCACCAGTGATTTTGGTCCTCAATTCGCAAATTCCGTAAACCGTTTGCTTGTGGATAAAGAAGAATTGGTTTCGAAACGGAGGATATCTGAATTGGACCAAATCCTCGACATTCAACTGCAGAACATCGATCAACAAGTCATTCCTATGATTGAGTCTCTATCCCAGTCATTGGACAAATACAATTTCGAAATGGCGAGTGTTCGAAATTTGATCTCTCCGCCACTTGGTTCAGCCACCAAGCTTCGATAATTCGGTTTGATGATCAGCAATGATCGTTTACTTGCTGGTCCGCGGAAACGAATGAGAGCCGCCACTAAGATCAGCACCAAAATCGGATTGGTAGTCTGACTCAACTGAAACTTGGTCAACCAAGCTCATCACTCCTGGCACCGTTTGACAAGACGTTAGAGCGATCTGCTTTTCGTAGTACGAATGTACGACACCTGAAAGCGTGACTGATCCTCTTTCGACTTCGATATCAAGATTCCTGAAAACTGGGAAATGCCGACTGTTCAGGAACCGCACGACGTGCTGCCGTAGGTCCTGATCTGATTGGGCGACTCGAATATTCTCTGTTGAACTCATTTTGCGATCCTTCTTGCATCACTCTACGAACGGATAAGAAAAGTGGTCGTAGGTCCATTTCGCCAAGTCGCAAATTTTCGAACTCTGGCGTTTTCGAAACAAACTCGGTTTTTAAATGACTTTGTTCTAAAAAATTTCGCGACGTTATATGTCAATCCATTGTGCCCGAAGGCAGGTGCAAGTCTCTGTCGCGATCAAAATCATATCCGATAGGCCGTCGATGACTCACAAAAAAAATCGGAATTGCAAATGTGCTATCATCCCTTGTGGGTCGATTGGGGCGATCCATGTTCCGAAAAGAATTAATTCAGAAAAGATAGGACAGCCGGGGAGGGCTTTGATGAATTGACGCAAGCAAGTCGAATCAAAAAGGACTCATTGTTGTTGCTTATCTGAAACGCAATTCGAACAACAGACAGTGGTCTTAAAATCGAACACGTCGTTGTAACTTCTGCGCGTACCACACGTTCGAATTTTTGGATTCAGGTTTACAATCCGATTCGATGACGACATACTTTTGGTCTTGGCAATGAGACCCCACCAACTGAATCAACCCTCCGGGATGCACATGCGGGCGGATACCCTTGATCGAATTTCGATCTGTCAGTTCTCTACTTACCGATGGAATTTCTTCGAAGATGTGCTGCGGTATGCCGCGCACGGTTTTAATTCGATGGGAGTTTGGAGAAGAAAGCTCGATGATTTTGGGTTGGACGCTGCCGCTGATCTTCTTTTCGAAATGAAGATGAATGTCTCCAGTATTCATTGGGCTGGTGGTTTCACTGGCGATGGACAGACGTTTAAATCAGCGATTGAAGACGCGTTTGAATCGATTCAGATTGCCAGTCGATTGAATGCTGGTTGTTTAATTGTTCATCCCGGTTCTCGAAACGGTCATACAACGACCCACGCAAAACGTTTGTGGAAATCGGCACTACAAAAAATCTTACCTGTGGCATCGGACTTTGGCGTCCAGATTGCCATCGAGCCGGTTTTGTCGAAAGCACCATCCTCCTGGACGTTCCAAAATTCTCTCGCGGAAACGCTTCAGACGCTTCAGGAATTTCCTAGTGCGAATCTTGGGATCGCGTTAGACATGTACGAGGTCGGCTTGGATCCGACTGTTTTTGAATCGCTTCAAGAGTTTGCTTCCCGAATCAAATTGGTCCAGTTTTCGGATCGTTGCGGCAAAGAGTGGGAAAACCAGTCCGGATTGGTCAAAAACGAGTCCAATCGATTGCCAATCGGAAAAGGCGACGTTCAGTTTGATCGCTGGTTGGCCACGCTGCAGGAACTTGGATATCACGGAAATATCGAAGTCGAGATTCACAACGGATCGGCCGAATCTGAGTACGCTGATTTGTTGTCGTCGACGCGTTCATTTTTCACGTCGCAAAAAATCCGAGAGCTCACCAGTATCTCGAAATCAGCTCAACGAACTTAGTTGCTTCGTCCGCTGTGCTAAATGTTTGAAGCATTGCAAAGAACGCTGCAGACCAACTCAGCCGGCCAGCGAATCAAAATTGAATCAGCTTTACAGAATTAAGTAAGTTCGATTGCCAGAGTTTTTTCGGACAGGATTTTCAAGACGAACAGGATGTGAGTCGAAATGTTGCTAGTCATTCATCCTGTCAAATGTTAAGTTCATTTCAGACGAACTCTTCAAACTCGGAATCAAAACTCCCTACTCGGGGATCAATTCAAAACAAGCCATTTGGTCTTTGCCACGAACGTACATCAACCCGTGTGAAATCACGGGGGCGGCCCAACACGGTGAGCGGAATTTGATTCCTCCGTCCGTGCCATTCGATTTGTACCGTGTTACCTCTTCAAATTTTTTGGGATTTGCTTTGATCAACAAAAGCTCTCCCATTTCGCCGACAACGATAAAATGCCCATCCACCAGTGTCAGTGATGATCTTGATAGTCCGCTCTTTTTCCATTGAAGCTCGCCGGTTTTCCAGTTCACACATCGAAGCTCCGCTGGCGCTGCATGTCGACCACTACAGCCATACATGAAATCGCCGACAACGATCGGCGTATTCCAATGCGCCTCCATTGCCTTGTCTCGTTTACCTCGATCATTCCAAATCGAAGTCATGCTGCCTTCATCAAGTTGGATCAAAGCGCTTCCAATCTCGTAGCACTCTGAAATCAAAACCGTTCCTTTGTCTACGACGACGGGTGTGCTCGCATTCACGCTTTCGAGCTTTCTCGATCGCCACGGAAACTCAGAGAGAACTTTGCCAGTGCGTGGCTCAACAGCAAATAGTTTTGATCTCATCAACGCCAACAAAACCGGCGACCCTTCTAACTCGGTCAACTTGAGAGAAGCGTAGCTGGCGAGATCATCCACTGCCGTGTATTTGATTTGTCCCGTCAATTTGTCGAGAGCCACGATTCCTGTCTTGTTTGGAACGACAAGATCGAGCCTGCCCGGCGGAGCCTTTTTCTTTGATTCCTCTGGACTACCTCCGACCATGACCAGCAATAGATCCTCAAATATTACTGGCGTACTGGAAACACCAAAAAAATTCTGGATCACTCCGAACTTTTCGTTCATTGGGAGCTTCCATATAACTTTACCTGTCTCAGTATTAAGGCAGTGGATTGTGCCTTCGACCCCGTAAATGTAAACGCGATCGCCATCGATAACCGGGCTTGTTCTAGGTCCGCTGTCGTAACCATACAAATCACGGTATTTCGATTCGTACTCGAACTTCCAAACTTCCTTTCCCGTCTCTGCGTTCAGGCACAACAAAGTTGCTCGATCATTGAGAAAGCCAAAATGGTAAAACTTTCCATTGGAGACTGACCCGATACTATATCCCTGGCCTGTTTTGACTTGCCACAAGAGTTTTAACTTGTCGTCGCTCCAGTCCTTTATGATTCCAGTTTCATTAGATTTCCCGTCGGTTCCAGTTCCAAGAAACGTTGGCCAGTCCTCGCCGACCATTCTTGTCCCAATGTCTTCTTGTCCGATTACAGGCCGGAGGAAAAACGACAAAGCCAGAACCACAACGAGGCAAACTTGATTTTTCGGATTCATCCCACACACTTTCAAACGACACACCGACTAACCTGCTAGACAGACATGTTAAACGTAAACGAAAAAATCTCGATCCCGCTTTCTGAATTCGATTTTAGTTATGCGCGCTCGTCCGGACCGGGCGGGCAAAATGTCAACAAAGTGAATTCGAAAGTGATCCTTAAGTGGGACATAGGACGGACACGAGCAATTCCAGAATCGGTCAAACAACGGTTCTGTCAAAAATACAAACGCCGGATCTCACGGACGGGTGTGCTGACGATGAACAGCCACCGATTTCGTGATCAAGGCCGCAATGTAGCCGATGTGCTGAGCAAACTACGTGAACTTGTGCTTTCAGTTGCAGAAGAGCCCAAGGTTCGCAAAAAGAAACGAGTATCAAGAGCCTCTAAACAAAGACGGTTGGATAGCAAAAAGCGGTTGTCGGACAAAAAGCAATCACGACGAAACCCAAGACTCGATTAGTGGAAACTTATTCGCCATTTTATCCGCCATTTCTATCACCCTATAAACATCACTCCTGACCAAATCGTCCAATCCGGAAAGTCCGGCCGATTGGATTATTCTCAACTTGGCCTTCGTATCCTGACGATTTTAAAGACAATTACGTCAATACTCACGGGTCTTCGGACAACTGATAGTGGCCCGCGGCAGGGATATGATTTGGAAACGTATAGTTCCAATGAGGCGATAGTCCATGGAGCAAGCAAATGGAATACAGACAAGATATCGACGACATTTTGACTCAGTGGCCATTCGATCCAATGAGTATCAACGTTCGGATGCTTGAATCGAGCCATCGACGTGTTTTACAAATGCGGGTCGATATGGGAATCCTCCAGTTGGAAACCGAGGGCCGTCCTGATGGCGTCGATTTTCAAGGTGCGTCGACTTACTTTGAGTTTCTGCAAAAGAAGACAAAGCAGCACTCTGAGGATTTGGAACTGGATGAGGACACTTGTCTAGAAATCGATCGTGAGTTTGTTCAATTCTATCACCGCCGAGTTTGCTGGCTTCAACTAAAAGAGTTCAAACTGGCGGTTCGTGACGCGGACCATACGCTTGGGCTGATGGATTTTTGCAAAGCCCATTCAAACGATGAACAGTGGACTATTTCCCATGAACAATACCGTCCATTTGTGCTTTACCACCGGACACAAGCCGCTGCTTTGAGTCACTTGAACGGCGAAGAAGACAACGAATCGCCCAACGCGGTTGAGTTGGCCATCGAAGAGGTCAACAAGGGGCTTGCATCGATGGAAGATCTGTTTGCTGAGTACGACGCAGAAGAGCAGTACGACGACGATGAGTTGGTTCTGCGTCTTACTGAATTCCGCGAAGGACTGCGTGAACGCTATGAGATCGGAATGACGCTCAGCGAACAACTTGACGCCGCCGTTAGCCAAGAGGACTATGAACTCGCTGCAAGGCTAAGAGATGAGCTGTCCAACCGAGGCGAAGACAAGTAGTTTCGCTGACAAGTAGTTTCGCTGACCGGGGCTCAAGGGTTTAGTGCCTTTGGATACGCTGGCCCTCAAGTCGTCCCGCGCGTTCGCGGTGAGCGTCGTCATGGAAACTTCGTGCCCGAGCAAGGGCGAGACCGGCTCGCCGACGTCCTCGATCTGAGAATCGGCTCGCAAGCAAAGAAGAAGCCGATCAACTCCGAGTTTCATCGGATGCTCGCCGTCCGAAATCTGGATCCAGTTTCGACGCTATTTGTCTAAGCAAGAACGCTAGCTTGAAACGCATCACAGAAGTGCAACACAGGTTGAACACATTTTTTCTTGTTTGCTAGCGTTGTCGCAACGTGAAGGAAACGTGTCAACTTGAGTCAATTTCTACAATGGGTGAACATTTTTTACAAATTGAGACTCTTCATTTGCGAATCAATACGTGAATAAGAGTATGGATTGTAAGCGAATCTCTAAAACCACGTCCAAGTTGTAGTTGAATTCGAGTTACTTCATCGGTTGGCATAATAAGTGCAAAGGAATGAAGTCCTCGACACAGCGTGTGTCGCAGGAAGATCCTAATCAGCAAAGGAATGTAAGAATGCTAGTACTATCAAGAAAAATCAATCAGGAAATCGTAATTGGCGAGAACATCAAGATTACGGTTTTAAAAGTCAAAGGAAACACAGTTCGTTTGGGCATCGACGCGCCTCGTGAAATCCATGTGGTGCGTGGTGAATTGGCACCTAAAAGCCAGACTACAGATGTTTCACTGTCTCACGACGCGTTGCCGACCAAAGCCTCGGCCCAATCTTCTAAACCGACTAGCACTGAATTTACGGTCGTCTTCCGCAACGACAACGAGCCGGCCAATGTCGATGTCGTTCCGTTTAAAAACGATCGTCCATCAGCGGGTCCAGGTCAGTCAACTGGCCCTGTTAATCGGTTCGCAACAAATGACGATGGGAAATCAGAAGTAATCTCGTTCCGTGGGCAGGTTCCCCAACCGCTTCAGAGAAACAGGTTGCAGGATATGGTGAGGAACATGACAGCGAAAACGGAATCATCAACTGAAGGAAACTAACTGCGACTTTGTCGTCAACAATACGTCTCCAGGAAGTTAACCGCGCCCACTCAGTGTATTGAGTGATCAAGCGTTATGGCAGGATGCCATCGGTTAATCTTGGTGTCGACTCCGTCGACAGTCCTTTTAACTTTTCCTGACAATCTTCTAGTGATCGGCCGGCTTCAGTGGGCTACCGATTGAACTCCGCGCGAGGCTCTAACTCGCCCGATGCCTTTCTGACACTCCTGTCATGCATTCTCAGTTGTCGATCTTCCGAAATCTGAGGAAGCTCTCTTACCCGAACGCGATCATGCTCTGCAAGATGTTCGATCAAGATACGACGTACTTCGAAAATTGCCGCTGGATTCTGATGGACTTCTTGATGTTCTGAGGCAACAAAAATTTCTGACTTGGCTGATTCATTGGCGGCGCTTTCCAATGATACGACTCCATCCCCCGAGTGATTCGAATCACTCGTTTTCGATTTAAAGAAACTGACTTTGTCCAATCGCCCAACGATATTGTGCATCGTGACTGAGTTATCAGGGCGAACCGCGTTGATGGCTTGGAAAATTGGATTTTCTGGCGCCAGCGAATCGATACTTGTCGCCGTCGTCAAGAATTTCGTGTTGTCTAGTTTGTCCGCGTTACGCCTGGCAATGGTCTCAAACTCACCGGTTACCAGTGCAGGTAAAGTGAACAGTTTGTGGCTGACCCAGCGAGCAGCCGCGTTGGCAAACTCGCTTCCTTGAAACGGCGTGGCAATGGTGACGACGCGATCAATCGAACGGTTGGGATGAAAGTAAAATGTTTCTTTAAGTTTGTTCAGTGACTCTTTGTCGCCTTCAAAAGAATCGATGGAACTTTCGCTCACGATTTTCCAAAAATGGTCGTTGCTTTCGACCGTTTGCATGAGCGAAACCAGTCCTCCCATGCTGTGCCCGACAAGCACCATTTGGTCAAGTGATTTCGAGTCTCCACGAGGGTCCAGTTCTCTTTGGATCGCAGCAAGATCCCGCCGCATTTGCTGAGCCGATACCCAGAACGGTTGACCGGTTGGATAGGCGTAGAACCAAAATTGGTAGTTGTCTTGAATGTCCCGATTAGCGCGTAGGTCGTTGAACATGTGCAGCCACGTGAACGGACTGGACCAAAGCCCGTGGACCATGACAACGGGGATCTTGTTGGGGTCATACGGTTCAAGCATGAACATCCCTTGCGATTCGACTGCGAAATCGGCATCCAGCAAACTGGCGGTTGCCAAAACGCCTTTGCTCAAAAGCGGATCTCGCAACGAATACGCGAGCGGCGTCGTGATGTCGCTTTCAAGAGGCACGCTGGTTGAACCTGCTTTGACGGTCGTTGTTTCAAGTGGATCGTAGAGCCGCAAAACCGCCTGCCGTCGCCCTGTTCTTTTTCGCGCAGACGGACCGTCTTCAAAGTGAACAAACGCGGTCATGGGCAGCGTTAATTCAGGTGGATAATACTTCTCAAACTCTGATTGGAATTCTTGTTGGGAACGAACGGCGATCAATGGCACGCCTAAACCATAAGTGTGATATTGGTTGTCGAGTCCGCTTGTTTGATAATCATGAGCCAACTCGAAACGATCAAACGTTTGATTTTCCCAACGTCCCTCAAGAGCAACGACAAACTCAATGCCCTGAGAGTCGGTGCCAACGGTGAACCGTTGTCCAGATCGAAAATTGGTTTCGCTGGTTGCTTCCCGGATAATAGATTCCAGTGATCGATTGTAGATGTCACAGATACTTCGAAACTGAGGGTCATAAGTGTTGCGGTTGATATCCAGTTTTTGATCAAACAAAAACTGATACGCATGAACGAGCGCGATCGAATACAGTCGAATGGCTCGAGCAGAATCTCCCGTTTCAACCGACCAGTTCGCCTGAAGTTCCGCGACTTCGGCCAGCCCATGGATTTCTTCCATGGTGGGTCGGCCTTGGGCAAGCTGTTCCAGCCAACGAATCACGGAATCTGGCTCCCGGTGATAGCGCTCGATCAGGTCATACTTTCGCATCAACAGTTGAGTTCGTTCCGAAGGTAGCGGGATTGTCTGGGCGATTCGGTTGACGAACCCGATGCCATGGTTCGGCTCAACCTGTTTGACGACGACAGTGGGACGACTTCCAATGCTCGCCAAAGCAGCCGTTCTGGCAACGAACCGTTCGTGAGTGACTTGGCATCCAGATATCGCCGCCGAGAAAATCGCAACGGTGGTGATGAAAATCAGATCCAATGACAGCGCATACTTCCGCCGATCAACGAAACGAATTCGATTTTCGGACCGAGCGGGCATTCAACTTCCGGACTGTTTTCTGATTCGCAAAATGGTTCAGAATGGATGATTCAAAACAGATGATTCAAAATGTTGGTTAGCGCATAGCACGTCCCAAGCATATTGAGCGGACAAGTTGAAGATTCAGTCAGTCAGCGTCAACGGCACTACTGCTAGCGGACGTAT
>CAZQQR010000002.1:0-1304 GCA_964595515.1 uncultured Pirellulaceae bacterium
GAGCTTCGACTGCTATAAGGCCAATCAAATCATAGGTAAAACCGATCAACTGCTTGCCGCATTTATTTCGGCTTTAGCCTGTCCACGAAACTCACTTTTAAACACTATTTTGAGACGTTTGACTAAGTTCGGGGTTCGGCGTGACGCACACCGACATAACTCCCTCCAGCGCCCCAATCCGCTAGCTGGAATTTCTCTATTTTCAAATCCAATTTCTTGTCATCTTATTGCTACCTGCTTGAACCACGGAAGGAATAAAATGAGCAAAGTGACTCGCTGGGCCAAACGAGTTCAGCATTCAACAAGCGAGACAATTGGCGATCTCCGAAGTTTTGCCTCAGGCTATCGCACTTATAAAAAGAGCGGAGTGACACCTGAAGACGCGTATTCGAGTATGCGCCGGCTCTACAGAAAAACAAATGGCCGGTTCAACGATGCGATGGGTAGTCTTTGCAAAGCCCTTCATCGCAAACGTCCAACTGATCTGGCCGCCAGCCGATTTGAATCAGTGACAAACGAAGAGATTAAGCAAGCGGGAAACGCGATTCGCAAAAACGGGTTTCATCTCTTCCAAAGAAAACTCGATTCGGAAACCTGTCGTAGGCTCCTCGAGTTTTCGCTGTCGCATCCCGCCAAAGCTGTGGCGCATCACTCCAATTCGGGTGACGAAAAAACCGTGTTCGATCGAGAGAACCCGCAATCGATTCGCCACCAATTTTCAGCCGACGACCTTTTTCAAAATGAGATCGTTCAGGAACTTGCAACCGACCCATACTTTTTTTCAATCGCGCAGGAATATCTGGGCTTCAACCCCGTCTTTGATGTGTTGGCAATGTGGTGGAGTGCCCCGACCACTGACGAAAAACTTCAGTCGCGCGCGGCGCAGCTATATCATTTCGATATGGATCGGCTCAAGTTCGTAAAGTTCTTTATCTACCTGACCGATGTTGGACCCGACAACGGACCACACTGTTACATCCGAGGGTCGCACCAAAGAAAGCCCTCTGAATTGTTAAAGGACGCGCGACTAAGTGATGAAGAAGTCCTGAAACATTACCCGGCCGATGATCTTGTTGAACTAACTGGAAGCCCCGGCACGATCCTTGCCGTTGACACCCGAGGATTTCACAAAGGCAAGCCGTTGGTCTCCGATGACAGGTTGATCTTTCAAATTCAATTCGCCGATTCTTTGTTCGGACAGAATTATCCTTTGATTCACGTGCCATCGGACATCAATCGAACGTTGGCGGAACGGATTAACAAAAACAAACGTTGCTACACAAACTTTGCCCTTTGAATTCGAA
>CAZQQR010000002.1:1404-3060 GCA_964595515.1 uncultured Pirellulaceae bacterium
TTAATATCCAAGTACAGGCGAAAGCCACCGTTCGATTTCGCTTAAGTCTTGGCATTTAAGTTTTGCGTAATGCTCGGCTTGATCCTTGGTGATCTTGTTGACTGCAAAATACCTGGACTCTGGATGGCCGAAATACAGTCCGCTGACGGCAGCACCTGGCCACATCGCGTATGATTCCGTGAGCTTGATTCCAGTGGCCTCTTCGGCGTTCATCAACTTCCACAACGTGTCTTTTTCGGTGTGGTCGGGGCAGGCTGGATAACCAGCGGCTGGACGAATGCCCCGATATTTCTCTTTGATGAGTTCTTCTTGAGAGAGATTTTCGTCAGCACCAAAACCCCAGTCAATGCGAGCACGCTGATGAAGCATTTCTGCGAACGCTTCGGCGAGCCGGTCTGCTAGTGCGGCGACCATAATCGCATTGTAGTCATCGTGATCCTTACGGAAAGTCTCTGCCAGTTCATCGCACCCGTGTCCGGTTGTAACGGCAAAGCCGCCAATAAAGTCTTCACGCCCGCTGTCGATGGGCGCGACGTAATCAGCCAGTGATCGGAAATGTTCGATTCCTTTTCTTTGCCATTGCTGGCGAAGCATGTGGAATCTTGTCAGCTCCGTTGACCGTGATTCATCGGTGTACAGAATGACAGAATCGCCATCGCTATTGGCTGGCCAGAATCCGTAAGTCGCGCGGGCGGTTAACAGTTTTTCGTCAGTGATTTTCTTCAGCATCGCTTTCGCGTCATCGAAGAGCTTGGTTGCTTCTTCGCCAACAACATCGTCTGAAAGGATCTTGGGATACTTTCCGTGTAATTCCCAAGACATAAAGAACGGAGTCCAGTCGATGAATTCCGCGATCTCTTCCAACGTCACATCAAATTCGCCCGAACCATCACTGGCGAGTGTTCTCGTTCCGGTGAAGCTTGGTTTGGCAACGTCGACGGTTTTCCAGTCAGTCTGAAATCGTTTTTCGAATGCTTCGGTGTACGGAACCAATGTCATTTTGCGTTCTTCGTAGCTGGAAACCAGTTTTTCTTGCAGCTGCGTATTTTTGGCAAGGAACTCTTTGTTAAGTTCCGGATTGATCAATTTATCCACGACTCCAACGCTTCGCGAAGCATCCAAGACATGGATCACGCCGTGTTCGTATTGGGGCGCGATTCTGACAGCGGTGTGTTTGTCACTGGTGGTTGCTCCACCAATTAGCAGCGGCATCGTCATGTTGAGCCGCTTCATCTCTTTGGCAACGTAAACCATCTCATCGAGACTTGGCGTGATCAAGCCAGACAGTCCGATCAAGTCGACATTGTGCTTGACGGCTTCCTCCAGAATTTTGTCGCAGGAAACCATCACGCCAAGATCGACGACTTCGTAGTTGTTACAGCCCAAGACCACGCCGACGATGTTCTTGCCGATATCGTGGACGTCGCCTTTGACGGTAGCCAACAGGATTTTGCCTCGGAACGATTGGCTTTCCAGACCCGCATCCAATTTTTCCTGTTCCATGTAAGGCATCAAATAGGCGACGGCTTTTTTCATTACGCGTGCGGATTTGACGACTTGGGGAAGGAACATTTTCCCGCTGCCAAACAGTTCGCCGACGATCGCCATTCCGTCCATCATCGGGCCTTCGATGATCGAAAGACATTTGTCGTATTT
>CAZQQR010000002.1:3160-8340 GCA_964595515.1 uncultured Pirellulaceae bacterium
TAAAGAAACGCTGCATTGATCGCTTCGCGAACGACGTTGTTACCACGAAAACTAAAACTCACATTGGAGACGCCGCCGCTGATTTTTGCCCCGGGGCAAACCTCTTTGATTTTCTTGGTGGCTTCGAAAAAGTTGACGGCATAATTGTCGTGCTCTTCCATTCCGGTGGCGATGGTCAGAATGTTCGGATCAAAGATGATGTCCTCGGGCGGAAAGCCGACTTTGTCGACCAAAACATCGTAGGCTCGTTTGCAAATTCGAACTTTGTCATCGGTCTCAACCGCCTGTCCTTTTTCGTCAAAGGCCATCACGACTGCGGCCGCGCCGTATCGCCGAACAAGTTTCGCACGTTCGATGAATTCTTCTTCGCCTTCCTTGAGACTAATCGAGTTGACGATCGCTTTACCCTGGACGGCCCGCAATCCGGCCTCGATGACGGACCATTTGGAACTGTCGATCATGATCGGAACGGCACTGATTGATTCACCTGCGATCAATCTCAGATATTTCGTCATGGCCGCTTCGCCGTCCAACAGCGCGTCGTCCATGTTAATGTCGATCACGGCCGCGCCGCCTTCAACTTGATCGCGGGCAACCTCTACGGCTTCTTCAAATTTTTCGTCTCGAATCAAGCGGGCAAATTTTCGCGAGCCAGTAACATTAGTTCGTTCACCAACCATCAGAAAGTTGGCATCTTCGCGCATCGTCAGAGGATGCGAACCTGAAAGCCGCGTTAGTGGTTTGATCGCGTTCGGTTTGTGTGGAGAGACTCCGTTGACTGCTTTGGCGATGGCAGCAATGTGGGCGGGAGTCGTTCCGCAGCATCCGCCAACGATGTTTAGCCAACCGTTTTCCGCCCACTCTTTGATGGTTGCGGCCATGGGTTCTGGTTGCAGGTCAAATTCGCCCATCTCGTTGGGTGTACCGGCGTTCGGATGGCAGCTGATAAAGGGCGTTGCAATTTTTGAAAGCTCTTCGATGTGCGAACGCATCACGTCCGGTCCCAATGCACAATTCATCCCGACGCTGATCATCGGGAAATGGGAAACGGAATTCCAAAATGCTTCGACGACTTGGCCAGAAACAAATGTTGATCCGGATTCTGCAAACGTGCCGGATACCATGACAGGAATCTTGTTGCCGGAATCTTCGAAATATCTTGCGATCGCAAACAAGCAGGCTTTCAGATTAAGCGTGTCGATCACGGTCTCGGGAAAGAGAATGTCGACGCCGGCTTCGACTAGTGCCTTGACCTGAATGTAATAGGAGGCTTCCATTTCTTCGAAACAAGTGTTGCGAAACGAAGCGTCATTGACGTCTGTGCTGATGGCTGTTTGCTTAGAGGTCGGACCAATGGAACCGGCAACGAAACGAGGTTTGTCTGGGGTCAACGCCGAGAATTCGTCGGCGGCTTTTCGAGCGTTGGCGACACCGGCGAAATTGATTTCACGAACGATCTCTTCTGGAAAATCGAAATCACTCAGGCCTACCAAACTGGCTTGGAATGTATTGGTCTCGATGATGTCCGCGCCGGCTTCGAGGTACTGTCGGTGGAGCCCGGTGATCTTTTCCGGGTGCGTCAATCCGAACACGTCGGTGCAGTTTTTCAAATCGTGAGGCCAGTCTTTGAAACGTTCGCCCCGAACCTCCTCCTCGGTCAAACCAAGACCAAAGATCATCGAACCCATCGCGCCATCAAGGACCAAAATCTCTTTTTCGAGACGGCTGAGGAAAAGTTCAGACTTACTAGCATTTTGAGCAACGGACACAATATTTCCTGTGTTTTGTTTTGAATTTGTAAACAGAGGGGGAATGGGTAGTCCGCGAGGTGGTGGCAGACTATTAATTTCGGGTGAGGCAATCTTCTACTGTATCGGCGCCTCAAGACTATCACAATCCAAACCGATGGAGATTGATGAGCCATTATATTCGAACTTGGATTGCGATATGAGTCCAACAAAAATCATTCGTCCATCAGTCAACACTTCACAACCGCGTAAATCGGTAGGGGCCATTATACGCCCAGTCGTGCGGGAGTTAGACAATAATTCTGTGCGTCTTGATCAAGAGCATGGGGTTCCACCGCGACATCGTCGGAACTACGAATTGGACGATTACGTGGATTGGCTGAAGAACAAGATTGATCGCGATCGATTGACGGCTACCGCCGAGGATGTTCAGGCTTCTCGAGAAACAAAATCTGAACCAAAGTCCGAGCCAATTCGAACGCCTGAAATCGTTTTGGTGGATCAAAATTCTGCCACTGAACAAGACATTTTGTCCAACCGAAGCATGTTGATTCCGCCTGCCCCAAGAACACAGCTTTCGGAATCTAGTTCCGACTCTGGAATGAGTGATGCCGAATTAGCTAGGCAAATTAGCAATGCGATTGATGCAGCTCGAAAAGTCACTAGCACCACGCCTGAATCGAGCCCAGAATCCGGAGTTGGGTTTTCGACCAAGAACTTTCGTGTTGATAGCGGCCATACCGTGCAGGAAATGCTTGCCGATCCACACGCGCCAATGGAAGAAGCGGACGTAGACAATCCTCAAATTGCTACAGGTGAGGCCGAGCACTTTATTGCAACGGTTTCCAAAGCGATCGCGGCTGTGTTAACCGAAGCACCCGAAAAAGAGTTTGAGCAAAAAGTTCGAAACCACTTTTCATCGGAGCTTCATGCTCGTTCGTTGAGTATTTTGGCGAACAAGAAAAAATCCCGACAAACAGTATCAACTGAGGAGGCGCCGGTCCTGGCGACTGAAATTGAAGCCGAATTGGTTGAGCCAGCGGCAGTGGCTCAAGAGATTTTGCGGGATGCACAAAAGGAAGTTCCAACCAACATTGCGGCTTGGGATGTTGAAGATTTTCGTTGGCCTGATTTAAGCAATCAAATGATTGTATCTGGCGGCGAGGCAATGGCGGGATTGTACCAAGCGGCTTCGCGAATGATCTCACCGCAAACGCAGCGGCTGGCTATCTCAGGTCTGCAGCGATCGGCAGGTACGACTTCGATTGCAATTAGTCTTGCTCGTTGGGCGGCGGCCAGCGGTAAAACTGTTTTGGTTGTAGACGCGGATGTTAGTAATCCAACGCTTAGTCAAAGTGTCGGGCTCGCTCCGAATTTGTCTTGGATCAATGCAGGCGTGCAAACGTTGCCGGTTGCCGAAGTCATTGTTCGTTCACAGAAATCGAATCTCTGTGTCATGCCATTGGCACCGTTGGTTACGCGAGCGGCTTGGCCACGATTCATTTACGATAGCCTGAGTATTTTGCTTGACCAAGTCCAGGATCATTTCGATCTGATTTTGATCGATGTTGGACCTGCAACTCAATTGATGGACGAATTAAGTCAACCAGAACTGCTTGTCGACGGCGGCATTTTGGTTCACGATGGAAACGATTCGCCCAAATTCAGAAAGACCCGAACGGGACTCCAAACGTTTGGTCTCAAGAAGATTGTCGTGGCGGAAAATCGCGTTCAGCAAAAAGCGGCCAACGTCGCTTGACGTTTTTCCTTTTTCTGACAGACCGATTTTGTGAATTCTTCCCGCCCGTTGTGGCCAATTGTCTCGCTGGTGGTTCTGTTCGTCGTGTTAGGCGGATGGCTGAGATTTTCTATTGCTGGAAGCGAGCTTTGTTGGCTGGATGAACTGCATACCGGCTGGGTTGTGAATGACTCGCTGACGGAAGTTGCTTCGCGAGCAACGAGCGGAAACCAAACGCCGCTTTATTTCTGGTTGGTTTGGTGCGTGACCGCGATTCTTGAGCCCAACGAATTTGGTTTGCGGTTCGTTTCTTGTTTCACGAGCTTGATCGTGATCGCTTTTTCGCTTCGCTGGACTTGGGTGCGAACAAGATCGTTGGAGGCCGCATTTGCGACAGGCTATCTGGTCGCTTTTGGGTCTTTGTTTGTTTTCTACGGCACCGAAGCTCGGCCTTACGGACTAATGCACCTGGTTAGTTTGATTCAGGTGTTTCTGTTCTGGAAACTGCTGCGAACGATTGGGCTTGGGCTGGAGTCAGCAGAAGACCAGCCAATCAATCGTGGTGCCGATTTTTGGTTGCCACTTTCTTTTCTGGCGATCGCCACAGCCGCGTTGGTCTATACGCATTTGACGTCGGCGCTACTAATAATGGCTGAGCTTGTTTTCGTCTTAATTCTTTGCATTCGCTTTCCTGCAATGCGTTTTTCTCTCTTGAAGACGTTGGTTTGCGTGACCGGGATTTGCTTATTGGTTTGTCTGCCTGTTCTATCAAGTTTCCTGTTTGTGTTTGGTCGGTCAGAGAACTGGAGTCCTGTTGCTTCCGTGGTTGAGCTTTGGACCGATTTTTGGCCGGTTGCATTGACTTCGCTGGCGGTTCCATTGATCGGAGTCGAGATAGGGAAGTTTGTCGATGCGAAATATGATGATGAACCAACGAAGCAGCCAGAGGACAGCGAGTTGTCTGCCGAGATTCAAGATTCATCCCAATCGAATTGGTTGATTGCTTTGCTGTGGACCTGTGGTCTCGTCCCGGTTGCATTGCTAGTGATTGCTCAGTTCCTGAACGTCCCGATGGCAATGACTCGTTATGCCCAAGTCGGAGCAGTCGTATTGCCGTTAGCCGCGGGCATGATGATAGGCGGACTACGAAACGCTTGGCTTCGATTGATCGTATGTGCATCGGTGGTCGTCTTGAGTACTTTGCTTAACCCAATGATTTTGCAAAGTGTACAGATTGGTGCGATTCCAAAGTTTCGATCGGAAAATTGGGAGTTGCCAATTTCCGAAGTCAACAAAATGAAACGCAAGGCTTCACAGCCAATGTTCTTGTTGAGCAATTTGATTGAGGATGTGGACGCGATTGACCAAAACGACTCGGCTAAGTTTCAGGAGTATCTTTGCTTTCCCGTTCACAGTCTCTATCCAGTCGACGCAGGCATCAAAACGATTGCCCGACCAACGTTGAGTGAAATTCACTTTGACGAAACAGACATTCGTTTGATGGGTGAGAATGGAGGAGGCTGGGTTTTGATTCGTGGATTCCCTGAGATGGTGCAGCAAGTTGCCGACCAGTTGGAAGACATGTTTCAGCTTCAGTATCCAGATCGCGATGTTTCGATTTCAATTCTCGAAGTGCCCGAGAGTCCGGTCTTTTTGTTGTCGATTGATTTTTGAAACTGATGATCTAGCGATGA
>CAZQQR010000002.1:8440-26673 GCA_964595515.1 uncultured Pirellulaceae bacterium
AGAGTCCGGTCTTTTTGTTGTCGATTGATTTTTGAAACTGATGATCTAGCGATGAAAGATCAAGACGCCGGATTCGTGGTTAACGATGAGTGTGTAGTGTGGCGTCAGGCGGAGCCTGACCTACTTGCTGGGGATGGTGATCGTTACGTGCGATTCGTGGTAGTGGGGCGTCATGCACAGCATGACCTACGCGCAACGGCGATAGAAGGCTTGTCTAAGCGGTTCAGCATTGGCTAAATCAATCAAATTTGTGATCAGCGGCTCGGTTGGGAGAAAGAGCGTCGACGTCGATTGTCGGTTTATTGCCATCGAGTAAATCGGAGATTACGATCGCGGTGGCCGTAGAAATATGCAAACCGCCTTTGAAGTGTCCGGTTGCAACGAACGCGTTTTTGAGCTCTCCCATTCGGCCAAGATAAGGAAAACCATCAAAAGTGGCAGGTCGAAGCCCAGCCCAAGTTTTCTTGAGCGTCGATTTGTTGAGCTCAGGTGAAATGCTTGAAGCCCAGCTCAAAATGTCCTCGATTCCTTCTTCAGTGGTGCTGGTGTCGAACCCGACTTCTTCGATTGTCGATCCGGTTAGGACGTGTCCATCGGTACGGGGAACGAGATAACGAGAACCTTCGTTCACGATCGGACCAGTGGCGATGCCTGGATGTTTGTCGGTTTCGAGTTTGAATAAAAGCATCTGACCGCGGACGGGTTGCATCGGGAGTGGGATGTTGATCATTCGAGCGATGGATTCTGTCCAAGGGCCTGCTGTGAAAACGAACTGACACTCTTCGTTATCGAACGAAAGTCCGCCCTCCGTTTGCAATGAAACTTCATTGTTGCATTGGCTTAAAAACAACTCGCCGCAGTTTTCGACCATCGTGACATTGAGTCGTTCGCAGGCACTGGTGAGTGCTTTTAAGTGACTAGGGTTGGTGATCTGAGACTCGCCGGGAACCCAGATCGCTTTTTTGGGCCGATTCGAAGAAGTGTACTGCGCGAAGGATTGGTCGAACTGCTGGGGTGTCAAGTCTCGAAATTCGATCTCTCGCTCCGTCCATTCAAGCGACGCGCCGATGAGGGCGGCGACTTCGCCAGCCGTGCGAGCAAGGTAAAGGCCGCCGCATTTTCGAAACCCATTGTCGATGCCAGTTGAGTCTCTGAGTTCACTCGCCCATTGCTCATGAATCTCGTGACTGAGTGCTTCGAGTTGTTCCATTGGGTGAATCGCTGTTGCAGCGTTGGCAGGAATCATGATTCCTGCGCCGGCCCAAGATGCCTGTCGACCGAGCTTTTCTTTTTCGAGGAGGACCACGTCGCGTCCTCGCTTGGCAGTTTCATACGCGATCGAAAGACCGATAACTCCGCCGCCGATTACGACAACCTTCATGCTGACTCACCGGGGGAAAGTTCGGAGGTTTGGTGCTGACGGAGGATGGTCTGAATCTTTCGCATGAGTTTGGTATCTAAATGATCAGGCGCAGGGAGTTGAGTCAAAACTGAATGGAGATCAATCAAATCGTTCAATTCGTCAACGTCGGTCATGGGGTCAAGCAACTCAAATGATAGTTGGCGGTCTTTGAGAATCTTGATTGTTCGTTGGAGAACAGATTCGGTGCTCCATTGGATTCCGTCGAAAATTTCCAGGCAAGGTTTGTTCATTCCAACCAGATAGTACCCACCGTCAGTGCTTGGGCCCAATACAACGGAGTTGTTTTCAAGGGCATCAAAAGCACTTTGTATTTGATTGGCTTCAATATGTGGAGAGTCTGCGCCGATCACGACGACCTTGGTTGGCGAGTCTAGATTTTGAATGTTGGAGTCATCAAAAGTCGATTTAAAAAATGTGCCCATTCGTTGGCCAAGATCTCCAGGCGACTGAGGAACAAGGCCCCATGGGTCGGGAATGGAATTTTCGAATTCAGTCTGCTTTTCCGGAGGGCTAAAAACGACGGTACGGGTATCCCCGATTGCGTTTAGGCGAGCGAGCAGATGGAAAACGAAGTCTCGATAGATTTCGCATGCGGACTCATTTCCAATCTTGGCGGCAAGCCTTGTTTTTACCGTTCCCGGCTGCCAAAATTTGGCAAAGAGCCCAATATGATTCAAGGCTTTGCTCCAGAAATGTTGTTATAATTGAACTACACGGATCAATGATTCGCGTCCCAACGCTGACGTTGGTTAAACTTTCATGAAAATGATCATGAAGCTCCGTATAAAACCTACGGTTACAAACCTAACAGCCGGATTTTGCCAGTCCAATGGGATGCTTGTTTTTTAAGGCTTTGAAATAGATGTCGGAACCCAGCGCCAAAAGCTTTCTCAAACTGCTGGAACGTAGCGGCATCGTCGCTGAAGATCAGCTGAAGAGCGAATTGGGCCGGCTTTCTGAATTGGCGTCCGGTCGAAAGGTCAAAACCGGCGAGCTGGTGGATCACCTGGTCGATTCCGGCTTGATTACCAAATGGCATACCGAGAAATTGCTGGCCGGTAAATACAAAGGTTTCTTTTTGGGCAAGTACAAACTGCTTGGCCATCTCGGTTCTGGCGGAATGAGTAGTGTCTACCTCGCCAAGCACAAAATATCGGAACAGTTGCGGGCGATCAAAGTTCTGCCTCGCAAGAAAGTCGCCGACAAAAGTTACCTTGATCGTTTTTACCTCGAAGCCCGCGCTGCCGCGAGTTTGAACCATCCCAACGTGGTGCGGATCTACGACATTTGTAACGAATCCGACACACACTATATGGTGATGGAATTTGTTGACGGTAGCGATCTCTACGAAATCGTGACCGCCGATGGTCCACTCTCAATCGAAGATGCGATGCTGTTTACGGCTCAGGCCTGTGAAGGTTTGACACATGCCCATCAACGAGAACTCGTTCATCGTGATATTAAACCAGCAAACCTACTAAAGACCACCAGTGGCGACATCAAGATCCTGGACCTTGGGTTGGCGCTGGTGAACCAAGATGATTCTGAGTCGTTGACGATTCTCTACAACGACAAAGTCATGGGAACGGCAGACTATCTGTCTCCGGAACAGGCAGTCAACAGCCATGAGGTCGATTCACGGGCAGACATCTACAGTCTCGGCTGTACGTTGTACTATTTATTGGCAGGTCATCCTCCGTTTCCAAAGGGGACTTTGGCGCAGCGAATTGCAATGCACCAGACCAAAGACCCAGCCGATGTTCGCGAAAGTCGACCTGATTGCCCGGAGGTGGTGGTTGAGCTGTGTCAGAAGATGATGCGAAAAGATCCCGACGATCGATTTCAAACGTGTGTTGAGATCAAGGAAGAGATCATGCGGTTGCACAAGGCTGGTCAATTGGTTCCCGTTGCTGCCGAAAAAGTCGGCTCCACCGTGAATGATTCTGCCGATGGTTCAAGTGGTAATTCTTCGAGCTCCGATTCAGATCATTCCGATTCAGATCATTCGGGTTTGGGTGAGTTCCAAATCGATACGACAAAGAGCGGGCGCAATTCGACCGTTGCTGCCGAAACGCAGGTTGACCAGGCTTCTCAGTCCACGAAAAAAGGCAAACCGCGGAAACGTCACAAGGCGCCTCCCAAGTGGTTGTTGCCGGTCCTGATCGTGTTGATGATGATCATCATGATTGCTGTTCTTTTTGTTTGTTTTACTTTGATCAACAAAGAAAAACCTGCAACCGAAAGTCGTCTTCCTCCCTACATGCAAACGGCGACCGAAATCGTTGGATGATTCCAACAATGTTTCCTACAGAATTTTACGGCGTTAAATAATGAGATTTAAACTTTCCGTTTTGTCGATGCTTTTGGTTTGTTGGTTTGCTCAACCGATCTTTGGTCAAGCACCAACGTCGAAACAAAAACTCGGCATCAAACGGGTGCAGGCCAATCTTAAAAATGCTGGTGAGCAGTATAAACTTAAAAAATTCGATGCTGCGAAACGTTTTTTTGATCGAGCTGTGGATGAGTTTCAAGAGATTTCAGAGAACCCAAGCCCCGAATTGACCAAGGTGCTTGAGCCTGAATTTGCGAGGCTTTCAAAGGCCCACCAGTTGTTGGCGGCAGCGGGGCAAGAGCTGGATGTTCTGAAACCTTTCGGAAGCCTAAGCGGGGCAGGGGGCCCAGTTAGTTTCACGAAATCGGTTGCTCCAATCATCGTTTCCAAATGTGGCAATTGTCACGTGAACCAAAACAGAGGCGATTTTAGTGCGGCAACGTTTGAAGCGCTCGATGGAAGCACGACGATTGCTTACGGATTGCCGGACACCAGCCGAATTGTCGAAGTCATCGTCAGCGGTGAGATGCCCAAAGGTGGACTCAAAGTCTCTGATGAAGAGCTAAAAACACTCAAGGACTGGATCAAGCAAGGCGCTAAATTCGATGGCACCGACGTCAAAGCCAGTTTGACGACATACGTTGCTGCCCCGGCTCGAAACCGCGAACGCGTGGAAGCCGTCAAACCGACGGGTAAGGAAACAGTATCGTTTGGTCTGCACATCGCTCCCATATTGCTTGAGAACTGTGGTCAGTGTCATATCAATCAAAATCCGCGTGGCAATTTCAGTATGGCCGACTTTCGAGGACTTTTGAGAGGTGGCGACGGAGGAACACCGATTAAACCCGGCGATGCCGAAGCCAGTCAGATTGTGAAACGCCTAAAGGGAGACGGCGTTGACGTGATGCCGCCGTCGGGGATGCTCGATGACGACGTCATTAAACTTGTTTCGAAATGGATCGATGAGGGGGCAGCTTTTGACGGTGGTGGCGAACGAATCCAAATGGTCACGGTCGCAGCCAAGGCGAAGGCCGATTCGCAATCGCATGAGGAGCTAACGGCAGATCGAAATGAGCTTGCCAGAAATACGTGGAAGCTCGTGATGGATGGCGTCGAAAGCAAAGAGCTAGTGAGTGAGAACTTTGTCGTCACTGGTTCTACTAACGAAAGCCGTTTGGTTGATGTGTCACGGCTTTGCGAAAAATTGGTTCCCAAGATTGCTAAAGAACTCAAAGCTCCTTCCGAAGAATTGTTTGTCAAAGGCAACGTGTCAGTATTCGTATTCGACAAACGTTACGATTTCAGCGAGTTCGGAAAAATGGTTGAGAATCGCGACTTTCCGAAAGAGATCAAAGGCCATTGGGGTTTCTCGACCATTGACGCTTACGCCACGGTGCTGATGACTCGAAACCAAACAGCCGAAAACGTCGAGGTCTCACTGGCTCAGCAGATCGCGGCTATTCGCGTTGCCAGTATGGGAACGGATGTTCCACGTTGGTTTGCTGATGGAGTTGGACTGCTGGCTGCAAGCCGAGTCTATTCAAGACATGACGATCTTAAGTCGCTCGATTTGGATGCTACGTCAGCGATTGCGTCGATGATCAAAGCGGACGATTTCATTCAGAATAAAATGCCTGCCGATCAGGCTGCCTTGGTTGGCTATCTGTTTGTCAAAAAACTTCGCTCGCAATCCGGCTCTTATAACAAATTAATGAGTTCGCTTAAGACGCAGACGTTTGATGCGGCGTTTCAAAACGCTTACGGAAAAACTCCGGCGGAGTTGATTCTGGGAGTTCAAGCGGCGGCAAAAAAGAAGCGTCGTTAGGACAGGAGACATCGGTCAATAGTCTTCAGATGCAAAATGCTGGTTGGAAATAGACTGGCTAAGAAAGTCGAAAGTCCCCAACAAAAAAAGCCAGCCGCAATTGCGACTGGCTTTGAATTTTAAAAGCAGCTGATAGCTGATGAGGCTAAAAGCCTATTGTTTGTCACCACCAAGCGGTTCTTTTCGCTCAGTGATGTTCTCGCCGTTTTCACAGCCATCAACATTGATCTGAACGTATGCCTGTTGATCATCAGGAAGATCGTCCTCGTGATAGATCGCTTCGACTGGGCACTCGGGGACACAAGCTTCGCAGTCAATACACTCATCGGGATGAATGTAAAGCATGGTTTCGCCTTCATAGAAACACTCTACTGGGCAAACCACAACGCAATCGGTGTATCGGCAACCGTCACATGGTTTTCCAACGACGTGTGTCATGAACTTAGTCTCCTGTCGAATAACGTGTCTTAATAACACCGAATCGTAGTAATCGAATATTGCAGTGTCAAGATACGCAGAATATTCGGGCAAGGCTCAGCGCGATCGCGCCACCGATTGGTGATTCTGAAAAATCAGAAAGCTCTAGAATTATCGGGAATCGGTCAAGCGATTCATTAGCCCAATCATCCCGTTCACGGCGTCATTGCCGTTCTATTTGCCGTATCCAGCCGGGCGATAACCCGTTGGCGGAGGCGTTTCACGTTGCCACTGTCTCGTGTTTGAGCCACCAGGATTATGTGTTGGTGGCTGAAGCTGTGACGGCGGAGTACCTGGAATGGAAACTTGAGCAAGGTTGATTTTTTGTGTCCTTCCGCCGTCCGGCATCTCCCACATTTTGCGCGGGTCGCCATAAAGCGAGTCAATCGAAAACGTTCCCAGGTCCACCGTGATCTTCTGAGTCTGAATCTTTCCAGCTTGATCTTTCATGTCCATGTGGATCTCAACTCGCTGCGGCAGGCTAATCGAGTTTCCGGTCTGACCAATCGGATAGTTGCGATAGTCCACCGAGTTGGACCACGCGATCCGGGCCATGTTTGCGCTGTAGATTGCTTGTTGCTCAATCAAACCAGTTGCTGCATTAATCAACGTCGATCGATACTGATTCCCAGAATGTGTTTGGGTAACCGTGACCAATTGTAACCTTCCGTCTGCCTTGACCGCTGGTCCGCGGTGCTCTTGATTGGGTGCAAAAGCAACCAGTCCGAGGGCATCAACCAACTGTTTTGGATCCAATGGAAGCTGTTGGTGAATTGAGCTTTGTTTGAAAGCTTGATGATTCGCAAAATAAAACGCAGGTGGTTGGCCCGGAAGTGCGGCTTTGGACCAAATCCAGAAATCGTTTTCATTACTGCCGACATCAATTCCAAATTCCGACACGCCCATCACGCCTGCTTTTAGACGCATGCGGTCAGGGAATTCAACCTGCAAAGTACCTTTGATTTTCGTTGGCATGCCGTCGATGGAAACGGAGATGCTTGAGCTAAGTTGCCGCACGGATTGGTAGCGTGAATTCAACGCATTGAGGAGCTGCTGTTGATTGGGGGTTTGCTGAAACAAAATAGGAATCGGGTTTGGCTTTTTCCAGAGCTTAGAAAAAAACTGTCCCGAGGCATTTTGGGGTAAGAGTAACAGAACTACGATCAGTCCCGAGAAGCAAACGGTTTTTGAGTTGGAATAGGTCATTCGTCTTCCCCTGATGACTGATCAATATCGGGCAGATCTCCGATGGCAGGCAGATCTTCGATGGCGGGCCGATCTTCGGGATCGAAGGTTTCGGGGAAATCTGGAACTTCATCCGAATCTGGATTTGCGGGTTGATCCATGAACAGGCGCTCGGACAGTTCATCCTGGATTGCCATCAGTCTTGCCGGCGCGATATCGACCGACGGGATCTCGTAAACTGTTTTCTCTGTGCGATGCCGCAAGCACATCATGGTTGCGTCTTCGGAGTGCTCGAGCGAGAGGATCTTCTTTTGCACTAACAAGAGGCCTGTTACGAACGCCAAGTCTTTGGCTGATTCTTGTTTGCAAACATGTTCAAAATAGGCGAGCAGAACATGTTTAGGAGCCCAATAGACGCGTCCCTTGTTGACCTCTGGGACAGAAGATTTCCACCAGCCAATACAGTCTTTGGTGGGACCGTCCCAGTGGTCGCCACTAAAGTCCCGCCGCTCTGCGGAACCATTGTCGAGTTCAATCAGTGCAGAAAAAAAATTCTCACCTGGCTGGAACTCTCGCTCGCTTTCATAGCACTTACGACCGCTGCGCTTAAAGTTGAAATTCAACATGAAAAAGCCTGCTGGTAAGCAAGTGTCTGAAATTTAAATTGCATGCGGCGAAATGCCACCATTGGGGTGCGGAATGTTAAAGATTTTGGCTGGTGATCTCAAGGCAAAATGTCGAGATAAAGTTTGACGGTTGTCCGGCGTGTAACGACGTATTGCTAGCACTCAGGCAGCTGAACGGTAAGGGTTGACCCTCTTGTCTTGGGTCACTAATTTTCACGCCCCATCGAAATGCAACTGGGATTACACAACACGTCATCCAACCTAATTACGTTCATCTTTGAACTACTCGCAAGGAGCACACCTATGTCTTCAAAAAAACGAAATAAGATCAATCGACGAAAAAACAACACCCCAAGCTACGAAACGCTTGAGGAACGTCGCGTACTAGCCACACTGCTTGGATACGATGGTGCGGGTGGGCTAACAGTTCAAATTACATCCAACGATGACGCGGCAGTGATTGACGTCGCATCAAATGGCAACGTGACCGTCAACGGTAGCCAAGATCTTAGTACTACGGAGCTAGGCACACAGTCTGCGAATTTCGCTGATTTACGAAGTGTCACCGTAACAGGCGGACTGGGAATCGTTCGTCAGGCAGCAACGTTCAATGGCGATTTTTCAAACGCCAATGGTGCCAACCTTCAAAGCATCAATGTCACAAGAGTTGGTGATGTTCATTTTAATGGCAACTACGAGTTGGCTGGCAACTTGAATGTCGAGATGGATCTTGTAAGCGGAATTGTTAGCGGCGGAAGCTTGAACGACAACGCGACAGGCCAAATCAAAGTCAACGGAACGACGAACATCGTTGCCAACAATGGCCAAGTACTGCTTGATAACGCCGCCAACGATTTTGTTGGTGCCGTTGATGTTACGTCGGACAACTCAGTCACCATGCGTGACGTGAACGATATTCAATTCTCCGATGTGACGTTGGGCGGAAGCCTGATCGTGACGGCTGGCGGAACAGTGTCTGACGCAACAGATTCAAATATCAACGTCGCTCAAGACGGTCGATTTGTTGCCGAGAATATCCTGCTTGGTGACACAGCAAACGATGTTGTGAACTTTAATCGGTTCAATGCAACTGCGACCGATCGAATTGAGTTGTCAGAAGACTCAACAGTGATCTTGTTGGACATCGACACTGACTACTTGGTCGTGAAAACACAGCAAGGCATTTACGATGGACGAACGACCGATATCAATGTTCGTCAAGTCGCAACGTTTGAAGCATCAAGTCAGATTCGAATTGGTGAAAACGGAACGGATACCTTTAACGCTGGTTCGGTGAACTTTAAATCATCAGGCCATGTACACATCTGGGAAGATGGCGTCATGAGTCTTTCTAGTGCAAACACAGCCAGCACTGTTGACTTGTTCTCCAACAACGGGATCTACGATGGCGGAGTTGCATCATTGAATGTGATTGGCCAAGCCGGTTTCCAGTCGGGCGGTGACATTATTCTTGGTGACACAGCAACAGACGAAATCAATGTTGGGTCCGTGCACTTTTTCACGCTGGGCGATTTTAACTACTCCGAAGATTCTGACATCTTTATTGTTGAAACCAAAAACCAGGCTCGTCGAATGTTCCTGTCGACTGACTTTGAGATTTTGGATGCGGACAATGCCCGGATTAACGTCGAACGGATTGCGTCGTTTGATGCCGATCGAGTCAATGTAGGCGATCAGTCGACCGACCAGTTCAATGCTGGGTCTGTCACATTCCGAACGGACGGACAATTCCGATTGTTTGAGAATAGCGATTTGAACATCTCGGGATTCAACTCTGCGGACAGCACGCAGATCAACTCTACAGGGGACATTACCGCTGAATTCTTGTCGGCCAATGATGAAGGTGCCCGACTAGAAGTGGCCACGGTTGGTGCGTTTGATGGTCAGAATATTACACTTGGTACAGGCCTTAATGACTTGTTTCAATTCGGTGCAGTTCAGTTGAACACACCTGGCGTGGCAACCGTCGCAGAAGACAGTGACATGTTGATCACGGGTTCAAGTACTGTGGGTGAGTTGAATCTAATGTCTCCAGGAGCGATCAATGATTCATCGGTTAGCCAGCTCAACGTATTTGGGATCGCAAACTTGACCGCTGACTCGGTCATGCTTGGTGATTTCGCGGATGATGTGTTCAACGCACAGTCTGTCACGGTCAACGTTACCAACAACGTAATGATTACTGAAAACAGTGGATTGAACCTTGATGGAACCAACCGAGCTGGGTCCATGAACTTGATTGCCAATGGGACGGTAACCGATAGTTTGGCTGCCGACACGATTGTGACTGGAAACTTCAACGCGAGCGGTACGTTGATCAATCTTGGTTCGCAAGCGACTGACAATCTGGAAATTGGATCATTGACCTTCAATTCCACATTGAACACGAACGTGACAACTGATTCGGGGATCTTCCTGTTCGGTGACAGTTTTGCGGGTGACCAATTGTTGCTGACGGCAGATGGAAACATCTTCGATGACGCAAATGCCAGTACTCGAGTTCAGAATCGTGCAGACTTTGAGGGCATTGATGTTGTAATCGGTGAAACTGCAACCGATTGCTTTGACATTCTGAGCGGAGGAGCAGACGACGTGACAGTTGTGACATCAGGACAGTTCAATTCTTTCACCTTGGGTTGCCCAAGCTAAGCCTGTTTCAAGCTAAGCTTATTCCAGCTATTGGTTTTGGCCAACGATGAAAAACACAGCACGCGGTGACGCGTGCTTTTTTCGTTTGAGGATTCAGCGCCGTGTTTCGGTTACGGTTCCTGTTTCGGGTTACGGTTCCAAAACTAGTCTGTTAAGGTTAAACGGGGCCATTGTGCCACCTGCTGAGTCGTCAACATTTTACTGGAAAATGCGAGTTTAACCGCCGTGAAATTTGGGTCGATCGTTTCCAGAATCAAGTCGCTTGCTGCCGACTACGAGGCCCTCGACGACAAGCAGCTGTCTGATATCGCATTGGACTTGGGATTCGAGTCTCGTCAAACGGAAAAGGTCAATGGTTTGATCGAACGCGCGTTTGCTTTGGTTCAGGTCGCCGCCAAGCGTCAGCTTCAGATGACTCACTACGACGTTCAGCTGCTCGGTGGATACACGATGTGTCAGGGCAATGTGGCAGAGATGAGGACAGGTGAAGGGAAAACACTGACGGCGACTCTGCCAATGTTTACCTATGCGTTGGCTGGACGGGGAGCATTGTTGGCGACCAGCAATGACTATCTGGCAAAACGTGATGCCGAGTGGATGCAGCCCGTTTACCGTTCGCTTGGGATGACGATTGGCGTGATTCAATCTGAAATGTCCCGCGAGCAACGTCGGGCAGCGTACCAGTGCAGTTTGACCTACGGAACGATGAAAGAGTTCGGGTTTGATTTTTTGCGGGATCATTCCATGGAGCGCGAGGAACAACAACGTCAGCTTTGGTATGGTGGCGCGGGTGGAGGAGTGGCTGAATCATCCGCTGCCAAACCAGTTCATCGCAAGCCGCATTTTATTTTGATTGACGAAGCCGACAGTATTTTGATTGATGACGCGAGGACGCCACTTATCATTTCATCGGCTCAGGATGAATCCGCACAACAACAGCAGATGTCACTCTACCGATGGTCGGCACAAAACGCGGAGCGATTTACAGAAGACGAGGAGTACTGGTACGACCGTGAACGGAGATCGGTGGACTTGACGCCGGAAGGCACTGCGATGGTTCGCGACATTGCCAAACCGCAGGAGCTTGCTGGAGTCGGCTTGCTCGAAATGTACGACTTTGTTGAGCGAGCGATTCAGGTCTTTCGCGACTACACTCGCAACCGCGAGTATGTCGTGCGCGAGGGAGAAATTGTGATTGTCGATGAGGCTACCGGGCGAATCTCAGAAGGGCGTCGTTGGAGCCGAGGGATTCACCAGGCGATTGAAGCCAAAGAAGGCGTCGAGATCACGATGGACACTAACACCTCAGCGAAGGTTACGGTCCAGTCATTTGTAAGTCGTTTTCCACACATGGGCGGGATGACGGGTACGGCTTATTCGTCTAAAAAAGAGTTTAAGAAAATCTATCACATGGGCGTGACGGTCATTCCAACGAACAAGCCGCCGCGCCGAAATGACCTGCCGATTAAATACTATTTTTCTGAGCAGGAAAAATTCGAGAATGTCGTGAAGGATACGATCGAAGTGCATCAAACGGGCCGGCCTGTTTTGATTGGGACTCGATCCATTGAAAAATCGCACCAAGTATCCAAGCTCTTAACCGCTGCTCAAATTCCCCATGAAGTCCTCAACGCCCGGGAGATAGAACGGGAAGCTGAGATCGTCTCCAACGCGGGGCGGCGAGGTAAAATTACGGTGGCCACGAACATGGCGGGCCGTGGTACGGATATCAAGATTGGCGGTGACACCGAAGCAGTTCCCAAAGACGAGAACGGTAATCCAGACAACGCGCAGCTCAAAATCATGAGTCAGGAACGGGCAGAGATTCTGGAGATTGGCGGGATGCACGTGATTGGCACCGAGATGCATGAATCAAGCAGGATCGATCAGCAGTTGTTCGGACGTTGTGGTCGACAGGGAGAAAATGGATCGGTTCAGATGTACGTTGCGGCCGAGGACAAGCTGCTTGACTCGGCTTATGGGAAGCAGTCGGCGGATAAATATCGAAAATCGGGGCAGAACCGACCGGCTTCGTATTGGATTCCACTTTTCCACAAGGCGCAAAAGAAGGTAGAGAATCAGCACTACCGTTCACGTAAGATCTTGATGTACAACGAAAAAATGCTGGCGAAATCGCAGCGAGAGATGGGCTTGGATCCGATCCTCGACAACTTCGACTAAGTAAAATAAACCGTTTGTAACGAGAAAGTTATTCGTTCCGTGAACAAACTGGTCGAAACGTCGGGAACTTGTTTCCCATTCTGGTAGTCAACCTTATAATTCGGCGGTTGGACACTCACCTCACACTTTGGGTTGTTTCTGATGTCCAACTCATCTTTTAAGTTTGAGACTCCATGTCGACTGGCGAACAACAACAGCAAGCTGCTTCTGCGATCCGGGATGAGGTGCGCAAGACGATACAGCAACTTACAGAGATGGCTCAAAGCGAAAAAGACTTTGACCAGTTTTGTAATGCTGTTCTGACTCAAGTCGTCAAAATCACAGGTGCTCATGGTGCACTACTTTGGCAAATCAATGGGAATCAGGTCCCACAGCTAACGCACCTTTCGGGCACCGCTCCGAATGAGACCGCTCGCCAGATCACGTCCAAGGACAATCCACAGCACAATAAAGCGATCTTGGAAGTGGTTGATCGCCAAATCCCGATGGGCGTTACCTCGGAAGCATTCACCGGTACGCCCGATGCCACCGATCCCAGTGGGCTAAAGGATGAGTCATTTTTGATGCTGTTTTCTCCAGTATTTAGTCGGCCAAAGAAATGTTGTGGCACACTTGAACTGGTTCAACGGGGCGATATCAGCACCAAAGCTCAGGAGGGCTACCTCCGATTCATGAATCAGATTTCCCAGTTGTTCCAACGTTGGTTTGAGCAACAGGACCTCAGTCGGCTTGGCGAAAACGCTGATTCCTGGGGTAGTCGAATGGAGTTCATCAGTGAAATTCATCGTTCGATTGATCATGACGAAACTGCGTTTTCAATTGCCAACGAAGCACGACGATTGCTCAATTGTGATCGCGTCAGTGTCGGGAAGTGGAATGGACGAACTTGTAAGGTCAAAGCGATCAGCAGTCAGGATCGTTTTGACAACCGGGCAAACGTTATTCGATTGCTTTCCAATGTTGCGACTGCGAGCGTGAGTTCGGAGTCTCCGTTTTGGGTTACCGGCAGCACGGACGGGATCGCGCCCGAGGTCGCCAAACGGATCAATGAATACTTAGACGAATCTCACAGTCGTACACTTGCCGTCATCCCGCTATTTGCGAAACCACCAGAGGTTCCCAATCTGGAAATGAGTAGCCGTCACAAGCGCAAGCCTAAAAAGTTGGGTGCTTTGATCGTTGAGTACTTTGACGCCGATGTGACGGAAGTTCAAATCGAAGAAGACCTGAATCTGATTGTAAAGCAGTCTGAGATTGCGTTGGAGAATACGCGAAAGCACAGCGAGATCTTCATGCTTCCGGTTTGGAAGCGACTTGGCTGGTTGCAAAAACTTTTGTTCCGGGACCATTTTGCCAAGACGATGACTGGGCTGGCGGCGCTTGGCATTTTGACTTTGGCGATGCTGTTTTGGCCCAAAGAGCTGAAAATGAAAGTCGACGGTGTAATGCACCCGACGATTCGGCAGACGATTTTTTCCAAGACGGATGGAATTGTCGAAGAAGTCTTGGTGGGTGAGCGTGCAGACGTGGTTGCGGGGCAGCCTCTGTTGAAGCTTGAGAATCAAGATCTCAAAATGCAAATCGATACGACGCTGTTTGAGCTTGAAAATATCGACCTCAGGATCAGTGATTTGGGTGGGCAACTGTCCAACCCCCGAACGGATCCAAGAAACTTAAACGACATTGGAATGCAGATTCGCCAAAACGAATCGCGTAAAAAGGCGCTGGAGAAACAGCTTGAGCTTTGGCGGCTCAAGGAAGAGTACCAGACAGTCTCCAGTCCCATCACAGGGACGATTGTGACGTCGGAGCTTCAGCGGCGTTTTAATGAGTTTCCAATTGAGCCCAATTTTCCACTGTTAGAAGTCGCTGATTTAAAAGGTGAGTGGCGGTTGGAATTGAAGATTGACCAGGGCGAGATTGGTTATGTGGATGAAGCGTTTCGGCGCAATGACAACAAACCACTCGATGTGGAATTTAAAATCGGAACCAATCCAAACTTGAATCTGAAAGGCACACTGAAAAAGAGTGACGTTGAGACCCGAGCGATTCAATCGCAGGCGACGGGCGAGCCAGTGATTCGAGCGATTGTTCAAATTCAGCCAGACGAGCTGAAGCAACTGAAGGATGAGCTGCGTAGCGGTGCAGGTGTGACGGCAAAAATCCTTTGTGGTAAGCGACAACTTGGTTTCGTTTGCTTCTATCAGATTATTGATTTCTTCCGTACCAAAGTCATCTTTTAGGGGGAGCGATGTCGATCATCCCTCTTCCGCCCGGCGATCCACCGCGCGTCGTTCCGTCGGAGCCTCCTAGTGGGCCTCCGGTTCGGATGAAAATGCGGTCCGACCTCACATCCGACCGGATGACGTATCAAGGCGTTGAGTATTGGGTCGTCAAAGAACCGCTTGGCCAGAAATATTTCCAGTTTCCGCCTCACGTTTATTTCTTGTTGGAGCAGCTGGATGGCAATCAGACCATCGATCAGCTTCAAGATGCCTATCACGAAAAATTTGCGCCCAAACGAATCACGCGTCAGGATTTACAGCAACTGCTAACTCGTTTTCATCAAGACAGTCTTGTGATTTCCGATTCAACGGGGCAGGGCATCGAACTGCTGAAGCGTGGCCAGAAAAACAAACGGATGGAGCGTATTGGTCAAATGGCCAATATTCTCGCCATTCGATATCGCGGCTTTGATCCTGAGCGGATCCTGAATTTTCTACTGCCGTACACTTGGTGGATTTTTACCAAGGTTTGTGCCATCGCAGTGTTGATGTTGGCGTCTATCGCGTTGCTTTCGGTGTTGATGAATTGGGGCGCGTTCTCCGCAAAGCTGCCTGGTTTTGATGCCTTCTTTGATCCCAAGCAATGGTACTTGTTTGTTATTGTTTTGTGCGTCACCAAAGTCTTTCACGAGTTTGGCCATGGGCTATCGTGTAAGCGGTTGGGAGGTGAATGTCACGAAATTGGATTCATGTTGCTGGTGCTGACGCCGTGTCTGTACTGCAATGTGTCCGATAGTTGGAGGCTGCCCAACAAATGGCATCGCGCTGCCATTGGAGCAGCGGGTATGTATGTGGAGGTTATCCTTGCGACGATCGCCACGTTTGTTTGGTGGTTTGTGCAGCCGGGTTTGATTCAGGATATCTGCCTGCGCGTGATGTTGATTAGCTCGATCAGTACGATCCTGTTCAACGGTAACCCGCTGCTTCGTTTTGATGGTTATTACATCATGAGCGATGTGTTGGAGATTCCGAACCTGTATCAAAAATCGAACAAAGCACTGACGACGTTGTTGGGGCGGCACTGGCTTGGTCTGGAAATTCCAGACGATCAGTTGATGCCTTCCAATCGTCCTTGGGCGTTCGCGATGTTTACGACTGCGGCGTTTTGTTACCGCTGGTTCGTGCTTTTGTCGATCGTTTGGTTCTTGACCAAAATGTTAGAGCCGTACCACCTTGAGTCAGTGGGTATTGGAATCGCGTTGTTCTCAGCTGTAGGCATGTTGGCCATGCCTGGTTACAAATTGTACAAATACATGTCAGTTCCAGGGCGGATGCATCAAGTGAAGAAGGTAAGATTTTCGGCGGTGCTGTTGTGTGTTCTGGCCGTCGTTGGATTGGTTCTTTGTTTTCCACTGCCGCACTATTTGCGATGCAATCTTGTGGTAATGCCCAGTCAAATTGAAACGATCTGGGTGAAAAAATCAGGTCTGATTGAGTCGGTGGATGTGAAGCCAGGCGAGGTGGTTGAAAAGGGCCAAACCATCGCCAAACTCAAGAATATTGAGTTGGAAATTCAGCTGCTAGAAGCCAAATCCAAGATCGATGAAAAGAAGAATGAGCTTGAGCGAGCACGCGTCAAGATTGTGACAGAGGGTCCATCTGCCGAAGACGTAACCAAGTCATTGTTTACAGAAGTTCTCAAGCTTCAGCAGACCTATGATTCACTGAAAAAACAACATAGCTATTTAACGCTGACGACTCCGATTGCTGGAACAGTGATGGCGACTCCTTATCAGCATGCTGGTCGCAGTTCGCAGGAAGTCGAAGAAGTCGAAATGCAGCCGTTGCTGTACGGCCAGCAGAATAGTGTTTCGGCGCAGCGAAGCCAACGGTTTTGTGAGGTTGCTGATCTTTCTCAGTGGTACGCCGTTGTGGTCCTGACGGAGCACCAAGTGTATTTTGCGAAGGAAACGCAGCCGACCAAGATCAAATTTTATTCAGAGCCGGGAAAAGTCTATCAATCGAAAATTGAAACGGTTCGTGAAACCGATTATTCGATTGATCGAAAAGACTACGCCAAGAATCCTCAAGGACTTCCTGAATCCGAAGAGCGACCACCTGATCCAGTGTTAGAAATGGTCGCTGGCTACGAGCATAATAATTTCCAGTATTACGCCAGGGTTCCGCTGGACGAGACGCAGATGCCTTTGAAAATCGGTATGGGTGGTCAGGCGAGAATTTTCACCGGCTATCGTTCGCTCGGTTATCGGCTTTGGTGGTTCATTAATCAGAACTTCCGATCGTAGATTTGTAAGCCGTTGCCAAGCGATATTCGCCGCGGCGTCGGTTGTTGCTTATCTTTTCGGCGACCGAGCACGACGTAGGCCGTATCAGGAGCGACAGCGACGCCCATACGGCATCGGCCTTGAACGCATCGACAGACTGTGATTGTTGGTTGATCGCAATTTTTGCTTTTGGTTTCGGGTCCACCGGCCAATGATCTTTGTTGGCTCGTTCCTACAGTCGTGTGATCTGGCTCCGCTGTTACACACTCGTTACACGATTGGCAGAACTAGGCACGCCATTGTGGGTTAAAATCGAGTAACTTCAAAACCGTGACACCAGGTGAATCATGAGAGCGTTTGTAAGTCGAAGCTTGTTAACAGTGGTCTTCTATTTCGTTTCAGTTGCCGTTTCCAATTCGGATGCTCAGACTACTCCAAAGGCCCAGTCGGAAATCGGTTCGGCGATTGAAAATGTTGGGCAGATCGAATCTGAATCCGTTTTGACGAAGATGGCTGGAACCTGGAATCTTAGTAGCGAAACAGGCTCGCTAGGCGGTGAATCTCCCGAGCAGCTCGGCGAGCAGTTTTTGTCGTTTGCGGTAAAGTCCGGAAAACTGGAGATCAGCGGCAATCGGATTGTTGCAAAACATGAACGTCTTCCTTCAAAAACAGTGACGATGACGGTCGATTTTTCTGATACCCCTTTCAACGCATTGACGAAGCACAAATTGTCAAATGGTGTGCCAATCATGTTTACTTTGGAAAACGGAAAACCGTTTTTCGCGAGCTACCAAATTTTTGACGACGCGTTGATTCTTCGCTATCCAGCTGGTTGCTGTTCTCGCTCGGGAAACGTGCTGAACTTCAAAAGGGTAAAACCAATTTCGGCAATTGCTTCTGAAGCAGCGAAATGAATGACCTCAAACCTTCGTAAGTGCACAAATTTGATTTTTCAAAAGTCAATTACCACAAGCATGTTTTGACGTCGACTGGTTAGTCACCTA
>CAZQQR010000002.1:26773-29095 GCA_964595515.1 uncultured Pirellulaceae bacterium
TTTTCAAAAGTCAATTACCACAAGCATGTTTTGACGTCGACTGGTTAGTCACCTACATTGTCTCCTTCTCAAAGGCGAGGTTCTCTCGTGTTCTTTTGGTTTGGAGTTCAAAATGTTTTGGCGTCGATCTTTTGTGTTGTTCGTTGTTTTTGCAGCGTTCGATTTTGCTTGTTTGAATTGTGAAGCTTTTGTTCAGCAGAAACAGCAAGACATTGGTAATTGGGCTCCTGAGAATTGTGAGTTCTTTCTTGGGTGGACCGGTGAGCTCAAACCGGATTTAGAGGGAAATTCTACAGAACGTTGGATGGCTCAGCCCGAGATCATGGACTTTGTGGATGAACTGGATCGTTGGGCGAAAGTGCAGGTCGAGAAAAACGGCTCGGACGATCCACGTGATGCGATTGGTCAGGCTTTTCTTGCGAGCGCCCCCTCGATCGCGCTCACGCAGCCATGGGTGTTGTACATGACCGAGGCTTCCATCGAGCGGCCCAAGCTAAAGTTCATTCTCAAGCTGGGAAAGCACGAAGAATTCGCTCGTGGGTTGATAGCCAGATTCGAGAAAGAGTACGCAGGCGACCTTCGACCGGTTGTCGACGATGAGAAGTTTCGTGCTTACCGTGGCAGTGCGATGACCGATCCTGCGGAGTATGGAATCGTCGACGGGCATCTGTTGATTGCATCGGGCGAGGGTGAGTATTCAAAGCTGCTTGCTGATTTCCGAAATTCAACCAAACCGAAATGGTATTCCGAGATTGAAGCCGAACTCAAAGTAGAGCGTTTGGCTGGGGTGATGCACTGGGATATTCCTAAACAAGTGGAGAAGATTCAATCTGACGATGATATCCCCGCAGAGCTTTACTTGGACGAAATCGGAAAAGTGAGTTCTGTGCTCGGTGTTGCCGGTGATGACACGATCATGAGAACTTCGATTCACTGTGCCCCAAACCCCCAAGGCGTGATGGGCCTACTGGATTCGAAACCAATGGAGCTGGAAGATCTCGGATCAGTTCCTGATTCCGTGAACATTCTGTTCGCCGGTCGAATTGCGCACGAACGATTCTGGGGGATGAAGGATTTTGTCGCCGACAACGCCAAAAAGGATATTGAATCGTTTACCAGAAATTTCGCTGAGAATACGGGCATTGATTTTGAAGACGATGTGATTGGCGGCGTTGATGGAATGATGGTTAGCTACCAGAAAATATCCATGTTCAATCCAGCGGGTGGCGCTGTCGCGTACATCCGATTAAAAGACGGTACAAAGACGGCGGAAAAAGTAGCCAAGGCGATCAAAAAACTGAACGATACGTCGGAAGATTTTTTTGTCGAAACTGAAGAATCAAAGTACGGTCCGTTGTATTCGGTGCTTCCAGTTGCAATTGAAAATCAGATTGCTCCCACGATCTACTTCTTGATTCATGAGGATGAGCTTTACGTTGGCGCTGATCCCAAAGCAATTAGTTCTCATTTGAGAAAAGCAGGTCGAACAACCGGCAAGATTTTAACGACTCAGCGGGTAAGCGACTTGTTTGACAACGACAAGAACGGCGGGCTAGGGAATCCAATCGGTGTTCACTATCTTGAGCTGGAAAGCATTCTGCAAATTGCTTACGCCGCGATTCCTGCGTTGGCGGGGCCTTCGATGACCGAGGCTGGTTTTGATATGGAAGCGCTTCCTCCCACAAATATTGTGACCAATGGGATTCAGCCTAACGTGTTGGCTTTTTACCGAACGGAGAAGGGGTATCAGGTTGTTGAACGAATGACTTTGCCGGGCGTCACCACGATCACTCCGGTGATGATTGGGATGTTACTTCCTGCTATCCAACAGGTTCGCTCTGCTGCACGGAAGGCGCAGAGTATGAATAATGTCCGGCAGTTGATGCTGTCCAATCTGAACTTTGAAGCGAGTCACATGAGGTTTCCAGCCGCCTATTCCAAAGACAAAAATGGTAATCGACTTTTGAGCTGGCGAGTTCACATTCTTCCTTACCTTGAGGAGCAGGAACTCTATGAAAAATTTCGATTGGATGAGCCATGGGACAGTGAACACAACAAAGCTCTTATCGATGAGATGCCGGATACGTTCAAGCAACCCGCAATTGAATTGGATAGTGGAAAAACTGTTTACCTTGGTGTGGCGGGAAAACAGGGCATGTTTTCCGCGCCGGAGAAATCGGTTGGAGATCAGCGGAATCCGTTAGGAGTAAAAATCGCCAGCGTTCAGGATGGCACCTCGAAGACCGTGATGATTGTCGAAGCGAATAAATCTCAGGCAGTTTTCTGGACGGAGCCCAAGGATTTTGATTTCGAAGAGATGGA
>CAZQQR010000002.1:29195-34074 GCA_964595515.1 uncultured Pirellulaceae bacterium
AAAACTACAACGATCGAGATTTTGGAGGGTTTGTTGTCCGCCACGTCAGGCGAAGCGGAAGTCCTTGGGATGCAGTGGGGAAAAGACGATCTGGCGATTCGCGAGCGAATAGGAGTATCGTTACAGGAAACGCAGTTGAGCGATCGACTCAGTGTCGGCGAAACGTTAAACCTGTTTCGTAGTTTTTACTCGTCAGGAATTTCCGCAGAAGCAGCGCTTGGCAGGGTATCGCTGCAGGAAAAGAAAGACGCTTGGATCAAAACGCTTTCTGGCGGGCAAAAACAACGACTGGCCGTGGCGACGGCGCTGGTTGGCGATCCAGAACTGATTTTCCTGGATGAACCAACCACTGGCTTGGACCCAAGTAGTCGCCGTCAGCTTTGGGAAATCATCGAAGACTTTAAACGAGAGGGCAAATCCGTTTTACTCACGACGCATTACATGGAAGAAGCTGAACGTCTGTGCGATCGAGTCGCTATTTTTGACGCTGGAAAGATAATTGCTGAAGGCACGCCAAGCGATTTGATCCGCTCGATTGGGGCAGAGCATGTGATCGAATTTTCAACCGATCGCGATCATGACTCCATTGACGATTCGATGATCCAAGCGATTCCAACGGTCGATAAAATCGACAAATCAGAATCCGAGATCAAGCTTACGGTTAGTCAGCCCCATATCGTGTTGCCGCAATTGATTAGTGGCTTGGCAGAAAAAGGAATTTCGCTATCCAGTTTGAGTACTCGGCATGCCAGCCTTGAAGACGTTTTTGTCAGCCTAACCGGGCGACATCTGATTGAAGATTAGGGCGAGGGCAGAGTAAGCACCATCATGGTAAAAACAACTCATCCAATTCTGGCAGTTGCGTCGGCAAGGCTCCGGGAATTCGTGCGCCGGCCAGAAGCCGTTTTTTGGGTTTATTTCTTTCCTCTGATGATGGTAATCGTTCTCGGAATCGCATTTCGAAACAAACCAGTCGAGTCGTATGATATCGACGTGGTGGATGAAGGTCAGGCTTCCGAAGTAATGCGATTGTTGGGTGAGCACGAACAGCTTAAACCTCGGCTTGTAGCCGCCAATGAATCTGCCAATCGTTTGCGGACTGGAAAAACGGTTTTGGCAATTTCCACGGGCGATTCGTTGAATGATGTCCAGTACAAATACGATCCGGCACGGCCAGGTAGTTTGATGGCACGGAACCTGGTCGATAATCGTTTACAACAATCACAGGGCCGTGAGGATGTAATCAAAGCGGTCGATGTTGAGTTTGACGAGCCTGGGGGAAGCTACGTTGATTTTCTTGTTCCTGGTTTGCTGGGGATGGGCTTGATGGGCGGAGGATTGTGGGGCGTTGGATTCGC
The DNA here is from genome assembly GCA_964595515.1 of uncultured Pirellulaceae bacterium. GTDB lineage: Bacteria > Planctomycetota > Planctomycetia > Pirellulales > Pirellulaceae > Mariniblastus. Next base: position 30,554 of record CAZQQR010000002.1, read on the forward strand.
GATTGTTGATATGCGTATTCGGAAATTACTGAAACGTTTTATGGCAACGCCGATGAAGCGATCTCATTTCTTGATGGGAATGATGGTAAGCCGGCTGGTTTTCATGATTCCTCAAATCGTCGTCTTGTTAGTTTTTTCCTATCTCCTGTTTGGTGTTCGGATTTACGGCAACTGGTTTTCGATTCTGTTCATTGTCTTGATTGGCGCGGTCGAATTTGCCGCGATCGGGCTATTGGTCGCGTCAAGAGCGCAAACGCTGGAGACGGCTTCGGGTTTGATGAATCTGGTGATGCTCCCAATGTGGACGTTGAGCGGCATTTTCTTTTCGTACGAGCGATTTCCAGAGATCGTTCAGCCGCTGATCCGCTGGTTGCCACTGACACCTGTGATCGACTCGCTCCGTGCTTTGATGATGGATGGAAAGCCGATTTCTACATTAGGGTTGGAGATCGTGATCATCCTGGTCTGGACGGTGGTTCCGTTTACATTGGCATTGGCGATTTTCAGATGGAATGACTGATTTGCTTGGACGGGAATCTTGTTCCGTTTAAGATGATGACTGACCTAAGCCTTTCGGAGCGACGATGTACAAGACTGCTTATTTGATTCCGCTTTTTCTATTGGCCGCCTTAATCACGAATTCGGGCGAAGTTCTGAGCAAGCAAACGTTGGTTGTTGAAGAGCAACCCGAAACATCTCAAACGGATTCCGGGGCAAACGCTTCAGCAAACAGTGCCGCTAAGCCTCCCGAGTACTCGCCAGAAGCGCGCCTGAAGTGGCACAAGCAGCACCTGCAAATGGTAGAAGATTCTGCTTACAAAGAGCTTGAGTGGAAACACATCGGTCCGACACACATGAGTGGGCGGATTACTGATATCGCGAAACCCCACGACAAACCGTTTACGTTTTATGTTACTTCGGCGTCGGGAGGCGTTTGGGTGACTGAGAACGAAGGGACCAGTTGGCAGCCTTTGTTTGACGATGCGCCCTCGGCGGCATGGGGTGCGATTGCAGTTGATCCTACAAACTCGGAAACGATTTGGATTGGTGGTGGTGAGTCCAATATCTTTCGAAGCAGTATGGCGGGAACCGGCGTTTACAAATCAACTGACGCTGGAAAAACTTGGACGCACATGGGGCTTGCCGATACCCATCACATTGCCCGAATCGTTGTTCATCCTGAAGATTCGAATGTAGTTTTCATCGCAGCGGGAGGCCACGAGTACACACCCAATGCGGAGCGGGGGATTTTCAAGACCACCAACGGCGGAATCACTTGGAAGAAAGTTCTCTTTGAATCGGACATGGTTGGCGCGAACGACATCGTGATTGATCCCGAGAATCCTGACCGACTGTATGCTTCGATGTGGCATCGAATTCGAAAACGCTGGAGTGATCCGGTCCCGGGACCAGGCGGTGGGATTTACAAATCAGAAGACGGTGGCAGCAGTTGGGAACGAGTCAGTGAAGGCCTTCCGCTTCGCGATAAATCAGGTCGAATCGGATTGTCGCTGGCTGCGAGCAAGCCAAATGTGATTTACGCGCTGATCGATAACCACGAGTCAGCACGTAAAGCAAAAGATGGAGAGCTGGATTCCTATGGCCGGCAAAAAAAGGATGTGATCAAGGGAGCAGAGGTATATCGCTCGGATGACTATGGTGATACTTGGGCCAAGGTCAGTGAAAGCAATAGGCTGATGCAGGCCCTGTTCTCAACATACGGTTGGGTTTTTAGTCAGATTCGTGTTGATCCGTCGGACGAAAACACCAGCTATATCATGGGTGTTCAATTGCTCAAATCGACCGACGGCGGAAAGACGTATCAGCGATTGTACGATCGAGGTTTGCATGCCGATCATCACGCGATGTGGATCGATCCTGACAACGGCGACTACGTGATCAACGGAAATGATGGCGGTGTGAATCTGTCTTACGATGGCGGCCAGACTTGGAAGAACCTTGAAAACTTACCTGTCGTGCAGTTTTACAACGTGGCAGTCGACAAAGCGAAGCCGTTCAATGTGTTTGGATCGATTCAAGACAATCATTCCTGGGCTGGACCTTCCGACCACACGCCGGGCCGGGATGATCCGCGGGATTGGGCGACCGCGCCTGGAGGAGAAGCGAGTTATCACGCAGTCGATCCGGAAGATCAGGATACGATTTACTCAGAGTCGTTTTATGGAAGCTTGATGCGGACTGATTTGTACACTCGCAAGACGACGCGGATCAAGCCAAAACCCGCCGAAGGCGATCCGCCACTACGAGGTCAATGGCTTGCTCCATTCATGTTGTCACCCCACAACTCGCGGGTGATCTATCACGGCATGAACCATGTGTTCCGAAGCATGAATCGCGGTGACCAGTGGGAGCAAATTAGCCCGGATTTGACAGCTTTTGATCCAGAAAAACAGGGAAACATTTCTTACTCGACGATTTCTTCTATTAGCGAGTCAGCGAAAAAGTTTGGTGTGATTTATGCAGGAACGGATGACGGACGATTGCACGTGACCAAGAACAGTGGCCAGGATTGGAAAGAGATCACGGATGGATTGCCAGAACTTTTCGTTAGCCGAGTGGTAGCCTCGCGACATGATGAGGGAACCGTTTACGTGACGCTTAACGGCAAACGTCATAACGATTTCCAAGTCTACGTTTATCGATCAACGGATTACGGCAACAATTGGGAAGACATTAGCGGTGGTATTCCAGGTGGTCCCGTGAACGTGATTGCGGACGATCCGTACACGACGAACGTGTTGTACGTTGGAACGGATATGGGGATTTATGTTTCGACGGATCAAGCTAAATCATGGCAGGTGCTAGGTAGCAAACTCCCCATCACGTTCGTTCACGATATTGCTTTTCAGGCTCGCGATAAAATGATGGTAATTGCGACTCATGGACGCGGAGTTTGGAAGCTCGATATTCGATCCATTGAGCGCAAGTTGAAAACTCCACCGCCGAGTGAGCGAGAGACAAACTAAGAGTTTTTCTCGAACGACGCGCCAGCAAAATAACAGCTGGTAGGCAAAGTGTATTCGGTCTTGGAAATCTTCATCGGGCTCTTCGAGCCCGATTTTTCTAAACGCCGATTCGAGTTCAACTCAGTTTGAAGATTCGTAGGAGACTCTAGAATGGAACCATGTAAGCTTTCGCAACTCGACGAATCTGAAGCAAACTTGTTGGTTGTGGAGTCGCATTTTGATTTTTACGATGGGCCAATCAAAGGTGTGCTGAGTTGTCGTTGTTGCGGGAACCGGTATTTCTTTCATTTGACAGATATGTCACCGCCGTTCGCCCGCCGGGCGTTTGCTCTGTTTTCAAGATTGGGTCGAGCGGCTGCCAAGGACGACTCGTTAGAGGCTGATTGGGTTGAAGCGAACGAGCAAAAGCCTGCGTTTTTTATTAAAACGGATGCCTATTTGGAAACAGTTTTTTCTGCGGAGGTCGTGGCGCCGAGTGACCAACGCGAGTTTGCATATTGGAGTACGATCGCAGACGAATCCGAAGAATAAGAA
>CAZQQR010000002.1:34174-37174 GCA_964595515.1 uncultured Pirellulaceae bacterium
CCAACGCGAGTTTGCATATTGGAGTACGATCGCAGACGAATCCGAAGAATAAGAATTTCCTGAGCAAGCGTGTTTGGTTCTAGTCAATTCAACTTTGACGAACCACTACGCGTCTCATCTGGTGCAATGTTTCGGGCTGGGGTCTCGGTCTCGACAAGGGGTTACTTCTTCTTTGTCTTTTTTGATTTGCGAGATGCCTTTTTGGATTTGGTGTTTTTCCGCTTAGCCTTATCCTTGGAAGACTTCTGTTTTTTCGATTTGGATTTTGTTTTCGGCGACTTACTGCCAGCGGATTTTTTCTTCTTAGCAGCCTTTTTCTTGTTTCTTGTCTCAGCCTTTTGTTTGGGTTTTTCCTTACTTTTGGATCTGCCTTTTTCTTCGATTACTTCCGCTTCTGTGTCGAATGATCGCTTTCGTTTCTTCTTTTTCTTGCCCTGGCCCCACTGGCGTCCGACCGCCCGGCGATCTTCCCAGTCGGTAGACGATGAGCGTTTCTTTTTGCGTGAGACTTTCGGTTTGCGTGGAGTGCGATCGCTTGATTTTCGATTGCTCGATTTGTGATTTTTCGGTTTGCTCTCTTTTGATTTGCCTTCTTTTGAATCTCTTTGGTTGCTCGTTGCAGTCTTTGATTTATTTCGAGATGAAGAATTGCGAGAACCTTTGCCGGAGCGAGAATTGCGGTCGCCATCTGGTCGGCTTCGCCGAGCGACATTGCTGGGCGTTGGTTCGACTCCAACTAATTCAAATTCAAGCGTTCTTTGATCGGGATCTACCACGGCAACGACGACCTCGATTTTGTCACCCAGCCTGAACAAATTCCCCGCTCGAAAACCTTGTAGCGTTCTTGTGCCTCGGTCGTACTGGTACGAATCGGATGGAAGATTGGCAACTGGAATCAAGCCTTCGGCTGGGATTTCGATGCCTTGAGCGAACACGCCAAACGCTTCGACGCCGGTGATGACGGCCAGCATTTTTTTGCCGACTTTGTCTGACATGAAATTCAAAAGTTTAAGCTTGATCAAATCACGCTCAGCATCGGAAGCTCGTTTTTCGAGTTCACTACAGTGTTTGCCAAGCATCGCTAGCCGGTCGAAATCGGCATCGGGAGTTTTGCCGTCAACGAGATCACCAACCATTCGGTGGATGATCAAGTCAGGGTAGCGGCGGATGGGAGAAGTAAAGTGACAGTAGTTTTCGCTGTTGAGTGCGTAGTGACCAATTTCTTCCGGGCTGTAGACCGCTTTTTGCATACTTCGCAGCACGGCAAAGTGGATAGCGTGCTGCTCGGGCATCGACTCGGATTGTTCGATAACGCGTTTCACCTCGAAACGATTCTCTAGTGAATCACATTCGATCCCGAGTTGCTGGACAAAGTTCGTCAGTTCTTTTAGTTTCGCTTCGGCTGGTTGAGCATGAATTCGCCGCATGTAAAACAGTTTGTCGTCGCACATTCGCTGGGCGACCGCTTCGTTGGCAGCCAGCATGAATTCTTCGATGACCTGATGGCTCTCGGTGTTATCAACGGTGTGGGCTCCCGATACTCGGCCATCATTATCGAGGTCGATTTTGACTTCCGGGAGGATAAGATTAATCGCTCCAGCGTCCATGCGGCGGCTTCGAAGCTTCATTGCCAGCGTGTGCATGTTGCGAACAAGCTCAAACACTTCCGGCGTCAGTTTCTTTTTCCAAGGCCGGTCGTTCAGCAAATACTCATCGATCTCTTCGTAGTTGAACCGATGAACAGACTTGATCGCACCACGATGAAGCTCCGTGTTAACAGGAATTCCATCGTCTGTGAATTCGATCAACGCGCTCATGCAATATCGAACACGGTTAGGTTGAAGACTGGCGAGATTGTTTGAGATGATCTCTGGGATCATCGGGATGACACGGTCAGGAAGATAAACTGACGTTCCTCGGGCGAAGGCCTCGTTGTCCAGTGCGGATCGGTAAGGAACAAAATGTGAGACGTCGGCAATATGGACTCCGAGTTCCCAGTGTCCGTTTTCCAGTTTCTCCAGTGAGATCGCGTCGTCAAAATCGCGAGCCGTTTTTGGGTCAATCGTGATGACGGTTTTCCCGGTGAAGTCCGTCCGGTCGTCGGTGATTTCTTCTTCGAACGCATCGGCTTGTTTTCGCGCGTCATCGAGAACGGCTTCGGAAAAGCCTTCGGGTAATCCGAATTGTCGAATCACACTGAGGGTATCGATTCCTGGTTGGCCGCGATCGCCAAGCACTTCGACGATGACGCCTTCACCGTCTTGACGATTGGAAGGGAAGTTCGCCATCTCGATGACGACTTTGTCACCAATCCGGCAATTTTTTGCTCCGGCGTCACCGACCAAGATTCCAGATTCGAATACGCCACCATCGACGACCACGATTCCAAATCCGCCGGCTTCTTTATAAGTTCCAACGAACTGATGCGTGTTACGTTCAACGACGTCGATGATCCGGCCGGATTTTCGAAATTTTCCTTCGCGACGATCAGAGATTGAGATCTTGACGATATCGCGATCAGCAGCGTCAGCAGTTTTTGTTTTTGGGATAAAGATATCATCGGAGCGATCGGTCGCGGTCGAACCTTTTGGGGTTACGAATCCGAAACCACCCGAGGTGCGCCGGAAGAGACCGATGACTTCGTTTGATTTTGTTTTGGGCTTCTTGCCACCGTTGTTGGCTTGCGGGTTACCCTTGGCTCGCATGATTAAGTGTTTTGGGCCGTAAGCAAGTTTGCCCTTTTTGATGAGACGTTTGATCGTTCGTTTGACTTCACGTTCTTCGTCGGGGAGTTTGATCTTCTTTGCGATCCCGCGGAGTTTGAGGGGTTGATAGTTGTCGCTCAGGACAACGTCCAGAATCAGCTTTTCCAAGTTTAATTTTTCTTTCATGAGTAAAGTTTATTAGGGGTAGCATCAAATTGCTACACGAGAGGGGCACCAGTTCTCAGTGGTGCCGCCGTTTTTTACGCCCGTTTTTTGCGGATTTGATTTCCGGTAG
>CAZQQR010000002.1:37274-47197 GCA_964595515.1 uncultured Pirellulaceae bacterium
CTCAGTGGTGCCGCCGTTTTTTACGCCCGTTTTTTGCGGATTTGATTTCCGGTAGAGGACTTAATCCTATGTCGGGGTGGGTTTACGGACGCTGGTTTTCGGCAGCGTTGGCGAACCCGGTGTGCGGCAGCGCATGCACCAACGCAAGAATTGTTGCCGAAGATTTCTTAGCATGATGCCGTATTGGCGTCGCTGCGCTCCTGATACGGCCTACGTTCTACGTTAGTGGCGGCTACGTTTGCGGCGGTTGGGATGGCCGGCCTATGCGCCCATCCTCATTCGCCCTTGTAGATCTTGCGACCGATCGACGGATGGTAGACGGTCCAGGGACTGTCTTTGTTGGGATCCTCAGCGATGAGTTGAGTCACGCTGTGGATTCGCGCGTCGAGGCTGTCGAGGTAATGAAGCGTGATGGCTTCGAGCGTCATTGGAAGCTTGGGGCTGCCAAATTCGTACTGTCCGTGATGGGAGACAATCATGTGTCGCAAATGGTTCGCAAGCGATTCTGGAAAACTTTCGCCAGATTGTTTTTCCGTTTCACGAATCATCTCGTCCAGCATGCTCACGCCTTGAACCAAGTGACCAATCAATTGACCCTGAGTGGAATAGCCTAGGTCCGGATGATAAGTAAGCTCGCGTATTTTTCCAACGTCGTGAAGGAACGCTCCGATGATCAAAATATCAGCATCGAGGTTGGGATATTTTGGGGCCACTAAGTGGCAGATTTCCATCAGCGAAACGACGTGCTCAAGCAGTCCGCCATGGTAGGCGTGATGGTTCTTGACTCCGGCGGGTGCGGAGCGCAGACCTTCCATGAATTTTTCGTCGACCAAGAAACACTCGGCGAGATTTCGAAGATGAACGTTGGACATGCCGCGGAGCATCTCCGCCACCCGTGCCACGAGTCCTTCGACTTCGCTGGTCGACAACGTGACAAAATCGGCCTCGTCGATCTCGCGGTCGTTCTTTGATAGTTTCTTGGCGAGGATTTGCATGCCACCGTTGTAGACCTGAGCCGCGCCGGCGACGTGGATGTACTCGCCGTTTTCGAATCCGTCAAACTGTTTTTGATTTGCGTTCCAAAGCATCGCGGTAACAGAACCGGTTTTGTCACTTAAGCGAACCTGGATGTAGAGATTCCCGTTACGGTTAGTACGAAGCTGTTTTTCAGAAGCCAGAAAAACCTGATCGATGGCTTCGCCATCAGTAAGCTCATTGACGAAACGCCGGCTCATGGGATTCTCGAAATTTTGAAGTGGGTTGGGAGCAAATCTGTCGCACAGTTTAATCGGTGAGGCGCGATTTTATGGGCGATGTTGGCCAATCACAAGAACGCTGTCAGAAACTTCTCTTGGCACGATGATGACATCCAATCATCCAGAATTGGTTAGCACTCTGTTCAAACCCCATCGCCGCGTTCAATGTGACTTTCGACCGGGGCAATCAAGCTCTACAATGCCGATTCGCTGAAACCTCACACTTTGGACGCTTATTGGAAAATGGCAAAAACAGCAATCACCCCCACCCGTGAAGAAGACTATCCAGCTTGGTATCAACAAGTCGTCCGGGCCGCCGATCTGGCAGAAAACTCGCCTGTACGTGGGTGCATGGTCATTAAACCATGGGGCTATGGCATCTGGGAAAACATGCAACGTGTGCTGGATAAAATGTTCAAAGACACCGGTCACGAGAACGCTTATTTCCCGCTCTTTATTCCCAAGAGTTTTCTGGAAAAAGAAGCCGAACATGTTGAAGGTTTCGCCAAAGAGTGTGCCGTCGTCACGCACCACCGGCTAGAGCCTGGACCCGATGGCGGATTGATTCCAGCCGGAAAACTTGAAGAGCCACTGATTGTTCGGCCTACCAGTGAAACCATCATCGGTCACATGTTTGCGAAATGGGTTGAGTCCTATCGGGACTTACCGCTCAAAATCAATCAATGGGCAAACGTGGTTCGCTGGGAAATGCGAGTCAGGTTGTTCTTGCGAACGGCAGAGTTTCTTTGGCAAGAAGGCCACACCGCGCATGCGACTAAAGAAGAAGCCCTCGAAGAAACTCGCTGTATGCTGGATGTTTATGCGACGTTCGCAGAAGAGTTCATGGCGATGCCAGTGATCAAAGGTGAGAAAACGATCGGCGAACGTTTTCCGGGCGCTGACATGACGCTTTCGATCGAAGCAATGATGCAGGATCGTAAAGCGCTTCAGGCAGGCACATCACACTTTCTTGGTCAGAATTTTTCCAAAGCCCAAGACATCAAATTTCAAAATGCCGAGGGTGGCGAATCGTTTTGCTGGACAACCTCATGGGGGCTGTCAACGCGGATGATTGGAGCTTTGATCATGACGCACAGCGACGATGATGGATTGGTACTTCCTCCTAAACTTGCTCCCAAACAAGTTGTCGTTATCCCGGTCATTCGAAAAGACGAAGAGCGCGCAACCGTGATGGAGTATTGTGAATCGTTGGTCAAAGAAATCTCCGACGTGCAGTATTCTGGTAAACCGGTCGAAGTCACTTTGGACGCACGCGATATGCGAGGCGGTGAAAAGAAGTGGTTCCACGTCAAACGTGGTGTGCCGATCCGCGTCGAAGTTGGTCCTCGAGATATTAAAAACGACAGCGTGTTCGTTGGTCGTCGTGATCAACCCAAATCGACCGGCGTTGGACGAAGTGAGTTCGTGGCCAATTTGGCGGACACATTAGATGATATTCAAAAGGGACTTTTCGAAAGGGCGCTTGCCGTTCGAACTGAGAATACGAAGTCATTTGATTCGTTCGAGGATTTCAAAGCGTACTTTACTCCCAAGAATTCCAACAAGCCGGAAATTCACGCTGGGTTTGCAGAATGCCATTTCGTTGACTGTCCTGAAACGGATGAAATGCTCAAACCACTCAAGGTAACGCCGCGATGCATTCCGCTTGGCCAAGAAAAAACGCCGGGGACATGTATCTTTACGGGCAAGCCGACTGAGACGCGCGGGATTTTTGCAAAATCGTATTAGTGTTCCGGGCCAGAGTCGTTTGGGGATACAAGCTTTGACGACTAAGCCAGTTTACATTTAGTCGTCAGAGCAATTCCGTGTTAGAAGATTCAGTTCGGCTCAATTTTTGGGTAGCGAAACTCGTCAAGAGTTCTGGTCACGCCGAAATTTTGAGAGTCTTCTAAGTTCACGAAGTTGTTAACTAGAAATCGAGTCGTGACGAAACAGTCAACGAATTAGTGTCAGCTGCATTTGAGTAGCATTTGATTTTATGGGTCAATTAAAACAACAACGCCCAGTGCTCTTAATTGCGGCCGTGATCAGTCGCTACGACGAAGCGTTCCAGTGGTCGCTAAAAAACATGATCGAAAAATGGGGGCCGATTGCGCTACAAAGCCCAGAGTTCGATTTCTCGGAGACAAGTTTTTACACCCGCGAGATGGGAACGGATCTTCGCAAACAATTAGTCGCTTTTGAACGATTGATTGATCCCGTCGAGTTGGCTGGCACAAAAGTTCAGTCCAACCAGTGGGAGCAGCAGTATGCCGAGTCCAGTAATCACCCAGAGGTCCGTCCTTTGAATATTGATCCCGGCTATATCACTGAGGCGAAACTGGTGTTGGCGACCACCAAGAATCGTGACCACCGAATCTATTTACAGCAGGGGATCTTTGCTGAGATCACGCTTTTTTATCAAGGCAACCGATGGCAAAAAAGTCGGTGGACGTATCCAGATTATCAGCGGGCTGATTTTCAGGAATTTTTCACCAACTGTCGCGACTGGCTTCGCAAACGGTATCAAGAAGTTGGCTAAGAGCTTGATTGATACGTTCAGTTTCGAATGTCCGGCAAATCGTGATGAATTCGAATCGTTGCCATTTACCTAAATTGCCGGTAACTGTATTCTTTCAAAGGAACTCCGCCAGTTCAGAATTCTCGGACCCGCAGTGACCCCTGCGAGGAAAAACAATGAAAAGTGCTACGCCTATCCTCAGGTTTTGGAAGCCCTCCTTGGTGCTCGCCGCCATCGTTTGCTGCGTTGGTTTTACATTTCCGAATCATCGACTTTCCACTTTTGCTGAACCCAGCACTAGCGTCGGTGAAGCTCTAGCTAGCAACTCTGATGATGATGAGGTGATCGAGCCAGTAGGCAAAGCGGAAGATCTTGTTAAGGAATGGTCTGTGGATGCCAACGGGAATCCGACCAAACCTGAATTCGTGCTCTTCATTACTGGTCGCCAGCACGGGTATATCGAGCCATGCGGTTGTATTACGCTTGAGCGCCAAAAAGGCGGACTGATGCGACGCCACCGCGTTATGAAGATCTTGGAAGACCGCGGTTGGGATTTAGTTGCGTTAGATGCCGGAAATCAAGTACGAAGGTTTGGCCAACAACCGGTGATTAAGCTTCGCAAAACATACGAAGCGCTGTGCCGAACGATGAACTACGGTTTGATTGGCTTGGGACCGGATGATTTGAAATTGCCGGCTATCGACCTGGCACAAACCATGGACAGCGCCCAGAGGCAAGGAACCAAGCCTTATACGTGTGCCAACGCAGTGCCTCTGTTTGGAGAGTTTTCAAAAAAGTTTCAGATCCTACAGGCCAACGGAAAAAAGATCGGCGTCACGATGATCGTGGGTGACGAACATGTTGAGAAAATGGACGCCGCGAGACGACAAGAGCTACAAGCGGTTCCAGCTGCCCAGGCACTGAGTCAAGTCGTTCCCCAGTTGAATGCTGCCCAGTGCGATATGAAAGTGCTCATCGCATTTTCGAGTCCAGATCGCTGTGTCGAGTTGGCGAAACAGTTCCCTGATTTCGATGTTCTGGTAACGGCTGGTGGAGCAGGGGACCCAACACTTCAGCCGCAGCAAATTAAAACGGCTCGAGGTCAAACGGCGATGGTTCAGGTCGGCGTGAAAGGAATGTATGTCGGCCTGATTGGATTGTTCAATGAAGGCGGTCGGAAAACGACTAAGTACAAACGAGTTCAGTTGGATCATCGGTACAAGGACACCGAAGAAGTGAAGGCAGTCTTCAAAGAGTATCAGGAGGAGCTGAAAGGCCTGTGGCTTGGTGGCGATCTGAAAGATATCTCTCCTCGGGATCATCCTTTTCCAGCAAAGTCGCGGTTTGTTGGATCGGAGTCTTGCGCCGGATGTCACGACGAAGAGTTCGATATTTGGGAAAACGGAGTCGATGGCGGTGGCGGACCACATTTCGAAGCGACGGCTGACCTTGAAAAGAACCCGAATGACAATCGTGTTTGGGTACAACGAGATTACGATCCTGAGTGCATTAGTTGCCACGCGACGGGCTGGAATCCACAAAATTTCTACCCTTATAAATCAGGGTTACTTGATGCGGCCAAGGATGCGCACCTGCACGGCAATGGCTGCGAAAATTGCCACGGTCCTGGTTCGGCTCATGTTGAAATGCAAAAGAAAGCGGATAAGCAAAAACTGAATGTTCAAGAAGAGACGGTAAGAATTCAACGAGCATTGGAAATGCGGGTCACCATCGAAGAATCAAAACGTGATCGTTGCAAGGAATGTCATGATTTGGACAACAGTCCTGACTTTTTGAAAGAAGGCGGTTTCGAAAAATACTGGCCAAAGATCAAGCATGGTCGCTCGGCTAGTTTGAAGATCAAGGAATTGCTAGAAGGAATCGCTGATGGTAAACGTCCAATGAAGGATGTGCTGTCGATTCAGACTTGGATGGGTGACCTTCAACGACAGAGCCCGCAAAATGTTGAGTTGGTCCAAACCGCGATCACACAGCTTCGTAGTAACTCAGCCGATCCAATGGCGATTGTTAAAAACGTGATCTCCCGGATTGATGTGGTTGATTAGAGCGACAAAGTGATGCGACACGAGTGCCGTTGGCTGAGGCTCATTTCATTCGAATGAACTCTGAGAAATCCATCGAGCCATCGTAGACCTTCACACGCTCGTCAATGCGGAAATGTTCTCGAGCTTGTTCAAGCGACAGATCGGTGTCGATCATTCCCAGTTCCATTGCTAACCAGTCCGAATAGCCTGGAAAAATGACTCGTCGTTGCCAAGTGCTGATCGGGTTCTCGAGTAGTTTGTTCGTGTGGTAAACGATGTTGTTTGTGCAATTGTTTGAAAGCGTGTGGTAGAACTCGGGCGTCTGTTTGATTCCATTGGCTCGTTGAAGCATGTCGACCAGAAGTTCTCTAGCCTGCTTTTTCGTCGCCTTGATTGGATACAGCTGAACGACATGCTGACGAACGTCTGAACGAACGGACAAAACGTCTTGCTCATCCGCAATCACGTAGATGATTTCGTAATTCTTGTAGATGCCTTTGAGCGGGGAGTACAACTCTTCGCTTGATTCCCGTCGAGTTTCGACAGAGAACGCAAGATAGTTGCTTTTGTGGTCACCCTTTGCGAATCCAAAACTCAAAAAAGTGTGCGCCATGGGTTGGAAGTCAGTGAAACGATCCACGCCAAACCAAACAGTTTCAAGTTGATTCAAATCGTAGGTGTCATCGTAGACGTTGAGTTGGTCGTTGGTTGGGCCATAGCGAAATGCGCGAATGCCGTGAACGATTGCTTGGTCGCCGGCGATCTCTGCGAACGGCAGGCTCTTCTGTCCGTTTGTCCATGACCGGTCATGCGTCGGTATTGCTGTGCGGTAGAGCAAGATGAATCCGACGATCGCCAGCAGCAGAGGGGCGACTGTCCAAAGACACTTGTTAGCTGTGAATGATCGCGATTTAAACAGCCAGATTGGATAGCCGAGAATCACAATGAGCGCGATTCCGTATTGTGCCCAGGCGGGCAACAGGCTTTGCATGAAAATTGCAGCACCGATGCACCAGAGCCAAGCGATGAAAACGATCAGCCATAGGAAGCAACTGATTGCTTTGACAGCAAGCCATTTCAAGCGAGAGGACTTGGCTAGATCTTGCTTTTGGTCATTTGAATTTTCCTGGTTCAAATTCAAAATTCTCTGCAATTCGAATTTCTTTATACACGTTTTGGGGCTTCCGACCGAACGATCCTAATCCACTCGGCGTATGATTCCAACAGCGATGCCTGTTTCGTTTGATCGCCGGTTTAGTGAAACGAGTGAAGTAATCCTCGGGTAATTCACAGGCAAACAAGCCGATTGCTTGACGATAGAAAGTTTGCTTCGTAGGTTGGAGCGAACCAGTTTTCGAATAACTATCAGGAAGTCTCCAAATGTTCAGCTCAAAACAAAATCCAAATTCTAATTTGACTCGCCGAACGTTCGTCGCGGCGACCGCTGGATCAATGATCGCAGCGCCGTTAGGAGTTGTTGGAATGAACGCTTCCCTAAAACCGCAAGAATCCACTGAGGATGTTTCGCTCAAGGGACGAATTTACAAGACGCTAAAGATTGGAATGGTTCGCGGCAAAGGAACATTGACCGAAAAATTCGACATTGCCAAAGAGGCGGGGTTTGCCGGAATCGAAATGAATTCACCAGGGATGAATATCGAAGACACCAAAATAGCGATCAAGGAAACTGGGTTGCCAGTGGACGGGACGGTTTGTTCGACTCATTGGGATGTTTGCCATACGAGTCCCGATGCAGCAGTTCGCAGTCAAGCGCTTCGCGATCTTCAAACAGCATTACGGGACACGCACGCGGTTGGAGGAAATACTGCTTTACTCGTGATCGGCAAAGGAGAGCATGGAACGGAGAAAGAGATTTGGCCGCGGGCGATCGAGAACATTTCCAAAGCGATTCCGCTGGCTGCGGAACTTGGGGTTCATATTGCTATCGAGAACGTTTGGAATCAATTTTTGTATGACCACGGCGGAGACAACAAGCAAACGGCAGACAAATTTGTGAAGTTCGTTGATGAGCTGAATTCGCCTTGGGTTGGAATGCAATTTGATATTGGCAATCACTGGAAATATGGAAGCATGGGCGATTGGATTCGAACGCTCGGTCGCCGTGTGGTGAAACTTGATTTAAAGGGATTTTCGAGAGCCAAAGGCAAGTTTACAAAAATCGGCGAAGGCGATCTTGACTGGGCAGATGTTCGTAAGGCGCTCAAGGAAATCAACTACTACGGTTGGGCTGCAGCCGAAGTTTCTGGAGGCGATCTTGATCGCTTAAAGGAAGTCTCCGCGAATATGGACAAGGTTTTCAATCTTGTTTGAATCGGTTAATCAGTGTTTGAGTTCACGAAAGACGTTGTGACTCTGCGGTTTCCGGTTCATAATGGGGCAGGAAGAATTTCAATGAATCGAAGATTGGCATCGTGTTGGGCTGGTTTCGAATTCTCACTCCTTGCCGCTTCATTCCATGAATCATGAGTCGCCTCCACCATCGACCCCTGCGCCGGATTTGACAGGGCGTGAACTTGGAGACTACGTTTTGCTTCGGCGGCTTGGACGGGGCGGAATGGCAGACGTGTATCTGGCTCGCCAATCGTCGCTTGGCCGCAATGTTGCGCTAAAAATCCTTAGGCCCGAATTGGCCAGGGATGCATCTTATGTTGAACGGTTTCGACGTGAAGCGATTGCGGCTGCCGCTTTGGTTCAAGCCAACATCGTTCAAATCTACGAAGTCGGCGAAGCCGAAGGGCTGTATTTCATCAGCCAGGAATATGTTCAGGGCCGAAATCTTGGTCAGTACGTTTTGCGTCACGGTGCTGTTGAGCCGGTGATGGCGATCAATGTTTTACGACAGGCTGCGCTTGCAATCCAGGAGGCGGGCAAGCAGGGAGTGATTCATCGTGATATCAAACCTGAAAATATCATGCTCTCGACCAAAGGCGAGGTGAAGGTTACTGATTTTGGGCTGGCAAGAATCAACAATGATGCTTCCCAGCAGGCACTCACGCAAATTGGTGTGACGATGGGTACGCCGCTTTATATGAGTCCGGAACAAGCCGAAGGGCTGGACATCGATCATCGTTCTGATATTTATTCGCTTGGTGTGACTGCCTATCACATGTTGGCTGGTAAACCTCCTTTCGAAGGAGAAACGGCCCTGGTTATCGCACTTCAGCATGTCAAAGATGATGCTGTTCATTTGGCGACGCTTCGTCCCGACGCACCTATTGAGTTGTGCAACATTGTTGCCAAGATGATGCGGAAAAAAAGGCAGGAACGACATGCCGATGCTAAATCTTTGCTGAAGGATTTGCGCAAGATTAAATTCGACGTGGATGACGATTGGGAGATGATCGTCGAAAAGCTCTCCGTTAGTGAGGCTTCCGGTTTTGCCGACACGACGTCTTTTAGTCAAGCAAAACTCGATGCTACTCGGCAGCTTCAAAATGTGATGCGATCAAACGTCAAGACTTGGTGGAATTCACCGGGGCTGTTTGCCGGTATTGGTGTTCTTTCTTTGGCGGGATTTTTTGGCGGGATGTTTTACGCCAATCAAACTCCACCCGAATCGCTGCTGAATGTTTCAGAGGTCCAACCAGAAGCAATCCCCAAAAAGGCAAGCGCAAGGGAGCAGTATGATTTCGCGCGGTTTTCTGCCAGTTCTAAAGACAAACGCAAACAGGAAATTTATTACAAGGCTGTGGGGCTTCATTTTCCTCCTGTTAGCGGGGCGCCTCCCGAAACGGTTTTGATTAATCGAAATGCTCAAACCCGGTTGTCTGAGATTTATCTGGATACGAATCGTCCTCAGGATGCGTTGGACATTTTTGAGTCCTTTGTTCAGTTCGAGCGTCCGATGGGCGACGATTTTATTACGATCGGTTATGCCGGAATTGCGATCGTTTTTGATTCGTTACTGACGGGCGACGAAGTAAATGACCAAGCTGCGATGGATCGAATTCGCGAAGCGATTGGGAAAGTCGAAAAACTGGATGCGCTCAACAGCCGGTACAGGAAAAGTTTTGAAGCGGTCGTGAGTCGGTTCAACAATCAAACCGGTGAAACAGATCCTTCAGAATCCGGGACTGTTGA
>CAZQQR010000003.1:0-6101 GCA_964595515.1 uncultured Pirellulaceae bacterium
AACTGGATGCGAGATCACTATTTGTGGCAGCGTTTGATGGCGGCACTTAATTACCTCGATCGCACCCAAGACGTAACGGGCGTCGAAGAAGAGCTTAAGTATCTTTCGGAGCTTGACCTTGAGCGACAGCAGAATCAATATTCGCTGGTTCGAATTCTGATCTGGGCGACGCCAATGCTGGGGTTCCTTGGAACGGTTCTGGGAATCTCGCAAGCGCTCGGCGGTATCAATGTCGGGCCAGACAATGATTTTCAGCAAATGATGAATGGTCTGCGAGGAAGTCTTTACATTGCGTTTGATACGACGGCACTGGCTTTGACTTTGTCGATGGTTCTGATGTTCGTCTTATTTTTGGTTGAGCGTTTTGAGACGCAATTGTTGTCTCTGGTTGATCAGCGGACGAGAATGGAAGTCGCTCGGAATTTTGATTTAACGTCGACGGCAACAGAACAGATTGGTGCTCAGTTTCTGGAAGCAACTCGCGAATCGGTCGTTCATCAAACGGAGCTTTGGCGTAAATCCATTCGATCTGCCGAGCAGGCGTGGACGGCTTCTTTGTCGCAGGTCAATGATCAAGTGCAGTCGAATTTGTCTGAAGCGATTGACGAAAACGTGGCTTCGCTGGCTCATTATCTCGGTCAAGCCATTGATCGGGCTGACAACTCGATGGCACAACGTTGGGAGCAGTGGCAGGTTACGCTTTCGGAAAACGCCAGGTTGATGTCCGACCATCAAAACGAACTTGGTGAACAATCGCGGTTGCTGGTTGATTTGATTGAGCAAAGTGAAAAGAAAGATCTGTTTCTACCTGCGATCAAACGACACCAAGAGGCGGTTTCAGCCACCGAAAATTTACAGACGACGTTGGTTGAGATTGCTGAGTCTCTGAAAAAGCATCGGCAATCAGATCCTGTTGCAGTCGAGCAAGAAACGTCGCAAACAAGAACCGCTAGTGCGATCGCGATGCCAACTCAGTCGGTGAAAGAAATCGTCAATGAGATGGAGCAGGCTGCAGATGGTCCGGTGATTTTCAAAATGTCCGACATCCGTCGTAAAAAGAAACGGCGAGTTGTGTATCAGGCAGATTCTTCCAAGCAAGTACTTTTACCGAACAAGCATTTGCCAACCACTGATCGAGCGTCGAAAAAAGCGGCATGAGACGCAAACGCAAAAACAGACGGACGCTGGAAGTCTCTTTGTTCCCGTTCCTGGCAGTCTTGATCTGCACAATCGGCGTTCTGATCGTCATGCTGGTGATGGCCGCCAAGTCCGCAGATGTCGAAGCAAAAACTGCGCAATCTGACGACGACAATCAACGAATGGAAGAGGTGGAATCCCTGCAGCGGTCATTGGACTTGAGCGAGATCAGGTTAGTTGGAATTGAAAACGCCCGAGCCGACGTGCTTGCTCGCGTGCAAAATGCCCGTGCGGGACGCAGCCATCTACAAGATCAAATTCGTGAACTGAAAGACGAATTTCGGCGAGTCGGAGATGAACTGATTCAATTGAAAAACCAAGAAGCAGAATTACCGCAAGCGATTGAAGACTTCCAAGCCGATTCCGCCAATCTTGCACTGGCGAAACTACGAAGCCAAATTGAAAAAACCAAAACGGACCTCGAGAGCAAACGCAGTGAAGTCGTGAATTCGGGGCCATTGCTACACAAAATTGTGCCCTACCATGGAAATCATGGGACGCTTCGTAGACCGATTTTTTTGGAGTGCACCAAAGACGGAGTCGTGTTTCAGCCGTCTGGTATTCGAATTCTCAAATCAGAATTCGTCGATTCACCAGAACCCGGAAACATGATCGATTCGGCTCTGCTCGCGATCCGCGAATATTGGCAACGTTACGATCTGACTGGAGAGCATGGAAGCCCCTATCCGTTAATCATTGTCAGGCCAGAGGGGGCAGAGTCTTTCGTTCTCGCAAGATCGGCAATGAAAAGTTGGGACGACGAGTTTGGATATGAGCTTGTCGACGAGTCTAAAGCTCTTGATTTTGGAACTAAAGACGAGCAATTGAATTCAGAGATTGAATCAGCCATTGCAGAAGCCCGACAAAAATACCGTTTCAAACTCGCACAAAAGGCAAGAGCCTTGCGAAGTGGCAGTGCTGGGTTTCGGCAAACTCAATCAAGAGGCACCGCGGGCCCAGGGGGGCAACCATCACGACGTGGGCGATTTGAGACGCCGGATTCCCGGCCAGGTTTGACAGTTTCCAGTCCAATGGGTGGCTTTGTTTCTAATCAAAATGAAACCGTTCAGGCGGCAACCGCGCTTGAGCAATATGGGTTGAAGGGACACGGTGCAGATGGAGTTCAAAACGCGTTTTCAGCATCGAATTCTCGTCAGACGAGTTCTGGTCAGACAAACTCCGGCAATCAACAGGGATCAAATCACTCTGGTTCATACAACCAACAGGCGAACCAATCCACCAACCTTCAATCGAAGCAACAATCGTCGTCACGAGGGGGGGCAACGCAATCTTTGCAACCAAGCATTGCGGGCAAGAAAGGCAAAGACTGGGCGTTGCCAGCTCGAACTCCTGGAGCCACAGGATATCTTCGACCAATTCGCGTCGTCTGCCATGCGGATCATTTGATGATTCATTCATCCGCGGGCGCTCCAGTCAAAATCCCAATGCTTGGTTCGACGGAGGATGCGATGGGTCCTTTGGTCAATGAGGTCTGGCGACAGATTGATTCGTGGGGGATTTCTGGTGCACAAGGATACTGGAAACCACAGTTGCGATTCACGACTCAACCCAACGCAGAAACCCGTTATCAAGAGATCAAGAGTTTACTTTTCCAAAGCGGTCTAATCGTGGAGAAGTCACAATGAGTCTCGGGCAAATTACCAATGGCCAAGATTCGTTCTTGGATATCGTCGCGAATCTGGTTGGCGTCCTGATCATCTTGGTCGTGGTCGTAGGAGCCCAGGCAACCAGTTCTTGGAAGAAGGTTGAGCCAAGCCAAGAGCTGATTGGCAAATCGGATGAGCTTCAATTGGAACTCAGTCGTACCTCAGATGTCGTGTTGAAGCTTCATAAAGACAATCAGCAGCTCGAAAATCAGATCGCCAAAGAAAGTATGTTGACCGCGGATCTCGCCCAGCAGCGACATGAAATGCTAATGCAGTTAGCGGTCGTCAAACGGGAGATGACCAAAGAACGTGAGGCAAGAGCGGCTGCGCTAAAAAAACGCTACGATTCGAATGATCAAAAATTGGCAGAAAACGTTGCCCTGCAACAAGATTTTCAATCAGAAAAACGTCGTCTTGAAAACCAGATGGTTGGTTTGACCAAGGAGCTCAACGCCGTCTCGGCACAGTCACAGCCCGAAACAGAGATAATCAATCATCTTCCAAGCCCGATCGCAAAAACTGTTTTTGCGCAGGAAATTCATTTCCATCTTTCCCAAGGTCGATTGACTTATGTGCCAATGGAAGAGTTAATTGCCAAAATGAAGTCAGAGTGGAAAGTAAAAGCTGAAAAGCTGAAGCAAACCTATGAGACGGTTGAGTCGGTGGGGCCCATCGGAAGTTTTCGAATGCAATATGAATTGATTTCGGAAGACCACCGTGAAAAAACAAAGTTCGGCGATGTTACCCACAAGCGTGTAAGTTTTCGCCGATTTAAGCTTTTTCCAATCAAACAGCATTTGGGTGAGTCGATTGACGAGGCGCTAACGCAGTCGGGTAGCTCGGAATTTCAAAAAGTGCTCAGCCGATTTGAGCCTCGGAAAACGACGGTTTCTGTTTGGGTCTATCCTGATAGTTATGACCAGCATGGTCAGCTAAAAGAGTGGCTGCACCGAAACGGATTTCAAATGGCGAGTTGGCCACTGGATCATGGCAAGCAGATCTCTGGCGGTCCGAATGGGTTTAAAACTTCTGCACAATAAAAACTGCTTCACATTCACAATAAGACGGTTCTGAGACGCAATCAGATGCAATAAGCATGTGCGACGTTGTGAGTTTCCATCCAATGGCGACCGTGCTGAAGATGTTGGTAGAATGAGCGATCTGTGATTCACTAACTGAGTGTCATTCAAAGATCATGCCATGCAAAAAATCTATCTGCCAATTCTGACCATGCTGTTGGTTGTTTCGACTTGTGTTGCCCAACCTGAGAAACCAAACGTTTTGTTTCTGATCTCAGATGATTTGAATACGGCGCTGAGCGGTTTTGGTCATCCGCAATGTCAAACTCCAAACCTCGATCGCTTGGCCGCTCGCGGGATGAAGTTTGAAAACATGCACTGCCAGTATCCCGTTTGTGGTGCTTCTCGGGCGTCGCTGATGTCAGGGCTTTACCCTTACACAAATTTGACGCTTGGAAACGCGGGAACTTTGCGAGGCAGTATGCCGGATGTGGTTACGCTTTCACAATCGTTCAGAAAAAACGGCTACTACGCGGCGCGGGTTAGCAAAATTTATCACATGAGGATTCCGTTCGAAATTATCGAAGGCACGGCGGATTGTGACGACCCGCACTCTTGGGACGAAACCTTCAATGTAAAAGCACCTGAACAAAATGCACCGGGTGAAAAAACAAACTGGTCTCCCAAAGATACTGGTTCGCAGACATTTACCGGGGTTGTCGCGACCGGCGGAGACAGCGATCACGCTGACGGCATGGCTGCCGATCGTGCGATTGAAATTCTGAACAAGGTAGACGACAAGCCATTTTTCTTGGCGGTTGGATTCGTTCGTCCGCATGTACCGTTAGTCGCACCCAAGAGATACTTCGACCAGTATGATCGAGAAAGCATGGTCGCGCCGGTGGTTCCGGACGGCGATTTGGATGATGTTCCTGGAATCATTCGCAACTACAAAAGAAATTCGACAACGTACGGAGTGACGCCTGAGCTTCACAAGGGTTTGCTGCAATCATACTACGCCAGTGTTTCTTACATGGATGCTCAGGTTGGCCGAGTTTTAGATGCGCTAAAAGAAAACGGATTGGAAGACAACACGATTGTTGTTTTCAGTAGTGACCACGGATATTTGCTGGGTCACCACAACAAATTTCAGAAACAACATCTGTTCGAAGAAGCCACGCGCGTTCCATTTATCGTAAGTGTGCCCTGGCTCAAAGATCAGCATGGCAATGCAGCGCAAAAGATCACTGAGCTGGTCGATTTGTACCCAACATTGACAGAACTTGCTGGAATCAAGCCTCCAGAAACAATTCAAGGCACCAGCCTGACGCCGCTACTTTCAGATCCGAATTCATCTGATTGGAAGAAAGATCACGCATTCACGATTAGCCGAAGTGGGGGTGAGTCCATCCGCACACAGCAATGGCGATACACTCACTGGGGTTTTGGTGAAAAGGGAGCGGAGCTTTACGATCTGAAAAATGATCCGGGTGAATTCACCAATCTAGCCAACAATCCAGACTACGCCGAAGTAGTCAAGAAACTCAAAAAACGATTGATTGCTAAACGCAATTCAGCGGGCTTTGAGAAAAATAGAACCGCCATCTTGGGTAAAATCAATAAGAAGAAAAAGTAGCATGATAGGAACAGTCCTGTGAGTTGTGCCAAGGTGTTTGCTCCTCTGACCGCGATGACCATGCCTTCTCTGCGGTGACACTTGTTGGAAAGAAACGTCTTTTGGCTTTAAAATTGCCGCAGCATGCCTAGAAAAAAAATACGCAGAAACATCACACGCGTTGAGACGACGCACACCAATGGCAAAATCTATTGTGGTTGGGAGGTGCGTCTTCAACGACAAGGCCGAAAGTTCTCTCAATTTTTTTCTGACCTGGCTTTTGACGGAAAAATGGCTGCCCTCAAAGCAGCCAAAGAGTATCGTGATGACTTAGAGCAGCGTTTCAAAAAATCAAATGTAGCTCAAATGTCTCGGAATCCCTCAGAGAGGAATCGGTCGGGTTTGGTGGGAGTCCGGCTTCGGCAGCAAAAGGATCGCAAAGGGGAATACGAGTACCAGTATTGGCATTGGGTTGCCCAGTGGATTGATGGGCACGGAAAACGAAAAACTAAATCGTTTTCTGTTCATCAGTATGGTGAGGAGGAGGCTCTACGGTTGGCGATTCAGTCGAGGCGTGAAGGCGTAGAAAGTGCAAATCGTTGA
>CAZQQR010000003.1:6201-10028 GCA_964595515.1 uncultured Pirellulaceae bacterium
TCCGCCGTTTTTACGCTGGAATAGTCTGAACCGTTTGAATTGGTTCTCGCCTCTGATTTCATAATTGACAACAAGCTAACCCGCGCTAATCATCTCGAGAATTTTCGTTCGAACCAAACCTGGGTTCGCGTTGGAGTTGATCTTTCGGGCTTTGCCGATGAGCGAACCAACCGCTTTCGCGTTACCGTCTTGGATTTGTTTGATCACGTCGGGGTTTTCTTCGATCAGTTGTTGGCAAAGTGCATCAATTTCGCTGCTGTCGACCTGTTTGATTCCAAGTTTATCCATGGCTTCTTGAACGGACCGGTTGGCCGTAACCATTTCTTCCAGCACTTCCTTGCCGCGAGTCTGATCGAGTTTCCCATCGACGATGTTTTTCAGTAACTCGGTCAAACCATCGGATGAAACCGGGTAAGCATCAATCTCGCATCCGTTATCGTTGAGGTACCGAAGCACTTCTTGAGTGACCCAGTTGCTGGCCATTTTTGAATCGCCGGAACCACCGGCAACCGCAAGAAAATAGTCGACCACTTCCCTGCCCTGGCTGACAATCACATCAGCATCGTAGGGTTTGAGTTTGTGTTCGGTTTGAAGTTTGGATCGCCATTGAGCGGGAAGCGTACAAACGGATTCTTGAATGGCCGCAATTTTTTCTTCGCTGGTCGTGACCGCGATTAAGTCAGGGTCGGGGAAGTACCGATAGTCGGCTGACTCTTCTTTTTCACGCTGAATCGTGGTTACTTGTTTTGCATCATTCCAACCACGAGTTTGTTTCGGGGCATCGTCGATCGTGAGTCCATCTTTTTTCCAGGCTCTCAATTGACGTTGGGATTCGTAAGTTAACGCCCGCTCGGCGTTTCGAAAACTGTTCAAGTTTTTAATCTCAACGATCGGCGTAGCAATTTTTTTGCCATCGACATCAATGTGAAGGTTGATGTTGCCATCGCATCGAAGGTTGCCCTGCTGCATGTTGCAGTCCGATACACCGACATAAGTCAAAATCAATTTCAATTCTGACAAAAACGCCCGTGCCTCGGCTGCTGACCGCATGTCTGGCTTGGTTACGATTTCTAGCAGCGGAGTTCCAGTTCGATTTAAGTCTATCTTGGATTTTCCGTCGGCATCCCCATGGATACTTTTCCCCGCATCTTCTTCTAGATGCGCTCGTTCAATTCGCACGACTCGTGGCTCAAATGCGCCTTTAGGATCAAAAATTTCAAGCTTGCCCGGACCACAAATTGGTTTATCAAACTGGCTGATTTGATAGCCCTTGGGGAGATCTGGATAGAAATAATTTTTGCGATCCCATTTTGTGTAACGAGCGATTTCGCAGTTGAGCGCTTGGCCAGCTTTGATAGAAAGCTCAAGAGCCTGTTCGTTGATCACCGGTAGCGAGCCAGGCATGCCCGTGCAAACTGGACAGGTCTGTGTGTTGGGAGATTGTCCGAATTCAGTGGAACAACCGCAAAACAGCTTTGAGTTTGTTTCCAGCTGAACGTGGACTTCGAGTCCGATGATGATGGTGACCTGATCTTCGGTAACTTCGCTCATGATTGCGGTCTCCGTGTGTGCCAGTCCGTTTGTTGTTGAAACTGGTGGGCTGCATTCAACAGCGTGGCCTCATCGAAGGAACGGGCCTGCAGTTGCAATCCAATTGGCAATCCAGATTTTGAAATTCCACAAGGAATTGAGATCGCTGGAATACCAGCAAGATTTGCAGAGACGGTGTAAATGTCAGCCAAGTACATCGCCAATTGATTTTGCGTATGCTCACCCATTTTGAAGGCGGGACTCGGCGTTGTTGGCCCGATGATTAGGTCGACTTGTTCAAACGCGTTGTCGTAATCCTGTTTGATCATCCGGCGAACTTTTGAAGCCTTTAAATAGTAGGCGTCATAGTATCCAGAACTCAGTGCATAGGTTCCTAGCATCACACGTCGTTTGACTTCTTCGCCGAAACACTCAGCCCGGGTCTTGGCGTACATTTGCTCAAGATCATCGGCAGCCGCGCGTGTTGTGTAGCGAACCCCATCGAACCGAGCGAGATTGCTGGAGGCTTCGCACGGAGCAACCACGTAATAGGTTGCGACGGCCGAAGAAGTATGTGGGAATTGGACTTCGGAGATCACCGCTCCCATTCCCTCTAATGTAGAAATCGCTTCGCGGACGGTTGATTCGACTTCGGCATCGAGCCCGTCATCAAAGTGCTCTTTGCAGACTCCGATTTTCAGTCCGGTCAGCGGTTTATCTAAAGCGTCTTGAAAGTCAGGAACGTCTTGTTTGGCGGATGTTGAATCGCGATCATCGTGGCCAGAGATCACATTCATCATGAGTGCTGCATCCTCGGCAGTCTTGGTCATCGGGCCAAGCTGATCCAGGCTGCTGGCAAAAGCGATCAATCCGAATCGACTGACGCGCCCATAAGTCGGTTTGAGACCAGTGATTCCGCAAAACGAAGCGGGCTGACGAATCGAGCCTCCGGTATCACTGCCGATTGAAATCGGGGCAAGATTTCCTGCAACACAAGCCGCTGAGCCACCGCTGGATCCCCCGGGAACATGTTCGTCCGACCATGGGTTTAAGCAGGGACCATAGTAGGAGTTTTCGTTGGAGCTACCCATCGCGAACTCGTCCATATTGGTTTTTCCGATCACCACGCCATCGGCGGCAATGATTTTTTCAACGATCGTTGCGTCGTAGGGAGGGACAAACGTTTCCAGCATTTTCGAGCCGGCCGTTGTGCGTAGTCCTTTGGTGCAGGCAACGTCTTTGATGGCGACCGGTAGTCCTGCGAGTGCTCCAATGGGCTCGCCAGCCGCTCGCCGAGCGTCAATTTTTTCGGCGCTCTCGATGGCTGATTCAGAAACGGTGGTGAACGCGTTTAGTTTTTGATTGCTTGATTCAATTTGATCAAGAAAGAAACTGGTGCAGGCTTTGGCAGAGATTTCACCCGACTGCAGTTGGTCGACCAGTTGACTTGCCGAGAAAGTTGTCAGGTCCATAAACATCCGTCCTTGCAATTCTGGCGAGGAAGTTATTTGAAAACGGGAGGAACTTTGTAAAACTCACCGTCAGAATCGGGTGCGTTGGAAAGGATCTCATCGCGAGGAACACTTGGACGTTGCTCGTCTGTTCGGATCGCGTTGACTGATTCGATGGCTCCGAAAAACGGTTCGACATCGTCAGGAAGTGTGACTTGGTCGAGTTGGCTGACGTATTCGAGAATGGCCCCAAGCTGTTTTGAGGATTCGTCCAACTGGGATTCGGGTAGATGAATTCGAGCCAGTTTGGCGACTTGTTCTACGGTTGCGCGATCGATCGAATCAGACATGACAACGCCCCAGAGTTGTTGATGATTGCAAAAGAAACGCCTGATCAACTTGATAAATCAAATCGAACAGGCGATTGTTCTAAACTAAGCTGCCGAACTACTTGGTTGGTAGTTTGAATGGTTTTTGCTTGACGGCTTTGCGAATCGCACCGCTGCGAATGCACTGAGTGCAAACCTTCATTGATTTAGAGCCGCCACCGGGAAGAGCCGTGCGAACTTTTTGAAGGTTGGGGCGGAATTGACGCCGGGTGATACCTGTTTTCTTGGTACCAACACCACCGAGGTATTTTGCTTTACCGCGCGTTTCCACTCGATTGCCCATTTGAGGGCCTTTTCCGCATACTTCACAAACGCGTGCCATGACAAATACCGTTAACGATTAAAGTTTATGTTTTCAAATTTTGGCCAAAACCAAGCCGCATATTGTAGCAATTTGTGGGTAGGCTTCAACGCCTAAAACACGCTGTTTTACAGGGCTTTAGCAAAGTCTCGGACC
>CAZQQR010000003.1:10128-11208 GCA_964595515.1 uncultured Pirellulaceae bacterium
AATGTTTTCAGGAAGTTGTTCTCTTTCGCCGGCGATTTGCGAAAGCAGTTTGAGCGCTTCGATTGCTTCTTCTTGAGTCTTGGGAGCGGGAATCGAATCAAGCAAACGTCCTCGCCTGAGGATCATCCAAGCCGTCCCTTTCATGATCGTTGGCATCGGAAGTATGCCATTGAATGTTCGTTTCGCGGTCCGAAGCGCTTTCATCCGGCGATCAAGCCAGCCAAGGTTTTTGGCATGGTCTCGGAGAACAGCCGCACGCTCAAAGCTCTCGTTGATGGCTGCCTTGGCCATGTTCGCATTTAGCTGATCCAAAATAGGAACTTTCTTCCCGCGGACAAAATCAACCGCGGTAGCGACCTGTTTCAAATATTGATTCGAACTGCAATTGCCGGCGCAGGGTGCTGGACAGCTTCCAAGTTCATATCGAATACAACCGGGCGTTATCGGATTTTCAAACAGCTGTTTTTGGTTGCTGAATTCAAACTTGGTGCGGTCTGGACAATCTCTTAAACGAAATGCTTGATTGAGACTGTCGATGGCTGACCGAAGTCGTCCTGTTCCGGCAATCGGTCCGAAAGTAACGGCTGCTTTGACGGTAACACGCCGCGTAAAATATGCGTTGGGCGCCGGTCCACCACTAAAACACAAAAACGCCGGTTGACGTTTGGTTGGTTGGCCTTGCGTATTGAACTCGGGACGCCAGCGATAAATTAACTCTTGCTCACGAATCAGAGATAATAGTTCATCGGTGATCGGTTCCCACACCAGAGAGTGACCGTGTTGCCGAATACGTAGCGCCTTTTTGTCGGCTGGATTTTTTGCAAAGTAGCTGAGTAGTCGTTTACGAAGACATTTGGATTTTCCGATGTAGCAAATCTGCTGCCGGGAATCGAGCCAGCCGTATACTCCCGGCGTTAGCGGGCAATGGTCATGCAGCATCGCCCTCGCATCCAGTCGACTTTCAGGTATCGAGTGACGCTGAAGTTCGCCCCGCGTCTCTTGGGTTAGCAACGAAGGCCCCAAGCCCGAAAATGTTGTCGTTCGATTGTCGACGAGAATCGTCACGATTCCTCCCTGCCC
>CAZQQR010000003.1:11308-29229 GCA_964595515.1 uncultured Pirellulaceae bacterium
AATGTTGTCGTTCGATTGTCGACGAGAATCGTCACGATTCCTCCCTGCCCTGACTTGCAGATTTGCTGCAAGCTTTTCACAATCCCTTTGGTGACTTTTTAGGTGACTATAAAAAAGAGTCACAGTTCAATTTTCCGTTAGCGGAACTCGTCAAGATCTCTGACACGTCAAACATCCGGAAGTCTTGACGACTTCCGCTACGTTCCTTATCCGAAAATAGTCATGACGAATACTAGCCGACGTCCGCTACGTTCTTGCATGGAAACACTGACATCACGGAATACTGGCCGGTTAAATTCGCCGGTTGCAAGGATATCCCAATCGGAAGTTCAAACAAAGGCCGTGTAGGTTTCGTGGTTTGTTTCGCTTTTGGGAATGCCAATTGCATACAATGCAAATGGCTCAGGCGATGAAGCTAGAGAACTGTGGGGAAAGCGAAAAAATGCCAAACATTCAGACGTCGAAAACAAATCTCTTGATCGTTGAGGATCAGGCTTCGATGAGGCAAATGCTGGAAGATTTTCTCCAACCGCTTGGTTTCAATGTAACCAGTTGCCCGTCCGCCGATGATGCGTGCAGTCTGCTTTTTCCATCCGAAAACGTTGACGAGTCATTCGAATTTTCAAATCGTCCAGGTATTGGTTCGAGTAAAGCAAACACAGGAATCTCAAGCTCGCCGTTCGATATCGTTCTGACCGACGTCAAAATGCCTGGAATGAATGGGTTGGAGTTCTGTCGAATCGTCAAAGACCGTTTTCCACAAATGCCAGTTATCGTAATGACAGCCTACGGCAGTTTGGAAACAGCAGTCGAAGCTCTTCGGGCGGGAGCGTTTGATTTTGCGACAAAACCGATCGAGTTGGAGCTCTTAAAAGCATGTTTGGTTAGGGCGGCGGAACACAGTCAGCTTCGACGTCGTGTTCGTGATTTGGAATCACAAATTGGAAGTCTTCCAAACTTTCCAAAACTGATCGGTCAAAGTGAATCGATAACTCAGTTGAAAGAGCAACTGGCCAAGATCGTGGATTCGTCGGCTTCTGTTTTGCTCAGTGGAGAAAGTGGTTCTGGCAAGGAAGTCGTCGCCCGGGCACTTCATGAACAAAGCGAGCGGGCTGACAAACCTTTCTTGGCAGTCAACTGCTCAGCGCTGCCAGAGGCACTGTTTGAAAGTGAATTGTTTGGGCATGTCAAAGGCGCATTCACGGATGCAAAAACTGATCGTGAAGGACTTTTTCGCCAGGCCAACGGTGGTACTTTGTTTCTTGACGAGATTGGTGAGATGCCGATTGCGCTTCAGCCGAAATTGCTTCGGGCGCTCGAAGAACGATCCGTGCGACCGCTGGGAGGAAAAACAAATCATTCTTTTGATGTTCGAGTGATTGCGGCAACCAATCGAGATCTCGAGACTGCAATCGAAGAAAAACGTTTTCGCCAAGACCTCTATTATCGAATCAATGTTTTGGAGTTGAGCGTCCCACCGCTTCGCTCCCGTGGTGCAGATGTATTGTTGTTGGTCAATCATTTTCTTAAGCACTTTGCTCAGGATCAAGAAATACAATTCGAAGAGTCTGCGCTTCAGAAAATGATGGCTTACGATTGGCCAGGTAACGTTCGTGAGCTAAAGAATGTGATTCAAAGAGCGGTTTTGCTCGCGTCCGATAAATGGATTGGCGTCGATTCATTGCCGACCAAGATTGTTGAACACAACCCGAATCAGTTAGTCATCGCCGACCAAGATAGCGCTTCGATGGCAACGTTGGAAACGATTCAATTGCGGTACATTCGGTATGTGCTGGAGCAATGTGGCGGTAATAAATCTGAAGCCGCCAATGTTCTCGGGCTTGATCGAAAAACGCTTTATCGAAAGCTAAAAGAGAATGGCCGTGACGCGGGTGGGGCTTGAGTCAGAATTAGTCGCCGTTCGCAACATTCCAAACACCGTTTTCTTCGTCCTTGAAACTACGCTGACGGAAGCTCGATGGTAATCGTCGTCCCAAGGTCCATTTCGCTTTCACAACGAATCGTGCCGTCGTGTTCCTCAACAATCCCGTGAACGATCGAAAGACCCAGCCCGGTTCCTGATCCAACTTCTTTGGTCGTAAAAAATGGCTGAAAAATGTTGTCTTGAAGTTCCGAATCGATTCCTGACCCATGATCGATAATTTGGATTGCCCAGCGATCGCCGGAGCTACGTTGTTTCAAAACGATATCGACAGATTGACCTTCACGAGAAGCATCAACAGCATTGTCGATCAGGTTCATGAGGACTTGCTGAAACTGGTTGAAGTCAAAATTCACGTCCGCCGAGTCAGTTGGCAAATCCGTATTGAGATTGATGTTTCGTTTTTCAGTCAGTGGCCGGATCAATTCGGCGGATCGTTTAATCACATCGCGTAGGTCGCCTTTGGATTTTTGACTGGGACTGCGGCGAGCGAAATCCAGCAGTTTGTGAACAATGGTTGAGATTCGGTCTGATTCGTCTTTGATGGCCGTCGCATGTTTGGCAACTTGGTCGGCTGGCAATGGTGATTCTCCCAGAATCATTTCTGCTCGTCCCGAGATAACATTCAAGGGTGTGCCCACCTCGTGCGCGAATCCGGCTGCGAGTTGGCCAACCGTTTTTAAACGGTCAGCGTGTCGCAACTGTTCCATCGTTTCAATTCGCTGATTCGTCTCGTGTTCGATCGTATCCTGTTGCCGCCGAAGTCGTTCACACATTTGATTGACGGCATCGGATAGCATCCCAAGTTCGTCGTTAGAGTTGATGTCGAGGTCGCTTGAAAAATCTCCCTGACCGACCCGCTCCATTTTTTCAGTCAGTTGTTGGAGTGGCCGTGCGATCCAACGCACTCCGGCAAGCATGATTCCGCCGATGCTTAGAAGGCCCATGCCACCGACCGTGAGAATTGGGGCTGGAAGTTGACTGGCGATGATGGTCACGGCGATGACTGCGATGACGAATAACACAATCAGCTTAAGAGCAAGTTTCATTCTGCTTCCTGTCGTGGAGGCCTAAAAATCGTTTGAGTGGTAGAGACGATTTTCAGCATCTTGTGGAGAGACATACAATTTTAGTGCCAATCGAAAAACATTTTTGCTTTAGCTCAAATGGTCCACGTTTTTATTGCGGTATTCGATTTACCAAGTGCTGACTCTTGGTTTGTGCTTGCAGGGAATTCGACCGTGGCATTTTGCCCCATGTGGGTAACCGTGCCCCACGATTCGTTAACTCACGCGTGGATTCTTGTGCTGCCACAACGTTTTTTGTTTTGGCATTACGATTGCTACTGGTCCTCTGTCTTAACCAGGAGGTTCCCATGATCAAGCTCGACACAAATTACCAGTCCGCAGAATTGCAGACGAGTGGGCTCAGTCAAAACGCCTTCTCTATTTTTGACACTTCCAAAGCAGCAAGTAAGAAAACCACGAAAACGAATACCGAGGAATCGAAAACTGATCGACCAGCAGGTGTTGTCCGAAGTGCCGATGGGCAAAGTCCTTTTTTCGAAAGCATACAACGAAGTCCGGTTTTGACGCTTGATCAAGAGCGGGCGACGACGATGAAGATCTTTCGCTATCGGCGGGCATTTCAACGAATGATCCTCAAGCAACGATCCGTTGTGACTCATCTGGCGGAATTGCTGACTGATTGGTCATCCAAACGAGTTCGGATTGATTTTGTTTGTGATGTAGCACTGAGTGAAACTGGAAAAAGGAAAATTTTGGAGCCCCTGATCCGAAAATCGCTTCCTCGAATCAAAACGATTTTGCAGGCGATGAAGGGGCAGAAACAGCAGCAACTCTCACCTGCGCATCATCGCGAAGTGATTGGAATTTTTGAATCACTGAGCATTCGCCCTCGTTCTTTTGAGTCCGCTCCCTGGCAAGGTATGTTGGCTCAGCGATTGCTTGAAAACTACCGATCCCATTGTAAGTATTTGACACAATCGAATCTGAGGTTGGTCGTAAAAGTTGCGCGTCAAATATGCGGCAATACTCCGCAGGCCATGGAAATGGTTCAGGTTGGAACGATGGGTTTGATGCACGCAGTGACAAAATTTGACCGTACGCGGAATGTTCGATTTTCTACTTACAGCATTCCATGGATACGCCAAGCAATTTTTAGTGAGCTTCCAAAGCTGACTCGCTCGATTCGATTGCCGGATAGTTTTCGGGCAGTGAATAAGAAAATCAATCGACAGATCGAGGTCGTTTGTGCCGAGTCGGGATCGGCTTCCCAGGATCGCGAGCATGTTGTTTGCGATGTGGCCGAGTCACTGGGTTTAAAGGTCTCAGAAGTTCGTAAACGAATCAGCCTTGAACGAGATACCCATTCATTGGATGCTCCTCGGAATGAGCAATCAACGATCGGTATGGAATTGGTATCGCGGCAATTGGGGCCCGTTGATTGGACATTTAAAAATGAGCGGGCGGAGTTGACGGATGAAGTGTTGAATCGTTCTTTGGGTGAGCGAGAGCGCGAAGTCATCTCACTGCGATACGGATTGTGCGACGGGGTTTTTCGCAGCTTTGCCGAAGTCGGCCGTCAGTTGGGGATCACGAGGGAGCGGGTTCGGCAAATTGAAAAACCGGCGCTGGAGAAACTTTCTGGCATTGAAATCATGCGGTCCCTAAACCGTGAATTGGTTTTGTAGGAAGTCGTTTGATGCGTTGAGGACTGGCTGGAAAGGCCGCCACCAGGCGGCAAATTCTCGCTGGTCGTTACGAACTGATTCCAAATGTTAAACGTTGTCGACGATGACGGTTGCCGGATGCCAGAGTTCCAGATTCTTTTCAGATTTCCGTTTGACATTCCGATAGTTTCAGTGGATCCAAAACGCCGGAAGGGTGAAACACGGACTGTTTCACATCAGGATAGAAGTCATGGTATGACGATGGAGCGACATACCATGGCTTTTTTCGTGCAGTTGCCTCGGCTCTGAAACCGCTCTTATCTTTTGGGATGTCGCCAAAATAAGTCTCCCAAACTGAGGTGACTTGGTTTCCGTTGGCGACCTGCCGCCCGAATCTATTGCCGAATTGCGATCTTCGGGCGCAGTGAACCAATCGTTATGCGTTCCTTCGGTTGAGTGTTTTCGCTTTCCCTGCTGAGACTAGAAAATCGGCTGCCAGTAGTGCCACGTAGATCCCAAACGTGCAAGGATATCTCTGTATCGTTCCCCATTGATTGGTTGTTGGAGGATTGTCCGATTTCCTATCGAATAATGGACGTTTTCGGATAGAATTCGGATGGCAAGTTTGCCAGCCCATTAAAAAGCTTGAATGACAGTGGTCTTTCTCAAATTCCTCTTTCTAATTTCAGCGTTTGAATTGTTGAGAACATGAGTGAATCAGGTCCAAATTCAGAATCCAGCAAGAATTCTAGTGCGATGCTGCTCGCGAATGGTGTTGCTCTCAAGTTGATTTTGGATCGATCCGCGGCCAGTGTATTTTTTGTTGGGACTGACGAGAAGGTTCTGTTCGCTAAGGGACACGAGGCGATTGGGTTTACTCAAGAACCGCTTGAGGGGAAGCGTTTCGATCAAGGCCACATTCGATATCCGCTGTTGGTCAAAGGAATCCAAGAAGCACTTGGCGGGCAATCGTCAGCTTGCCGTGTTTCGCTTTGCCCTGCTCAGTGCCATGAGTACCAATTCGAGTCCGTCAAAGATGAAAAAGGAATTGTCGTTGCGGCAGTTGGAGTGGGAGTTGATGTTTCGCAAACCATCCAGACGGAGCAGCAAAAAGAAGAAGAGGATCGGCAGCTTCGATATTTTCAAAAAATGGAAAGCCTTGGCTTGATTGCCGGGACTGTGGCTCACGATTTCAATAACTACTTGGCTGCGATTGTCTCGTTTTCAGAATCGCTGCTTCAAAAAGAGAGTTTTGTCGGTCGTTCAACCATTGAGCAGATTCGGCAAACGGCACTTCAGGCGGCGGGCGTCAGTGAACAGATGTTGTCGTACTCGGGCAAAGGAATGCTTGGAGATGTGGTGCGCGAACCGCTTGAACTAAATTCGTTGTTGACCGAAATGGAGCCTTTTCTCAGAGCTGTTTCCCCCAAATCGATTCGTTTGGAAGTTGAATCTGAGTTGTCAAAAGTTTGGGTGAACGCGAAACGAATTGAGATTCAGCAATTGATAATGAACTTGCTGAAAAATGCTACCGATGCGACGGAGAATGTTGAAAACGGATGCATCATGATGTTCGTCAAAGATCGACATCAGTCTAAACTTCCCCCACGTCGGCGCGTGGGAGAAATCACGCCGGGTGTAAGTTATTGTGCGATCGAAATTCAAGACAATGGCGGAGGGATTGAGTCGGAAGACCTTACCCGAATCACAGAGCCGCATTTTACGACGAAGTCAGACGGGCATGGTTTTGGGATGGCGATTGCCAGGCGGGTAATCCTTGAACATAACGGCGTGATGGAAATAGAGAATGTTGAATCGGGAGGCACGTTGATCCGAATTCTTCTTCCTCGTACCGAATCCCAGCCTCAAACCGAAGACCGTTTTAACGAAGTCAAAGAGGAAGCGCTTGGCGG
Source organism: uncultured Pirellulaceae bacterium (assembly GCA_964595515.1). Classification (GTDB taxonomy): domain Bacteria; phylum Planctomycetota; class Planctomycetia; order Pirellulales; family Pirellulaceae; genus Mariniblastus. The sequence goes on from CAZQQR010000003.1 coordinate 17,856, forward strand.
ACGCGTGGTGTTGCTCGTCGATGACGAAAAACGGGTGCTCGAGTCGGTTTCGATGTTGTTAGAGTCAAAAGGCAACAAAGTCATTGCGGTCAATTCGGCGAAAAAAGCACTTGCCGCGATGGAAGAATCACACGAACTTATCGACTGTTTAATTCTTGATTATTCCATGCCGGTCACCAATGGAATCGAGTTGTTGAATCGGATTCGAGCCCAAGGTTGGAATCACCCAACAGTGCTTTGCAGCGGTTACATGATCAAGCTTGATGATCATCCAAACGCTCAGTATTGGCCGGATGAGACGCTTGCCAAACCTTACAAGTTCGCCCAGCTTCAGCAGGCGATGGACACGGTTTGTAGAAACAAAGTCGGTAACGCGACTTAAAAAAGGTGACTTCAGGGCGATTCCGCCGACGCCGTGCTATCGCTGGATTCTCAATCGTTTGGAATCCGTTAAATTAATCCTGTCTCATCCAGGATTAATCATGCGCTCGGAAGCCTCCATTGAATCAGAGCGGTCGCCCAATACTCGTCGATTACCGCTTCCCGTTCTCAATGCCAAATCGAATCTTCAAGGTTCTGATTCTGGGAGCAACGTCGAAGCGTTAACTCAATCAGATTTGACGAAATCCTCCACTCGTTGTCCGGCCTATCAACCAGCTGTGTTGATTTTTCTCGCGTTTGGAATTGGCATCGGGTTAGATCGTTGGCTGGATGTGCACGGACTGATTTCTTTGTTGGCATCCCTGGGGTGTTTGGTGGGCTGGTGGTTTCTGTCATGCAATTCTCTGCGGCGCTCCGGACGAATTAGTAACGAGCGGAATCGATGGTTTGAATTATGTTTGACTGTGTTGCTTTTGGGTGGGCTAGTTTTTGCGGGGGCATTTTGGCATCACGGTCGCTGGAATTGGTTCGGCGTGAACGAGATTCGGCACTTTGCCGGTCAAGATGCCAAACCTTGCTGTATTGAAGCTGATGTGGTGTCGGAGCCAAAATGGTCGGTCGCGACCAACGAATTCGTTAGCCGTTCAAGTGACGAAGCGGCTGAAGTCGTTCGAACAAGGTTCACTCTGAAAGTTAGACGAATTCGTGATGGCCAATCGTGGAGGGCTGCATCGGGAATGTTGGATTTGTTGATCCACGAAAAGACGGATCATATTCGCAGTGGCAATCGAATCGTGGTGTTTGGGAAATTAGTTGCCAGTTCGCCTCCAACCAATCCCGGTCAATTTGATTTTGAGAATTTTTATCGTGCGAAGTCTCGGCTGGCTTTCTTACATGCTTACAACAAAGACTCGGTCTCAGTTGTCCATCCCGCAAAAGGAACACTGTTGGGCAGCTGGACGGGCGCAAGACTGCTTTCCAGTTTACGCCAAAAATTGAACGTGATGACGTGGCGGTATGTCGGTGAGTATGAAGCCCCGTTTGCGTCGGCGATCATGTTGGGAAATCGAGAACAGCTTTCTCGCGAGCGCCGTGACGCTTTTCTGGAAACGGGAACCGTTCATTTGTTGGCGATTTCAGGTTTGCATGTTGGGATTTTGGCGGGCGCGTTCTTTTTGTTTTTTCGTGTTGGGTTGTTGAGTCGTCGCAAGTGTCTTTGGGCGACCATCCTGTTTGTGGTTTTTTACGCCTGGCTGGTTGAGTTTCGACCTCCCGCATCGCGTGCAGCAATTTTGGTGACGCTTTTTTGTGTTGGTCGGTTGCTAGGCGAGAACAGTTTTTCATTCAATCTACTAGCGATTGCCGGGCTAATCGTTTTGATTTTGAATCCGTCAGACTTGTTCGGGCTGGGGCCTCAACTGTCATTTCTGGCGGTCGGGACATTGACGTTTGGAAAAGACTGGATCTTTTGGGCTCCGTCCAAAGATCCGATCAAACGGCTAATCGCCAGCACCCGGGCATGGCCACAGCGAACCGTCAATTGGCTTGGCAAGCAATTGAGAACTGCCGTTTTGGTTAGTGGTTTAATTTGGCTGGTCGCGATGCCGCTGGTGGCTTTTCGTTTTCATTTACTGAGTCCGGTGGCTTTGATTGTTAATCCACTTTTGTTGGTCCCGATCGCTTGGAGTCTTTACGGTGGGCTTGGTGTTTTGGTTTCAGGTTGGTTCTTGCCTGTTGTGGCTCGTGGGTTTGGGTATTTCTGTGATCGAAACCTTGCGTTCATCGAATGGATGATTGGTGGTGCTCAATCAATTCCATGTAGTCATTTTTGGACTGCCGGCCCAACATCGTTTGCGGTCATCACGTTTTACGCGGGGCTTTTTCTATTCGCGATTTTTCCTTTGACAAAACTCAGTGGACGAAAGTTGATCGTTCTGTTCTGCATTTGGGTCACGGCGGGTTGGGTGATTCCTGATCAAGTAGCTCAGCGATTGTCGGCGAATCGAACTCTGCCTCTTGAGTGTACGTTCGTGGATGTCGGGCATGGTACGTGCGTTTTGATCCAGTTGCCAAATGGCGAGAGCATGCTGTATGACGCGGGGTCGTTTGGAGCATCTGATTATGGCGCAAGGAATATTTCTGGCGTGCTTTGGTTTGAGCGGATTGAACACATCGATACCGTTGTGCTTTCGCATGCGGATGTCGATCACTTCAATGCGATGATGGATTTAAGTGAGAAATTTTCGTTCGGACGCGTATTGTTGTCTCAAACGATGCTCGAAAGTGATTCTTATGATGTGCGAGAGTTGCTAAACCGATTGAAAGAACTGGGGGTCGTGGTCGAAACGGTTTCCGCCGGTGACGAGTTGGCGACCGATTTTCCGTTTTCGATTTCTGTGTTGGGACCCCCTTCTCAAGGCATTACTGGAAACGACAATTCAAACAGTGTCGTTCTATTGATCGAGCATTTGGGGTATCGAATTCTATTGCCCGGCGATCTTGAACAAGCAGGACTTTCGTTTCTTTTTGAAAATCCTGCGATTGATTGTGATCTTGTGATGGCTGCTCATCATGGCAGCAAGCATTCAGAGCCCGAGAAGTTTATGGCTTGGTCGAATCCAGAGTATGTCGTGATCAGCGGAGGAAGCCAACGAGTGACGCAAGAATCGGTTGATCGTTTCACCGAAAATGATACGAATCGACGCATCGCAAGAACGGACCAAGACGGCGCGATCAAGATTCGTTTTGACAAGGATGGAATTGAGATGAAGAAATGGAACGACAAAGCCTGGAGGTAGGCTACATGTGGTCAGTCAAAGTTAAAGTTTGGGTAGTGGACGAGGCTACGAGTCCTTTCGAGCCAACAAACGCAAGGGATTCGTAACCTCATCCACTACGGTCAATCCTGATTTTTAGTTTTGAAGAACCGCTAGGCAAGAATTCCATTCAGTCAGGGGGCCGAACCTCCATCGCGATGATCGAAATCCGAATGCCGCGATCGGGTTAAATGATGGCGTCAGGCGACTTCTTTTTCTTCTTTGCCGATCGCCAAATGTATCCGTCAACAATAAAGTGATGCAGGTTGATCGTTGCAACGGTCATCAACATGGCAGCTTCGACGGGGAATCCCATCACCAGATAAATTTGGGGCCAGCCACAAAACAAAAATAGCCCGACCAACATACTGACGACGTAAAACCAGCCAACATGATACGACGTGCTTTGCGTATTTTCGGGCCGCTTGTTCATATCGTTCACGTGGAAAATCACAACAATCACGATGTACTGTAAAGAGTGAAAAATCGAGGCCCAAAACCACGCATCACTGAATGACAACAGGACCCACCAGAGACCGTTCATGGCCAATAGGACCCAAGCGATGAGCGGAAGCGTCTTGCCTTTGTCTTGTAGTCGAAAAAACACAATAACTGGCAATGCAAAAATCAAAACACCCAAGACGACTTGGATTTCATTCGAGTAGGGGACTTGAGGAAAGGCCAACACGTTTTGGAACCAACCGATCCCGCCCGTGTCGTCGCAAAACAAAGCGCGGATAAATGGCAACAGGCAAATTCCCCAGAACAATCGCTTTTCCGTGTTGTCTAGAAAGATGCCTGAGCGATAACAATACATGAGCGCTAGTCCATACGCCTGCATGGAATAGTGGTAGGGAGACCAAGTGATGTAGAGTGCCCACAGGTGATCACCAAGAACCTTCGGCCACATAATACACAGCGTCGTGACAACAATCGCAATGACGGGCAAAATGTAGAATGCGAAATTCCGAGAGGGGATCTCGCCTGGTTTCGTATAGAGCCGAACTGTGGATGCGGCAAAGTGTGTGTAGTTCAAAAACAGATAAACGATCAAATGGGTCCGACGTTCGGTTGGCGTGATCGATGGATCAAGGTAAGCCCAAATAACAAATGGGATACTCAGTGCCGCTCCGATCAGCAAGTAATCCAGCCATGGATTTAAGAAACACTTTCCAATGAGTGGCGTCCAATCTTTTGGCGTTGTCGAAGCGACTTGCGTTGCCATGATCTTTATCTGGGAAACGAATTATGATGAAACAGATGGCTGGACCAGCATAAAAACGCTGGCTGAATTGGCAGTAGAATAGAGAATTCCGCCAGCACGGTAAATTGAGATTTAGCCCACGAAAATTCGTGCTTTTTCGAGCGTCCGATGCCGTTTGGGGCGGCGTGCGAAAGGTAGAACTTTCGAGAGTGCCGGTCGAGTCGCAATTTCTCAGAAGTCTCAATCAGCAAATCGTTGCCGACAGCTACTTCAAACGCTCAGTACCAACGATCAGCTTTCGTCAGAGATCACGTATTCTCGATTGACGATTACCCAGCAACCGATCGAAAGTGCCAACGACATAATCGCCACCAGAACGCTGATATGAAGCCACGTTGACCAACCTGTCCCGAACACTTGTCGGTATTCGCTTTCGGCTGTCCCGGGCATGAACCACCCGACCCAGCGAATTCCAAGTTCCTGCAAGTGATATCGCAGCGTGAATTTGTTGATCAACGCACCGGGAATCGAAGCTAACACGATATCAGACCCGATGATGTACCCAGCAGCGACGACCATCGCTCGCTTGATAAAGATCGTTCCGATCATCGAAAACACGGCCGAGTAAACCAAACAAGCGGCAAAGAAAACGCCTCCCATCGCTAACCATAATCTTGAAGCGTCGGCTATTCCGAACATGCGGTTAGAGATGACAACGCAGAGCGTCACCGCGATCATCGAAATTGAAAACGCTACCGCAAACGATGCCAAGAACTTACCCAGGAACACCGATATCCGGCCTCCAGGACGACTGGCGATAAAACTCCAACTCTTGCCCTCGAGCTCGGAGCTGATATTCGGAGTCGCCCATAACATGAGTGACAACAAGCAAACCATCGCGACCATCAGGATCGTCAACAATCGCGAGACGTCTTGAACAGAGGCTGAAACTTGAGCGGCTTGGCTCGAACTGATTTTTGATTCAGCGACCATTGATCCAAAAATTAGCAGGCTCAGCATCAGCGGAGGAAAAAGAGCGAGTATCACCGAGACGGATGTGCGTTGAAACGTGAACGAACGTCGTAGCTCAAAACCGGCTGTCGCTAAAACTCCAGAGAATATTGAATTCATGAGCCGACTCCCTGATTCATCTCACCACGATGAAGTTTCATCAAGGTTGAGAATAGAGTTTTCAATGAATCGTCGCTGGAAGTCATTTCAGAAACCGAGATTCCATTTTCTTCAAGCATTTTAGGAAGCTGGTTGAAAACCTGAGACGACGTTCGAGTGGAAATCAGAAACGAATGTTCGTCAAGGAATTTGACTGACTCAACATCGCAGCGATCGATCAACAAAGCAGCAAGCTTTTTTGGATTAGAGCATCGAATCGTCAATGCGTAGGGTGAATCGGCAAGTATGTCTCGGACTTCAGCGGGCGATCCCGACGCCAACAGTCTTCCTCCAGAAATTAGCAAGAACGATGGTTTAACGGCTTCGACTTCGTGAAGAATATGACTGGCAAGAATCAAACTCTTGCCTTCTGTCGCCCAAGTCTGAAGAAACTCAGACATTTCAAATCGCCCGACTGGATCCAATCCGTTGAAAGGTTCGTCGAGAATTAAAAGCTCCGGGTCATGCGCGATTGCTTGGGCGATTTTTGCCCGTTGACGCATTCCCAGTGAATAGTTTCTCATCGGCCGGTCCATGGCATACGTCAGCTTTACCGTTTCCAGGGCACTCTTGGCTCGATTTTCGGCGGCCGAGAAAGAAAAACCGTGTAGCTGAACCATGTATGTCACCCATTCGAGTCCCGTCACGCGAGGATAGGTGACTTCCATCGTTGGGCAGAGGCCGACTCGACGCAAGAGTTGACTTTTTCGCCACGGGTTTTGGCCGAACAGTTTGACGCTTCCAATGGTCGGTCGCAATTGACCAAGAATTAAATTGATTAGCGTTGTTTTCCCAGATCCATTTGGCCCCAGCAGTCCGTAGGTTCCCGGCGGCAAAGTCAACGTGATGTCGTTGACGCCAATGACGGTTTTGTAAAGTTTCGTGACGTTGGTTAGTTCAATCATGATGCGTCTCCTAAACCCTGATCGGCGCGGAAACGCGCCGAAGGAGTACGAACAATGAAACCAACGTAAGAGCAATCAACACAACGACGGCACGCCAGACTTCGTGAAACGACTCAAACCCAAAAATTAATGCCTGAACGTCACCAAGGCAGTTGTAAATCGAAAGTGATGACCAGTTTTGAACAATTGTACTTTTCATCACGGCGGGTGCGGATGGCGGTTCGTTGAGCCGCATGGCGGTCGAAACGACGATCGCAAGCCAGGCTCCATGTCCAAGGGCCCATACTGCGAACCAAGAAAAATTCGCAAATCGACTTTCTTGCGTCAGCGACGAAAGCATCAATGCCAAGGCCGAAGTTGGGATCACCAGCGTCATCGTCGCGGCCAAAATTCGAAACGGAATCTCCCACGTGTTCCAAAACACATCCATGTTGGGCGACATCAAAATGGCAAACAGGTAAAGAGCCAGGGCAGGAAGCGTTGTAACCGCCATGATAAACGCGGCAGGCACGCAAAGTTTGCCGAGGATATATTCAAACTTTCCAATCGGTCTGGAAAAATACAACAGAAACGCGCGCGAACGTTGGTCGCGTGAAATCAGTGACGGGGCAACCGTTCCAATCAAGAACAGAATCAGGATCGCTTGGGGGTAACGGAAAAATACCATCAACAGCCAGCGCCAAATTCCATTTCTCAATTGCCCGGTGTCATCAGATTCGAGCGCATTAGCAAGGTCGTCGGCCGCTGGAAACATTGAAAACCGGGTGCGCAATTGTTGCTGCAATCTTGTACGAGATAGGTTCCGTACCCTTTCAATCTCTGCGATCTTGGGTAACTGATCCTCAAATTGGGGTGTGACTTCTCGTATGACGTTGTTGTCGGCTTCGAGCGCCTTTTCAACAAAAAAGAATCCAATGCCCCAGTACATCACCGGTAACCAGGCAACAAATAGAATTCGACGCACCCAACGAGATTTGGCCGCGAGCCGGATTCCAGTTTGAGCAATGATCCACCAGCGAGACAGCTGCATGGTTCGTTTGCCGTCCCAGCCGCGGTAACCAACATCATGAATTGGCATTTTGAGCCTCCATGACGGTGGACATGAAAATTTCTTCCAGTGAATTTCGAGCTGGTGTCATCGTTTGAATCGTTGTTTGACTTAGACGTGCCGCCTGCCAGATTTTGTCTTGTAAATTTGGGGTCGCGCTTTCGATCAAGAATTCGCCCCGTTCTCCAACTGATGGTGACAACCCAAGATCTCGAAGCGATGTCTCAAAAGCCACCGGATCTGAGAGAATTTGAATCGTGAACGAGGGAGCCTGTGTCCGGCTTAGATTTTCAAGTCGATCGCTGAGACGAACTTGACCGTTGGAAATGATCACCACTTCATCGCAGATCGCTTGGACATCTGGCAAGATGTGAGTCGAGATCAAAACGGATTTACTGGCTTGTGTCCAAAGTAATCGAATCCGAGTCAGCAAGGCGTCACGTTCTTCGGGGTCAAGCCCGGAAGTGGGTTCGTCCAGGATGAGAAATTCAGGGTCGTGAACAATCGCCGCCGCAAATTTTATCTTTTGCCGCATACCCGTCGAATACGTATCGATCTCGCGATATCGTTCCTGCTTCATCCCGCAGAAATCCAGAATTTCATGGGCTCGACGAAGAGCTTCGGTGGTTGGGATTCCAGAAAGACAGGCCGCAAATTGGACGACTTCGACCCCCGACATTCCCGGGATGTAGCAGTCGTCTTCGGGCATGTAGCCGACTTTGTTTCGAATTTTGCGCCCGTGAGCCCCAAGTTTGTAACCCAGAACTGTACCTGTTCCCGACGTCAGTTTAACCAGTCCGAGCAAGAGTTTGATCAAGGTTGATTTGCCAGCGCCGTTTGGGCCAAGCAGTCCTGTTACACCTGGGTTGATCTTTAAATCGACCCCATCAAGCGCACGCATGACTTTGTAGTTCTTAACGATGTTCTCAAGCAAAATCAGGCTTGAATCGGCATTCGTTTTTTCGTCTTCAGATTTAATCAACTCTCAATTTGCTTTCTCTGAAGTCATGCCGAATTTTTCACAGGATCGTTGTTTCAATTTTTAGTATTCGAAACAGGATCCAATATATTGGGTTCGTTCAACAAAGAATTTAGCTTAAACACTGCATCTGGAAAATCGGTAGCGACCAGTTTTACAGGAAAGGGAATTCGAATCGGTAGGCAGGTATATTCACGGGAGCGTCGAATCTTATCAAAATATTGAAACAAACAAAAAACAGGTCACAACGGCCCTTGGAGACTGGAAAGTAGAATTCTTGTAACCGCAAGAAATTTCGGTGGCGCGAATTGCCCGGGCCCTCAAGAGTACCTACTCAAGAGCACCTAGCATTTCAAAAAAAATCCTCTATGCGAGCGAACAAACGGAGGCCCAAATCCGATGATGTGAAACCTGCTAAAAGGTAGGCCGGATCAGGAGCTTGCGACGCCAATCCGGCAAAGAATGGAAAGCCAAAGCCGGTATCCTCGGGCATCGGGTTCAGCGGAAGTTAATGCCGTCCCGCTGGGACTCAAGTTAAATAAACGCCTGAAACCTGGCACTGAAGTGCCAGGCTAGAAAATGCCGTTCCTCCGGAACTAAAAAAGAACGAGTGTTGGGAAAAACGAGTGTTGGGGAAAAAGAGCGAGTGTCGGAGAAGAGCGAGTGTCGGGGCCAGGCCAATGTTGTGAATCGGAGAAATGTTGAGTATCGGTTGTGTCGGAAAAGGCCAATGTTGTGAATCGGGGAAATGTTGAGTATCGGTTGTATCGGAAAAGGCCAATGTTAACTAACCATTCAATGATGTTGTGAATGGAGACGGATTTACGGTCAGAGGCAGGGCCGAGATTGGAGTCACCGCCGTCATACTGATCTTGGCCCAGGTCAATGTTGGCTAACCATCCATGAAAAAAGACCGTCAATTGACGGTCTTTGTGGAAATGACTCTCGGAACATTCGACGATTTACCAACCCATCACCATGTTTGACTCGATCGCTCGACGTGCCTGTTCAAGGTCGTTGCCGGTTTCGTGCATGTAAAGCCGGATCGCGTGAACTTTGTCGCCTGATGCTTTCGAAAGACAATCACGAGCCGTATTGCAGGGATCGGCTTCGGTGGTGATCCCCAGAACACCTTTGGAAATGACCCAGCTGTCTCGAGGACGTTTCGTCAAACGAACAATGTTCTCACCTGGGTAAGAATCGTTAGCGACCGCAGTTGCCGCGTCTTCGTTCTCCGCCCAAGTGATAATAATATGTGCGTCGGTTTCTACTTCAAAAAGTGGCATGACTGATTCCCCTCGTTAAACCTGAATTCCAAAAGTCTGATCGCGAGCTGAAACAAAATCAAAACAGGGTTTGGGACTCGTCTTTCAGCTCTGCACGGATTTTGACATTTTCAGTCGCACTTTTCCAGTCACCGCAGAAATTTTGTCATTGCTAAATTCTAAAACGACGACAATCAACGTTTCAAAATTTGGTAGCAAGCAGAGAATGTAAAAAGAAGGGTAACGCGTTTTCCAGTAATTGGCACGATGTCTTAGTAATTGAGATCAAACGGCACGGATAGAGCCACTAAGAAATTCCCGCGTTTCGTTTCCGGTTTGAATTTTAATCCCGCCGTTGGGTCCAATGCCCTTGCACGTTCCAACGATCGTTTTTCCATTGGCATGCTGCAGAGAGATAGCTGATTCAAGATAAGCCAAACGTTGGTTGCATCGCTGAATGATTCGTTCGGTATTGGTTTTAAAACCGGTTTTAGAAGTTTCAGATACGGAACTCGAATCAGTCAAACTTTCTATCTCCGTTTGCAACGAGTTGATGATCGCTATCAAAATGTCTTGCGGAGATTGTTTTGTGTTTGTTTCTGCAAAGACGCTGGTTGGATGCAAGTCGCTTTTGTTGTTGTCGAGTTTGGGAAACGCTGTTTGATTGACGTTGATACCGATTCCAAAAATGCATCCTTGGTTGGATTTTTCAATCAGTATGCCAGCCAGTTTCTTGTCGTTGACCAACAAGTCATTAGGCCACTTTATCCTGATTTCGTTCAACGAAGTGGATGATTCAATTGCCTCGAGTGTCGCAAGTGCAGTGACTAGCGGAGCGAGCGCGAGTTTGTTGTGGTGCGAGATATCAAAGTCAGTAACCCACGAAAACGTCAGACTGTCTTCGCTGGACCACCATTGATGTTCTCGTTGTCCACGACCCTTTGTTTGGTCCGCGGTTAAAACCAGAAATGGAAAATCGACTGAATCTGAAGATGAAAGAATCAGCTTTGACTGATCATTGGTAGATCCGATCGAATCGTGGAAATCGAGAAATCCGAGTTTCGTTTCGCGTTGGATTCGATCGAGATCAAACATTGCTTTGCGGACTTCTATTTATCAACCCGATAAACGCTGCCCGGAGCATAGCTTCCTCGGCTTTGAAAAATCGAAGCGGGTAGCGAATCAGGAGCGGCCAATTTTTGCGTTGGCGTATCGACTGGTTTTTCGAACATTCCACCATCTGCCCGGGCCGTTAGCACCTGCTCCGTTTTTGGTTTGGCTTGAAGACGCGGAGATTCGATTCCTGTCGCTGGGCTAACCATTGAATGGTTGGACTGACTTTCAAAGCTTGCCTGGAATGCTTCGGCCCGCGCGGCTGGAGTAAAGTTCGGAATGAGATTTCCTTCAACAGCGGTTGTCCGAGGAGCATAACCACCGTGGGGAGTTGATTGATAACTACCGGGCGTGCCGGTTGGTTGTGTGGTAGGCGTTTGGTTTTGAGGAGAAAGTGGTTGGGTTGTTGGTGTTTGCGGTGCCGGTAGTGTGTTTCTGCGAAGTACGTTGGAAGGCACTTTCGCGGGATCAAAAGTCGATGCGATTGAGTTTG
>CAZQQR010000003.1:29329-44210 GCA_964595515.1 uncultured Pirellulaceae bacterium
CGAAGTACGTTGGAAGGCACTTTCGCGGGATCAAAAGTCGATGCGATTGAGTTTGGCTGAAACTTTGGCGTCTGCAACTGTGAAACCGGAGGATTTTGCGGCTTTGATGGTACAAGCGATTGGTTGTTCGGAGCGAGCATCGTGTTTTGCAAACCCGATTGAACTTGAGTTTGCAAATTTGTATTCGCTTGGGTTTTGGCTGCCGCGACTTGCTGCTTCAACATTTCGATTTGTTGCTTGGCCGCAGCGACTTCTGCAAGGAGCTGCGAACTATCGGGGCTGCTGAGTTGTGGTTTTTCGATTTTCAAATTTGGAAGTTTCAAATTTGGAAGACTGGCTCCGAATCCATTGCTTCCGCTGTCCAATGTTTGGGTGACGGCATTGGAGGCCTGTTTTGCAAAACCGTTCGCTGAATCTTTCAGGCCATCAATGGCGCTGGAGGCAATCTGCTTGACGTTGGGCAATTTGGTTTGGAAAGAGTTGACCGAGTTGGAAGCTTTCTCAACGGTCGACTCCAAGGCCTGAGTGTTGAATTGGTTTCTAATCTCATCTGTAGAACTTGCAAACGAATTGGTTGCTTTTGAAATTTCGTTGGAAAGTGCTTTCTTGTTGGACGCGATTGCACCATTAAGTTGGCCATTGGCGTCATACAAAGACTTGTTGATATCGAACGCTTGATCCGGTGATGATTTGGCTTGCTCAATCTTTTTCGATAGCTCCGTTGGCAGTTTAAAGTCTTTCCAGCCTTGAGTCATATCGTTGCTTTTGGCAGCGAATTCATTTTTCGTTTTTTCAACAGCCCCGCCCATCGCGGCTTTGAAGTCCTGTTGAGCTTGAGACATGCCATCGTTCACGGAAGCCGCAAAGTCATTCAATTTGCCGGCCTCGAAACTTGACTCTGGCTGTTTGTAAGTGCTTGCCCCATCCAAAGAATACGGTTTGCGAATCGGTTGCGTCGCACTCTCCATCGCGTCGGATGCGTTACTCGCCAAACGGTCTTTAGCTTTGGCAATTTCGTTTCTTAAGCTGTCAATTTCACCTCGCATCGGTTCAGCCGACCGATTGAAATCACTTGGGTCAGTAGAAGCGATCGAAGTTTCACCGCCTCCCAGTGGTGAAGGATCAAAATGCCGTGCTGGAGGAGGTGGCAGCGCTGTGCCGTTGTCACTTTTTTTCCAAAATGCCAAACCTGAAAGATCGGGCTTTTTGAATCCCGCCGTTTTGCAGCCCAGCGATAAAGTCGTGATCACGGCGATCAATAGGAACGCAATCAGATGCGATGTGGCTTTGAGGTTGGTTTTCATGATCAACTCGGAGGAGGATTCACCTAAGTGGAAACACTCATTTGGCAAAAATCGATGTAGTCATTTAATCGGAATAATCGATCTGTTTTCTGATTTGAAATCGGCGAGGGATCGTAGAAGCCCAGAAAGAGGCAGTCAAGTTCGCTGAGAAGAACCGATTGCTAGCGTGTGATTTGATTGGTATGACTGCGAAATCATAAAAAAAGCCGGGAATCAATCCCGGCTGATACTCTTAGATATTTTTGCTTCATTACATGCTAGTGCATGCAAGCTTCGCTATTTAGCGGCATCGAATCGAGCGCTGACGGCATCCCAATTGATCACATTGAAAAACGCCGCGACGTAATCAGGACGTCGGTTTTGGTAGTTCAAGTAGTACGCGTGCTCCCAAACGTCGAGGCCAAGAATAGGAGTGCGGCCTTCCATTAGCGGGTTGTCTTGGTTGGGTGTGCTTTCGACAACCAGTTTTCCGCCATCAACACTTAACCAAGCCCAACCACTGCCGAATCGGGTGCCTGCAGCAGCCGCGAACTTTTCCTTAAAAGCATCGAAGCTTCCGAATTCGCCGTTGATGGCCTCGGCCAAAGCGCCTGTCGGTTCGCCGCCACCCTCTGGGCTCATCACGCTCCAAAACAGTGAGTGATTCGCGTGTCCGCCACCGTTGTTTCGAACTGCGTTTTGTTTGTCGGCTGGAACTGCGTTGAGGTCGGAGATTAAATCTTCAATCGACTTGGAACCAAGATCAGTTCCTTCCAACGCAGCGTTGACTTTTGTTACATAGCCATTGTGGTGTTTTCCATGATGGATTTCCATTGTTTTGGCATCAATGTGCGGCTCAAGAGCGTTGTGAGCGTATGGAAGTTCAGGAAGTGTATAAGCCATTTCGTCCTCGCATTTTGGCGATTTTGTTGTTCAAAGAGAATCTTCAAAGATACCGAATTTTTGTCCTGCTGACAATTGGCGGTAATAGTGCGTTCTCAACGCTTGGAAACATTCATTAGGATATCTGAGTAAGTTAACGAGTAACCACAAACAAGTGGTTCGTCAAAACTAAAAACTAGGATTGACGGTAGTTACGAGTCACTTGCGTTTGTTGGCTCGAAAGGACTCGAAGCCTCGTCCACTACCCGAACTTACCTTTGACTGACCTTAGCAACCAAATGATTCTTTCAAGCATTGAGGTAAACAGTCGAATATGAAACCCATTCGATCGTCAAACTACGAACGATTTATTCAACGGTTGCGAATTGGAATTGCCATCGCTTTTGCAGTTTGCGCGATCGGGGCAACCGCAACCGCAGTTGTTCCCGGAATTCCATGGGTCTACCGATTGTCGGCGCTTTGCGGCCTGACTTTGCCGGTCCTGTTGCTTACTTTCGTGCTGCTCATCGTTGAGCAATTTGTGGTTGGAGCCGTCGCTAGATTTCGCATTCGATTTTCGATTGGCTCGCTGCTGGGCCTGACGACGGTCGCCGCCGTCTTTGCCGCGATTGCAGGGTATTCAGTCGCTATCGCGATCACGTTGTTTTTAGCGCTCTGTTTTTTGATAACACTCGCGTTTGAGCAGACACCACGAGACAACCAAGCGTAAATCCAAAATCTAGATCAGCGGTTGGATTCAGTTGCCTGTGGTGCGATTTCAAGCTTGGATGCTTCGTCGCTGATCATTAGATAAGTTCTAAGATCTTTCATGACCACCGGTGCAAGTTCGTTCGCATTTTGAGCAAACCATTTTCGTTTGCCTTCACGAATAGTGATGCGAATAAAAGTCTTCTTACGCTGGCCGAACGTTTCCATCTCTTCGTCATCGAGCATTCGCTCTTGAAGCTCAACATCGACGTAGAATTTTCCGCGTTGGCTATAGTTGTCAGGATTTTCGACTTCGCAAGTTAGCGAAGCAAAATCAGGACCGACTCGCCGGATCTCAGCGTCGGTTTCAACGATGTATCCACGAAGTTTCTCGATCAAGATGGTGATCGGAGTGTTGGTTCCAAATTCATCGCTCAACAGCGGACGACCTTTGAGCTTTCGCCAGCTGACGCCTGACAAAGAAGTGACTTCGGCGGCTGTCAATTCAGGCTCATCACTGAGCCCATTCAATGAAGCTTCGACGACTCGGTTTCGGCCAAGTTCTTTGGCTCGCAGTAACGCAGTGTCCGCACGAACGAAAAAGTCCGTTGGTGAATCGCCGCTTTGTAGTTCGGAAACTCCAAAGCTCGCTGTGATGCACTTTCCATCCAGCATTTGCTGAGGCGTTTTGGTTAGCGTGATCCGAATTTCTTCAGCCCGTTGAACACCGGATGTTTTGTCACAGTCGGCACACAGGATTACAAATTCTTCTCCGCCATATCGAGCGACTAGGTCTTGAGATCGGACGAATTTCTTTAGCAAACCCGCGAAAGAAACCAGGGCTTGGTCACCAATGTGATGATTGTAGTTGTCGTTGATTTGCTTGAAAAAGTCGATGTCACAAACAATCAAGCTGCATTTGAAGTCGGAAGAATGATGAAGTCGAACGTATTCATCGAGTACTCTTTCGAACTCAGCTCGGTTGGCCACTTGAGTCAGTGGGTCGAGCATCGAGAATTCGTAGAGGTCTTTGAGTTGTCGCTGAAGATCCAATTGAACTGAGGTGTCATGAACGAGAATCATCCCGCCATGCAATACTCCGTTATCATCCAGCACTGGGCTAACAGTAAGATCGACTTTTACTTCACGACCGCTTCGGCCGACAATCCGCGCGTCGAGTTTAATTCGCTTTCTTGTGCGAAATGCTTCCGCGACCGGGTCGTTTTGTTCCGAAATTCGGTTTCCATGTGCGCTTACCAGGCCAAGTAGCGATGGAGTAAGTTTGAGGCCTTCGGTTTTTCGAGCGCTCATTCCAGTCATGACTTCGACGGTCTGGCTCCAGACAAAAATTCTCTGCTGCGCATCGACGAAGATGACGCCATCTGAAAGATTGTCCAGCAGACATTGCCGGAAAATAGCTGACTGTTCCGACTCGGCTGGTTGACCTGAGATCGGCGCAACTAGCGAGACTGGGAACTGCTCATTCGAGTTTGAACTTGATGTTGACATCGGATTTATTGGAAAAGTTTTTGGGGGCACCTTTTCACTTGAATGTGAAAAGATACAACAAGCCTATGGCTCTTTTTCTTGATCAACCAAACGTAGGTTGCGATGAAGACTCAGACCAAAAAGTATTCGATCGCAACGTATAACTTGGAAACCACCGTTGGATTGTCCGGTTTGGTCGGGTCGCATGGATTGGAATCCCAAATTAGTTAGTTACTGAGGTCCTGCAAATGAAGATATTTGAAATACAAACTAAGTCAGGTTCTCGCTTGGCTGTCCAGCATCCACCGTCAATTGACATGCTGTGCGTGCTTGAGCCAGATCAAGGTTGGCCAACTTCCTTGATTGGATTGCTAAACATGGAGGGCAGACCAGCGTGGCCCGAGTTAACAGGAACTTCTGACCAGTTGGAACTTGGAAACGCACAGCTCCGTGCTCCAATTCACTCAATGGAAAAGCTTATTTGTATCGGCACGAACTACGCGGATCACGCGAGGGAAATGGGTGGGGAACCCCCTGAGATCCCCGTTGTCTTTAACAAATTCCCTTCAACGATCATCGCTCCCGATGAAAATGTTGTGCTGCCCACGATTAGCAAATGCGTCGATTTCGAAGCCGAGTTGGTTGTAGTTATCGGGAAACCAGGACGCAATATTCACCGTGACCAAGCGCTGGAGCATGTGTTTGGCTATACATGCGGGAACGATATTTCGGCGCGGGATTGGCAAAAAGGAAAACCTGGCGGACAGTGGTTGCTCGGCAAAACGTTTGATACGTTTGCCCCGATCGGACCATGCGTGGTTACTGCAGATGAAATTGACAATCCTGGTGAACTGGCGATTAGTTTGCGCCTAAATGGCGACACGATGCAGGACTCAAGCACCAGCCAATTGATTTTCCCCATCGACGAATTGATTGCTCACCTCTCAAAATTCGTGACGCTGGCTGCCGGCGATTTGATTTTTACGGGGACACCACCGGGCGTGGGGGCTGGTCGCAAACCACCGGTCTTTCTCAAAGATGGAGACCAACTCGAAGTCGAGATCGAAGGAATAGGGATTCTCCGTAGTAACGTAGTAGACGCTGATTAATTAAATCGACGCTGATCAATCAAATCAAACCGCGTAAGATCAGTTTCCGCCAAAGTTGTGTCAAAATCGAATCTCAGTGCTGAGTTTGATAAAGCAACATTCTCGGTACAAGCAGCTAGCATCCGAGTTGACTGTTTCGTTACGAAAAATCACTTTCACATCGCCGAAAGATGCTAGTGCTGCGTCAAAGCTGAACTGCGGGTGCCATGTTTACGCTTGTGTAAGCATGCTCACGACAAGCGTGAGGCATGGCACCCGGCAAGGACTCGTAGCCTCGTCCACTACCCCAAACTTTACCTTTAACTGACCACTAAACTCTTAAACTAAAGGTGAGGTCCCCGATTCTGGGAGAGACCGCTAAGAATTCGGGTAGGAAACTGCCGACGATTAATAAAAGCGTCGTTTTTACTTGCAGGGTTCCTATGGTCGTTCGTCGAAGTTCATCTCGCCGTCGTCGGATCGCGATTGATTCCAAGACTGCCTTAACAGGTGATGTTGGTGGAACGATTACGTCCTCATCGTCGAGGTCTCGTGGTAAAGACACGCCTGATTCGCGAGCCTATGGATTTGGCGCGGACCGGCGCAGTCAAAGAAAAACGACGGATCTAATTCCAAAACGATTTTTGTCGTACTCGCTAGTTGTGTTAGCTCTGGTCTCCTGTTTGGCTGGGCTTAATTTTGCTGCCAGTCACGCTGCGGGATGGCAGTCGCAGATTGGAGATGCTGGCCAAAGCGCATTTGCGATTCGGGGAGGCGGAAGTCTCGCTAGTTGGTTTTCGTCATTCCTGTTAATCATGACCGGACTGGCAAGCCTTCAAATTTACGCGCTGAGACTGCATCGTTGCGACGACTATCAGGGGACTTACCGGCTTTGGCTCTGGATGGCGGTAATCTTTGTCATTGCAAGTGTGAACTGTATCGTCAATCTCGGCGATGTAGCAGCGAATCTTGTCGCGTCGTTCACGCAACAACCATTCGGTTCGCGTCCGTGGTTGCCTGCTGCGATCAAGATTGGTGCGCTAACGTTGCTGGTCGCTCGCGGTGTATACGAAGTCCGCGAATCACGGGGAACACTCGCCTTGGTCGCCGTCGTCTGGATCGCATACTGTGCAGCTTCGCTTCTGCAAATGCCTGGGAATTCCGAGCAGATGGTTGGCTTGGAAACTGAAATGGTGATTGGCAACTGTATGATTTTTGGTACAGCCGCCTTGTTCCTGGCTCACCTCACTTATGGACGGTTCATTTACCTGCAGGCACACGGCTTGATAAAAGTGAAACCCGCCAAAGAAAAGGTCGCCAAGTCCAAGCCGAAGAAGACCAAGAAAAAGCGAGCGACAAAAACTGCTGACAAAGAAGCGACGACAGAGAAAAAGAAGTCAGCTAAGCCAAAGAGAAAATCCACTCGCAAGAAAACGGCTGAGACAGTCGAAACGCTTGAGGCCGACGAAGTCGAATCCACTGAAGTCGCCGCGGAATCTAAAACCAAGAAAACAACCAAGAAGCCAGCCGCCAAAAAAGCCACTCGCAAACGGTCTGCCACCAAGAAAGTCGAAGAGGCTGTTGAAGACGATGGTCCTGTTGTCCTCAAAGCAGAACCTGAACTCAAAGGCGGCACTGGCAAGAAATCGCCTAGCGAAGTGTTGAAGGAGCTTGCGGCCGCGTCTCGTGCCAAACAAGCCGCCAGCCAGGACGAAGATGACGATGAAAGCCAGGATGACATTGCTAATATGTCCAAGTCCCAAAGACGGCGAATGAGAAAGTTGCAAAAACAGCAGAAGCAACAACAACGGCGTGCCGCTTAATTTTCTCTCGTTCTTGACACTGGTATCGAGCGGCCAATTGCGTAAGATTGGCCTTCATTCGTTCGCGTCGCGACGAACGTTCTCAGACCCAATACGCGTGGTCTTAGTGTTAGTTTTATCAGCCCATTTTTGAAAAGCCTGACAATGACGGTTCGCACTCGTTTTGCTCCTAGTCCAACTGGTTACCTCCATATCGGCGGCGTCCGTACCGCTCTTTTTAATTGGCTGTTGGCAAAACAAAATGGCGGTCAATTCATCCTGAGAATTGATGACACCGATGCGCAACGAAACGTCAGTGAAGCCCTTCAACCAATTCTGGATGGATTTACTTGGTTGGGAATTGATTGGGACGAAGGCCCTACGCCCGATGGGACGGATTCGGTAGGCCCGCATGCTCCGTATTTTCAATCAAAACGCCTGGGCAATTATCAGGCGGCTGTTGAATCCCTTTTGGCCAGCGGTCACGCCTATCGTGATTATTCAAAACCAGCCGAGTATCAGGGCGAACGCGAGGCTGCTGAAAAAGCAAAAGAATCGTTTGTCTACAGCCGCACCTGGATGGCAGAAACCGACGAGCAGGCCGCTGCATTCGAAGCCGAAGGACGCAAGAAAGTCGTCCGTTTAAAAATGCCGCGAGAAGGAAGCTGCGAATTCAAGGATCTGATTCGGGGCGATGTTTCGTTTGAGTGGATCAGTCAGGCCGACACCGTGATTCAGCGCCATGATGGGTCATGTCTCTATAACCTGGCAACGACCGTTGACGATCATGATATGGAAATTACTCATGTCGTAAGGGCGATCGAGCATCTGGCCAATACGCCTCGTCAGATTTTCATCGCCCAGTCGCTTGGATGGGACGCTCCAACATTTGCTCATGTTCCTTACGTGGCTGAACCGGGAAGTAAGAAAAAATTAAGCAAACGAAACATCGAAAAGTATCTCAACAACAAAGACTTCAAACGGCTCTATCAGTCAGGTGCGGACATCGCTGAGCAAATCGGCATGGAAGTTTCACCGGCGACTTTTAACCCTGTGTTGGTCGATTTTTACCGCGACATTGGCTTTCTTCCAGAAGCGGTAATCAACTACTTGTTGCTGCTTGGTTGGTCTTTCGATGATAAAAAAGAAGATTTCTCGAAAGAAGAAATGCTTGAGTTGTTTTCGTTGGACCGAGTGGTCAAAAGCGAAGCCAGTTTTGACGCGCAGAAATTGACCGCGTTTCAAGGCCGTTATATGAACGACTTTCCTAACAAACGCAAACTTAAATTGTGCGTTCCGTTTTTGCAAAAACGAGGGTTGATTCACGATCCGATTGATTGCGGAGACAGCGCGCTACTACGGCAGATCATTGACGCTGCCGGCGATCGAATTTGTATGGCGGGCGACATTTTGAAGTTCGAACATTTCTTCCTGGATGACGAAAAAATGGTCTTTGAAGAAAAGCCGTTCAAGAAAAGGTTAGTCAAACCAGAAAAGGCTGAGTATTTACTTGGCGAACTTCAAAAGGCCTTCGCCGTCACCGATGATTTTGGCACCGAAGCACTTGAGACCATGATGGGATCGTTCTGCGAGGCTGAGGGCATCGGATTGGGAGACATTATCCACGCGGTTCGGGTTGCTGTGACTGGTCAAGCCGCCGGTTTCGGGATGTTCGAAACACTGGAGATCCTTGGCCGCAAAAAAAGTCTGAATCGAATCGATCTGGCGTTCGAAAAACTGGCCGAAATGAAGGCTTAGACGATTCTAGGATTTTTGGGAGTCACGGCGAGGTCTGTTTGCTTAAACACGTAGCAGAAGTCGTCAAGACTTTTGAGCCGACCAGAAATCTCTGAGCCTTCTCATCGTTTCTGGTCCTACTCAATATGTTCATCCGGCTCAAGAAACTTGATTCGATCCGAATCTTTGCCTAAATGTCTCTTGATCCAACGCTTCGAAACTCTTGACGAGTTCCGCTACATCGATTCGGCAATCCTCGTTCGAGATTGCTGCGCTGATTCCTATTCACCCAGCAGATAACTCACGTCGCCCGGTTGAACCTCGGCCGGCTCCTCGCCGCGGCGGAACAGCTTCATCCCTGTCTCTCCGCCCAACTCACAATCATCATCCTTAACCTGTAACCAGCTTCCCTCACGAAGCCCGGCAACCGGTACGATGTTTTCCTCTAGGTATTCCGCTAATCGTTGCTCACGTGTTTCGCCCTTGTGCGTCGAGCTTGGGTCAGCGTCGAGAAAATGTGGATTGATTTGAAACGGGATTAAATCAAGTGCGGCAAACGAGGGCGGTTGCATGATCGGCATGTCATTGGACGTCTTGATCGTGGGACAGGCCATATTCGTTCCGGCGCTGCTTCCCATGTATGGCACTCCCCTGCTCTGCACTGCTTCCCGGATTGGATCCAACAGAAATTGGCTGTAGAGCGTCGTGAGCAGCCGAAACGTGTTGCCGCCGCCGATAAAGATCGCTTCGGCGTTGGCAACGGCTTGGGCCGGATTCTCGGCTACGTGGATTGAATCGACTTCGACGCCTAGTGGATTCAATGCCCGAGACACAATGTGCGTGTATTTTTCTCGGTCAGCCAGTGCATAGGGAACAAACAGGACGCGGCTGACGGACTTGAAATGGGTTGAGATTGCGTCCTGGCAATGCTCTAAAAATCCGCTTCCGTGAACGCGTGAACTGCTGATAAGCAAAAGGTTTCGCATGGATTGTTCCAAAAAACGAGGTGAAAACCGTGTTGCCAGATTTTAAGCAGGATCGCGACATTCACCAATTCCCCTCCCGGGTTGGGAGTCATTCCGCTAACATTCGGTTGACATTTCGTTAACATTCCAATCACGATTTTTAACGAGTCTGCTAACCCTAAATTTAACGTCGCAGTTCTCGTGCGTTGGCCGATGAACTCTTCAACGATCCACTCGTGGGAACTGTTACAACATTATCCGTTTGGCGAACCTGTGTTCACCAATTGAGTCCAGTCAATTAAACAAGCACTTCATACGCTGCCGACAACATGAACGAAACAGACAACAAACAGAGTGACTTTATTCGACAGATTGTCGAAGCCGATATTGCTGCCAAGAAAAACGACGGCAACATTCAAACGCGGTTTCCGCCTGAGCCCAATGGCTACTTGCACATGGGGCACTCAAAAGCCATCTGTTTGAACTTTGGCCTCGCCAAAGAATTCGGCGGCAAGTGCAACCTTCGCTTTGACGACACCAATCCTGAAAAAGAAGACACCGAATTTGTCGAGGCCATCCGAGCCGATATTCGTTGGTTGGGATTTGAATGGGATCAGGAATTCTTTGCGTCTGACTATTTTGATCAGATCTACGAGTGGGCTGTCAAAATGATCAAGGACGGCAAGGCGTTCGTTTGCGACCAGACCGTGGAAGAAGTTCGTGAATACCGAGGTGGCTGGAATAAAGAAGGCAAAAATAGCCCCAACCGCGATCGCAGCGTTGAGGAAAATCTTGACCTGTTTGAGCGAATGAAGAATGGCGAATTCAAAGACGGCGAAAAAACGCTGCGTGCGAAGATCGACATGAACGCCGAAAATATGAACCTTCGCGATCCTGCGATGTACCGTATTCGGCACGTTGCTCATCATCGTACTGGCGACAAATGGTGCATCTATCCGACCTACGATTGGACGCACGGCCAAAGCGATTCGCTTGAGGGAATCACGCATTCGTTATGTACGCTCGAATTTGAGCATCACCGTCCGCTTTACGATTGGTATGTGGAACAACTTGGGATTCATCATCCACAGCAGATCGAATTCGCAAAACTGGTTCTCACGCACACGATGATGAGTAAGCGGCGTCTGACTGAATTGGTTGAGGGCGATTACGTCAGTGGCTGGGATGACCCTCGAATGCCAACGCTGTCGGCGCTTCGTCGGCGGGGTGTTCCTCCTGAGGCGATCGTTGATTTCTGTGCTCGGATCGGGATTACCAAACACAACAGTACGACCGATTTGGCGCTGTTTAATCTTTGCATTCGAGATCGGCTAAACAAAGTCGCGACCCGTGTCTCTGGTGTACTTGATCCGATCAAAGTCGTGATTGAAAACATCCCGGAAGGCGAGTTCGAGATGCGTGAGACTCCCAACAACCCGGAAGATAAATCAACCGGCACTCGTGAGATTCCTTTCGGTCGGGAGATCTACATTGACCAGTCCGATTTTATGGAAGAGGCTCCGCCAAAATACTTCCGCCTGAAACCAGGCGGAGATGTTCGACTGAGAAACGCCTACGTGATTACTTGCAAAGATGTCATCAAGGACGACGCTGGCAACGTCACAGAGTTGAGGTGTGTCTACTTGCCAGAAACTGCGGGCGGAAAGAAACCGGAAGACGGTCGAAAGGTAAAGGGCGTAATTCACTGGGTTTCAGCTCAGCATGCCGTCGATGCCGAAGTCAGAGTTTACGACGTGCTGTTCAAGCAAGAAGATCCGACTGACATTCCAGAAGATCGCGATTGGAAAGAGTTCATCAATCCTGAGGCGTTGGTTGTAAAACAGGCGAAGCTCGAACCTTGCATGGCTGATGCGAAACCTGGCGAGCCGTTTCAGTTTGTTCGGACAGGGTACTTTTGCCTGGATGAAAAAGACTCGACTCCAGAGAAACCTGTTTTTAACCGGACGGTATCGCTCAAAGACGGCTACAAGAAAAAGAAGTAGCCAATGAAGAACTTGAGCCCCAAACAAATTCGGCAACAGATACGTGCGGCGCGAAAAGCGATCCCTGCGCCTTATGCTCAGCAAGCCAGCTACAAGTTTTCAGAGCAGTTTGGTGAGTTGTCAGCCTATCAATCAGCTACGCGGGTTGCAGGTTTTTTACCGTTTGATGGTGAAGCCAACCCGTTGCCGCTGATGGATCGGGCGGTTTTGGAATCGAAACAAGTGTTCGTTCCTATCATTGTGGCCAAAGGAGAGCCGCTTTTGTTTGCGCCCTGGAGCCGATCAGCGAAGCTTAAACCGAATCAGTTCGGGATCGACGAACCGGATGTTGCTCGCGAAGAAATGATTGCTGGTCACGAACTCGATTTCGTGATCACGCCTTTGGTTGCGTTTGATGAGGATTGTCATCGACTTGGGGTGGGTGGTGGTTTCTATGACCGAACGTTTGCGTTCTTGAGCGATACCGATGGCGTTCAAGGGAGCCCGTGTTCGCTGGTTGGAATCGCGTATGAGCTGCAAAAAATTCCACAGATCAATCGACAGTCGCATGATGTTAGGTTGGCTGGTGTGGTCAGTGAGTTGGCGACTTATCAGGGCTGACCTAGACGGATTCTGTGATGCGAGTTGGCTGCTCGTTGATTAATGCATTTGCCCTATAACGTCACGTGATCATTTGCTTCTACCCGATCACTGGCGAGACAACTATAATTTGAACATCGCGTGTTGTTTTTGCAGCGCGATGTCTCCAGTCAATTTCATATTTGATAGTTATGTTCGAACGCAGATCACTTCGACTTCCGATTCTTCTTGGCGTAACGATGATTCTTGTCATCGCTGCGTTGATCGTTGGATGGGTCTTGATCACTGTCTTTGCAGCGCAGGCTCAGTCCGGTGACGCGACGCTCTATTGGACGTTGCTGTCGGTCGGAACTGTTCTGTTTGTGGTCGTGCTTGCGGGCGTTATTACTTATCTCACATTGTCGATCAAAGCGATTAATCTGAACCGGCGTCAATCGAACTTTATTGATAGTGTGACACACGAGTTAAAATCTCCGATCGCTTCTTTGAAGCTTTATCTTCAGACATTGAAACTTCGAGATGTTAGCAAAGACGAGCAACAGAAATTTCATAAGATCATGATGGATGACGTTGAGCGACTGGACGGATTGATCAGTCATTTGCTTGATGCTGGAAATATTGAAAAAAAGAAGCCGGATCAAGACTATCAGGATATCCGAGTTGATGAGCTGATTACGATTTGTGCAGCGACGGTTTGTTCGCGGTATCGAGTCGAACCATCCACGATCGAACTGGACCTGAAACCATGCGCTGTACGGGCCTCGCCTGTTGATGCGACCATGATTTTTCGCAATCTTCTGGACAACGCAGTGAAATATGCCGGAACTCCTCCAAGAGTCCATGTTTCGTTGAGAACTGAGAAGGAAATGGTCGTTGCCGAGATTTCGGACAATGGCGAGGGAATCCCTAAAGGGCTGCGGCGAAAAGTTTTTGGCAGATTTGTACGGTTGGGTGAGGAACTTCAGAGGAAGAAACCGGGTACAGGTCTTGGGCTGTACATCGTTCGAACATTGGTTCGGCGGTTGGGCGGGAAAGTCGGTGTGTTGGACCGAGACAAAAAATGGGGTACGGTGTTCGAAGTCCGGATTCCCGCGGCTGACGTTACGATTACTGAGTCGGATTCAGGTTCAACTGCCAATTCAGCAACCGCCAGTTCTGCAATCCCCTCTGCCGTATCACCGAATTAGTTCTACACCATCGAAGATTCAATTTAGCCGTTTGATGAATACTGAAGACGCAAAACACATCCTCGTCGTTGATGACGAAGAGCATTTGGCCGTTGGGATTAAATATAACCTCGAAGCCGAGGGTTTTCGCGTGACGACCGTTGCTAATGGGCTGGATGCTCTCAAGGCGATCGAAGACGATTCGCACCCCGTCGACTTGATTGTGCTCGACCTAATGCTGCCTGGGATGAGCGGTTACGAAGTCTGTGAGCAGGTCCGCGACTCAGGCCGCCACATGCCGGTGCTGATGCTGAGTGCCAGAACTTTGACGGAGGACCGCACTCGCGGGTTTGATGTTGGGGCCAATCAGTATTTGGTGAAGCCTTTTGAGTTGGGCGAGTTGCTGAGCCGAATCAAAAATCTGCTTACTCAGTACAGCGGACAGTTTCAGGCTCGAAAAGAAGACGTCGCTCTGGTCGAGTATGAGTTTGGAAATGCGCGGCTAAACTTTTCGACCTACGAAATTGCGGTCAATGGAAAACCCGTCCGCTTGACGCAGCTACAGATCAAGGTTCTGAAGTATTTTATTGAGAATGAAGGCGTCGTCATCCCGCGGGCGAAACTGCTCGAAGACGTTTGGGAGATGCCGGGTCACATGAACACTCGGGCACCCGATCAGATTTTGCGACAACTGAGAAAAACGTTTGAGGAGAATGCCTCAAAGCCAGTTCACTTTCTGACGATACGTGATGCTGGCTACCGGTTTGTGAAAGAACCGGATTTAGAGTGAATGAAGGTCAACAATCTCAATCGAAATAGTTTTTCCTGCGAGTTATTGACCCAATGGGAACCGAACTTTTGTCGATTCCCTCGGAAAATTCTCGGCGCTATTTCAAAGCTCGTTTTTCAAGTTGCTTGTCCGATGGCAGTTTGACTTCCCAAGCCAGTCCGCAAATTTCCAGACCGCGGATAACGATCCAGCTCAAGTCAAATTGCCACCATTTGAGGCCATGCCGAGCAGAAGTCGGGAACGCATGGTGGTTGTTGTGCCAACCTTCGCCGTGGCTGAAGATACCAAAGAACAAATTGTTACGAGAGTCGTCTGAAGATTTGTAGTCACGCGAACCAATGATGTGGCAGATCGAATTGATTGACCAAGTCATGTGGTGGGAAAGACAGA
>CAZQQR010000004.1:0-10657 GCA_964595515.1 uncultured Pirellulaceae bacterium
GCGTACTGCAATTTCAAAGCATCATCTCACAAGCCAAAATTGAAATAAGGAATAACCATGCAACCAGCAGCCCGAGTCGGCGACATGCATGTATGCCCACTGGCCACTCCCGCAACTCCGCCCGTCCCGCACGTTGGTGGGCCAGTGCTTCCTCCCGGTGGTGTCACCGTTTTGATTGGCGGCCAACCTGCTGCAAGAATGGGCGACATGTGTACCTGCGTTGGACCTCCTGATTTCATCGTCCAAGGCTCTTTCACAGTCCTGATCCAAGGACAGCCCGCCGCGAGAATGGGTGATATGACAGCGCACGGGGGAAGCATCGTGACTGGTTTTCCAACCGTGCTTATCGGCATGTCTCCGGGAGGTGCGTCGGGGCCATCCGTTGTCGCACCACTTGCTCCTGGCCAAGGTGCTCCAGCGGACGACCAAGGTGATCACGAAAGCTGTTTCGAGTGTCGACAACGTTTAGCCGAGGCAGCCCAACAAAGCAACGATCCAGCGGTCAAACAAGCCGGCGAAGACATGGATCGACTCAATCACGACTACGAACACGCGAAACTCGCCCAGCACGCCTACTCTGATGGGCCTCCTCCGGAAGGATGGACCGAAATCACGGACAAGAAAGAGCTCGCCAAAATGGGAATCGTCAACGATCCGAATTCAGATTTCCGAGCACGAGCCTACAAACCGGACCCAAACGTTTTTGGTGACGACATGAAAACAACCGTTGCGTTTCGAGGAACACAAAGCGGCGAGGATTGGAAAAACAACCTGCAACAAGGCGTAGGCATGAAGTCCGACTACTACAAAAAAGCTGTTGGTATCGGGAATGCAGCCAGGGCCAACAATGCCGATGTCGAATTTACCGGTCACTCATTGGGAGGCGGTTTGGCTTCTGCTGCGGCTTCAGCCGGTGGAAAAGATGCGACAACATTCAATTCTGCTGGCCTCAACAGCGGCACCGTTGACAAATACACGGACAAAAAAAACCAAGGGCCTCGACGAAATCCAGACGTCAATGCTTATCGAATCGAAAACGAGTTGCTAACTGGGCTTCAAGAACAAGGCTGGAAAGGAACGTTGGCCGCAGCAGCTGCAGGCTTCCTCAAAGGCGGTCCATGGGGGGCTTTGATTGGGGCCGGTGCGAAAATCGGTGCTTCGGCGATCGCTCCCGATGCGATTGGAGACAAATACGATTTACCAGGAAGTGGAAACCCGCTTTCCCGACACGGGCAAGATCAAGTCATAAAAGCGTTGGATGATCAAATCAGGGCCACCGAAGAACAACTCGAAAACGCAACCGGAATTGAGTGTGATTGTTAGTAGTTCGTAGTCCAAAATCAGTTCAATTTTTGGGCAGCAAAACGTCATGAATTCTGACGGCTACGGACTTCTCGAAAGTCTCAACGATGCCCACGTTTCCACGCCGCCAAGTTTCCTAACCCGAAATGACTTTAACGACTCAACCGCGACCAGGGACTCAGCATGTCTACCCCAACTACATTTTTTGAAGACGAAGCACTTGCGATTGGTCAAGCAATCGAAGAAGGCGACGTTGCCATGGTGCGCAAATTGTGCCACCCCGACGTCGAGTTGAATTCGCTCCACAAGCAAGACATGACGCTGCTTCATTTTGCGATGCTGAAAAAAAATCCGGAAATGCTTCAAGTCCTAACCGAAGCCGGTGCCAGTCCTCACATCAGCATCGAAGGCGTCGGTTCGGTCCTGTACTGCGCGATCCTTGCGAAAGAAACGGATTACTTAACCGCACTCCTGAAAGCCGGCGTGGATGCCAATTCGACCGACAGCGAAGGCACTCCGCTCTTCTTCCATGCGGCAATAAAAGAAGATCTTGCGGCGCTTAAATTACTATTGGAACATGGAGCCGATCTCAACCTAACAAATCAGCTGGGCCGAACAGCGATCGTGCACAGTCTCTATCATTTGATGTACGATCAAGTCGAATTCATGATTGACCGACCTGGTGTTGACTTGAAACTGTCAAATCAAAACGGCGTGACAATCGGGACGGCTGTTCAGCTGGAACTAAACAAACAGAAGGTCAACACTTCGACGCCTGCCTATCAAAAGCTGGTCGACATCCGAAACAACCTGGCAAGCAAAGGCATTCAGTTCCCCACTTAGAACCATCGCTTAGAAACCATCGCCCATAACCGGAATTAAAATTGGTTGACGGCAGTCGTTGACGGTACAATCTGTTGGATTAACAACAGGAAAGAAACAAAATGAGCACTGGTCGGTCTTCATCCTCGCGAAACAAAAACACGGGCCCAAGTTCTTCGACACCTGCCTCGCCGTCTTCGACACCTTCCAAATCTAAATCGATGGGCGGAAAAACAGTCGATGAATTGGTTGCTGAATACAAGAAAATGGTAAAAACAGGAAAGGTCGTCGCGCCTTTCGCCGCTGCCAACCTGGAACATTGGCTTGGGAATACTGGAACCACCCGGAAAGTCTCAGTCTCTCACTTTAAAACAGAATCCAACGTCGTGGATCACCTGAAAGACACGCATCGAGCGATCTTCCTCAGCAAGAAATCACTTACCAAAGGACTCGTTCCCAGAATCAAAAAGAACCCAGGTCCGGCGACCTACAAAATGACTTGGGAAGATTCGATGTACGCGAAATATTTGACTGATCTTTATTTTGCACTCGGCGGATTCACTCTACGTTCAAAAGTAGAAGTCACCGTCACTCCAACAAAGGCTGACCCCAAAACCTATGATGTCGTTTTTGATTCTTGGGAGTCGCAAGCCTACGACGATTACAATTGGGATCACGGAAAATCAGTTTACATTCCCGGCTGGGGGAAGATCGACGACAAAGAAGCGATTCGTGTCGAAAAAGCTGGCAAGGCGAAATCTTTTGCGGTCGAGTCTGACTGGTGGAAAGTCACCAACACATCGATTGCCGGCAAAGCACAAATCAAGATCTAGGGTTTTTGCACGGCGACCAAAATCCCTTTTACTTCGGCGCCGTTTTCTTTTCGTAAAACAGCCTGATGCATTTCGCCACCTTCGATTCCGCATTCCCCCAATTGCTCCATCAAATATCCAGGCGGATGCGTGTAGCGCCCATGTGATTCAAGCTGGAATGTTTCACCATAAGTGTCGCCCATCTCGAGCGTGAACAGCAGCCAACCATTCTCCTTCAGTGCAGAAAAACAACTCGGCAGTAGCTCTGAAAGATCACCAAAATAATTGAACGTGTCGGCGGCCACGATAATGTCGTAGGTGTGTGTTGATTTCTTTAAGTGAGCGACCAAGTCTTCCTGAACAAGATCGTTGTAGAGTTTTCGCTCCGCAGCCTTGGCGAGCATCCTCTCTGAAAGATCCACACCAACGAGTTTTGCCGCAAACGGCTTGAGAAACTTGGCCGCCAATCCTGTTCCACAACCTGCATCCAAAACACAATGTGTCGGCTGAACATCGGGAATCGTTTCGCCCAGTAAATGCCCAATCAATTGAGGAGCGCGATATTCGAGATTGCCCAATACCGAGTCGAACGACTCAGCAAATCCGTCAAACGTTTCGGCAACGTAGCCAGCGGATGCCCGAGAAGGCGAATCGTCACCGCCCATCGCGGCCTGCAGGTGTTTCGCGATCGAGTTGCCAGGATCACGCTTCAACCAACGCTGACAAACCTTGATCGCATCTTCGGTTTTTCCGTCGTCATCGTAACATCGAATCAACAACTCCCAGGCAAGGGCAGGGCAGTCTCCAACAGTTTCAGTGACTTCCTCAAGAATTTCAGCCGCTTGTTTCTGGTCGCCGCGGAGCCGAAGAGCAGACGCCAACAAAATTTCACAGCGGGGAGAATCTTGATTCAACGCATGTGCATTTTTCAGAACCAAGATTGAGTCGGCCAATTCGCCTTTGCCAATTAACAATAGTGCGAGGTTGGCGACAGGATTCTCATAGTCAGGGCTTAACTCAAGCGACTCGCGATAAGCGTTGATGGCCGATTGGGGATCTGAGTTTTGAACCAGGACCCCAAGGTTAAACAAGGCTCTCGATTTTAGTCTTGGATCAACGAGATTGGGGCCACTAATCGTTTCCTTCAACAGTCGAACGGATTTATCATCTTCGCCGACCTCCTGCAGAACAGCGGCGAACTCGATCGCCAATTCGCCCTGAGATTCGCCCTCCAGTTTCATCAAGGCAGCTCCGTAATGCGAAACGGACTGTGGAAACAGGCCACCAGAACGAAACGCATAGGCCAGAATCCTGTGCTCATCACCCGCCAACTCCGACTCTGACTCCATCTTTTTCAACTGCTCAGCCAACTGATCTTCCCGGCCGGATTCAGCGAGGATTGCGGCAAACGCCAATTGCAAACCCCGATTCGACGGCTCATCCTCTGCCAGTTTTCGGTAAGCTTGGGTCGCGGATTCGAATTTGTTTGTTTGTTTCAAAATCGAAGCCGCAGTGAAGGCATCCAGAACATCGTCGCTCAAATGATTCTCGGTGGCCCACGCCAAAGCATCCGCGACGCGGCCTTTGGACAAATGTTCTTTGGCACGATCACGCAGCAGCACTGCGGACCGCCGACTGGGCTTTTTAGGTGAGCCTTGGTTTGGCTTATTTTTAGACATCAAACGACTTTGAAAAGACAGGCTTTCATTGATTCCAATATGTTAGCCCATCATTTTAACGTTTCAATCATCGTCCCTATGGCTACTGTGGATCACGCTAGGCCGACACCATTGATCGAAGAATTGACGATAGAATTTTGAATTTCAACAACGCAAAGTGATCTGGCGGTTATTTAGCCGCCTCATGTAGCTCATTCGCTTTGGCGTTGTACTCCTTTATCACCCGAGTCCATTCTGTGTGGAATTTTTCGAATGGATCCATAAACCCATTCTCATTGCGAGGAGAATCTCCACGTTCGGCTTTGTCCCACTGCTGCATGTAGCCGCAATGATGCCATCCAATCACATAGGGTGTACTCATCATGCCTTCCATCGTTTCGCGATACAACTCGGCGACCTCTTGGAAGCTCTTCGCTCCCGTGCGAAAACCTTTCACACCCCATTCTTGCTGATTCGAATCGGCGTATCCAAAACACCCGTCGCCATTGAAAATTGGTTTGCCAACCTTCCGATAAAGCTCATCCGCGAGTTTGACATCGTCTTCCCAACGACCATAGCTTTGAACAGCGACCACATCGACATATTTTTTCATGGCCGGAATCATCCAATCGTAGTGCCAGTTCAACATATTTTTGTCGCCCAGGATCAGATGGTTCGAATCGTATTTCCTGACTAAATCGTGGTGCAACTGGTACCAACGTTCCGCCACCAAAGGCATGAAAGACTCCATGTCAGATTTTGCTTTTGCCTTGTCCGTCGAATTGGACCAATCAACCATTCGAGCCATTTCATTCCAAGAAACTCCATAGGTTGGGCTGACCGGCATTCCCCAGATTTTGGCAGCTGATTCTGCATCTGGATATCGAGATTTGAGGTGGTCAATCCATTTTTGTTTGCCCGGCGATGCTTCACCCAGAGGAAGGATCGCGTTGACCCATTGATAAATCATTGTGGTATCGCCGCGCTTTTTCTGATCAGCCCGGCCGACCACCCAACTTGGGACATCGGTGTAGAGATAGCCAAGCAAATTTGGACTGTCTTTGTGTTGGGCGCAAGCTTCTTTCACGCGTGACTCAACAAAGTCTTCAAAGTCGCGAGAAAAAACATCTGGACGCGGCCCTTGTCCCTTTCGTTCTCGCCATCCGGCAAGCGGTGCAGTTTCCAACGATACGATGTAGAAGATTTTGTCTTTGTATAACTCGGGTGAAATCATCGGATGAGTGTGCTTCGCGAATGTATTGAAGTGCAATTCTTTGCAAATCTCAATTTGTCGATCGATCCACTTTTTTGCGGCCTCGCCATTGGTGTTGAACCGACCTTTGCTGTCAACCATATCCGCGCCGTACCGCTCAAGCGTTGCCGCTTTGTTGTAAGGGGCAAGCCACAAATGAGGCTCGATATGATTCACGCCGGTACTAACAAATTTTTTCCCGTCTGGTCCAACAAACCACCAAACACCATCCATTTGTTTGACGTGTACAAAGCCAGTTGCAGCGGATTCATTTGCAATGGGTTCATCGGAATGAACCATGGCAGGATCGAGAGACAAGAAACTGAATGTCACGATGATCAGAGTTTTAATATGTTGCATGATGAACTATTTAAAAGGAACCACCGGGATGAACTATCGCAAAGCAATGAGAAAACTAAAAGTAACAACATCGAAGTCTGCTATTTTCGGTTGCGTTTTTTCTTGATGCTGTGCTCGTCCCATTTTTCAAACAAAGCAGTATGAAGCTTCCCAAGCTCCTCGCTTGAAGCTGGCTTGACTGTGTGCTGGTAAACGGCATGATTCATTTCGGTGACCATCTGAATCAGCTTTTCACGGGGTTGGCCTTCGAGCGAGTAAAACCCATTTTGGTTGTTCTTTTTCAACGTCTCGCCGCCTTGATCGTACATGCACGCACAATACGTGACGCCCATGACTTTGGAATCCTTAAAATGACGAAGTAGATTGGCTTGATAAACTTCACCGCGTGCATCGTGTGACACCAAACCAGCGTGCATATTCCCACCCGTTTTTGGATAGTGAAATCCGAAATACTCATCCGAAAAAATGATTGGCAAATTCGTCACCTTTGCGATCTCCTCTACTGAGATTGTTCGGTTCACATGCTGTGGAGCGATCATATCAACATAGGGTGCAACCTTTTTCCAAGAATCAACCGACAGCGCCCACTCTTTGATGAACGAGCCCAAGATAAGATGATTTTTATCCCATCGGCGAATTGCGGTGTGCCCTGTTTTGTATAGCTTGGTGCACATGTGAGAAATCAATGCCTCAAAGTCCTCAAGCTTTTCGTCGTTCAACTGTTTGGCGAACGTTGGGTAGTTTCGCCGCTCGTATTCTTTTTCGTAGGTCAATTCAAACTTGGTTTTTAAGTCCTCGATCTTTTCGAGTGATGTGCCATAAACCTCATTGAACTTCGCGACGTCACCTGAATATCTCTTTATCAGTACACCCGCGAGTGCCTCTCGACCAGGGCTTCCAGGTGGAAGTGAAAAATGATGATTGACCCATTGGTCTGATTTGTTGAAAGCACCAAACCCGTAGTAGTACCCCATACACAGCGGGTCGTTCTTGTACCTCGGGCATACCATCGCAGCTCGCGATTCGATGAGTTTTTCGTAGCTTGGATCGAAAATATCCGGCAACGTTTCACCTTCAACAAACTCCCACGGATGCTTGAGCAGAATAACTCCAACGGCATACGGAAAATTGTTTTCACGAAACAACTCCTCTGCGAGACGAACATCTACAAAACCATTGAGGTTACGTTCTGGGCTGGTCGCGCTACCGAGTGCACAATTAAACCCCATCGCTTTTGCTTTTTGAAAAGAGTCTTTCATCCACTCAGCAGAACTCTCGTAGACGTTGCCGGCCGCCAAATTACTTTCGCCGGAATAGAGATGGCTCAGAGCCACTGCAAAGAATGCGTTTCCATCAGGCGTAATAAACCAATCTCGGTCGTCAATTTTCTCGGTGTGGAAAAAGCCAGTCTTAGTACCTTTGATTGTTTTCAAACCACCGTATTTATCTAACTGCCCATTTTCGACAGCAGATTTGACCAAGTCAGAACCACTCTCTTGCGCCTGCCCCCAACCCACACCAAACATCAAGAGTAAACAGACAGGTAGCAAAACACGAAAGCTCATGCATTCTCCAATGAACCAATTTTCGACGACAAAAGAACCAAGTCTACAAAAGTAGATGTCCAAACATCCATTTTTCAATCGATGTTTCTTCTAAAAATCAACATATCACCTACCAACAGATCTGCGCATAAAAAAACCGATTTGAGCCAGGCTCAAATCGGAATCTATTATTAACAAACGTTCAAACGCTAGTCGCTCGGATCTTTCTCATAAAACACAGATCGATAAACGATACCTGCCAATGCAGCTCCCGCTGCAGGAGCAGCAATAAACAACCACAACTGCTCCATCGGCCAAGTCTGTCCATTGCTCATCGCCACGAGAGCAGGGCCAAGACTACGTGCAGGATTCACACTGCAATTCGTCACCGGGATTGAGAACAAGTGAATCAGCGTCAAACACAAACCGATTGCCAAACCCGCAAATCCTGCCGGTGCACGCCAATCAGTTGACCCTAAAATGACCATCAAAAAGATGAACGTCAGGACAGCCTCAGTGGTGAAAGCAGAAACCATACTGTATTTTCCAGGAGAGTTGAGCCCGTATCCATTGCACACTCCTGCGTAAGATTCCGCAGCATACTCCGGGGCTCCACTGCAAATAAAGAACAACAAAAATGCAGCAACGATCCCGCCAACGCATTGGGCAATCATATACGGCACGACATCTTTTACATGCATTCGGCCAGCAAGAAATGCTCCCAAGGTGACAGCCGGATTGAGATGAGCACCAGAAATATGACCAATGCCGTAAGCCATCGAGACGACCGTTAAACCAAACGCGAGAGAAACTCCAACAAATCCGATTCCAAGATGAATTCCGGATTCCGTCATGAATCCGGCTGCCAATAACGCGGAACCACAACCGGCAAACACAAGCCAAAACGTACCTATCAGCTCTGCAACAAATTTTTTCGTCACATCCATATCTGAGGCCTTTCAAAAGGGAATGGCCAGCAATAGGGAAGGAAAAATAAAGAGCGCTGGCCCGGGTGAGAACCCAAATGATTGCAACGCTAATAAATTTGTCGAGAGACCTAAGTTCAATCGTGACTAGAACTTAAGCAATCCCAAGTTTTAAAGAAGCAAAAAACGGAGTGGACACTTTCTTCAAACGACACCGAAATATGAATGGCCACGCGTGACTGTTGGCCCAGTACCAGCAGACAACGTTTTTAGTCAGGCAGACGCGGATTTACTTTCCTTCACTGGCCCATTTTCTATATAGCTCGGAGTTCTTTCGGTAGTTCTCACGAGAAGTCTTATTTCGGATCGTTTTCATCTGATCTTCTGTTTCCAGCACGTAGACTTCTGGAGTTTCTGGCCCTTGGTCACCTGTTTCAACAATCCATTCTTCCAAACGCTTTCGGTGCTCCAGAAGCGCCTCTGCGTAGTTCGGGTCTCCCGCCAAATTTTTGATCTGCCACCGGTCTTGACCGTAGAGATACAATTCTTCTGCTGGCCGGGTCGGCGAGAATAAAATTTGCTCTGTAAATTCATCAAGGCTACCGGCAACTCGCAATTCACGCAGACGTTTTAAAATCAATTTGTTATCTTTGTAGTCCGTTGGCATTAATAGCGGCCGCTGCGGATAAAAATTCTTGATGTAGAGAAAGCGATCGGAACGAACAGATCGAATTCGATCAGCGGCTTCACCGCATCGGTCACGGGCTGCAAAAACAAATTCTCGTGGCCGATAGTCATCGTCAAGAATATTTTGTCCTTCCATCTTAGATGGGATTTCGATCTTTGCGGCCGCTAAAGACAATGCGGCGACATCGATATGCTCGACGAGGTCGGTTCGCATCTTTCCCTTTTCAATTCCCGGTCCTCGAATGACAAGCGGAATGTGGGTTCCTTCATCGTAAAGAAACTGCTTGCCGCGGGCATGA
This sequence comes from uncultured Pirellulaceae bacterium, assembly GCA_964595515.1. Taxonomy (GTDB): domain Bacteria; phylum Planctomycetota; class Planctomycetia; order Pirellulales; family Pirellulaceae; genus Mariniblastus. The sequence continues at coordinate 9,663 of CAZQQR010000004.1, forward strand.
CTGATTCCGTGATCGGTAAAAAAGACGACTAGTGTATTCTCAAGAATCCCTTCGTCTTTGAGTCGCTTCATCACCAACCCCACGTGATGGTCAGTGATTTTGACGCTATCGAGATAGGTCGACCAATCCTTGAGCAGGACCGGATCGCGAGGATAGTAGGGCGGAAGACTTACTTTTTCGGGCGGTGTGATCCCACCAAAAAGATCCTGAGTTTTTTGGTCAATTCGCTGATAGTGCGCTTCGGATGCTCCGCGTAGTTTTCCACCGTTCAGCTGAACCTGCATGAAAAATGGCTGACCCTCTTTTCGTCCCGCCCAATCGTTACTGTCATAGATCGATTTATCCCATTCAAAGTTGTAATCTGTCTTGCCTAACTTCGCATTTTCCTTTGGATCAACCGGAGTCATTTTGCCATCAAAGTTCGCAAGACCACTTCCATTGCACGTGTAATACCCTGCATTTTGAAACAGGACGGGAACAGGAGTAACTCCATCGGGCAATAGAATTTGATGCTCTCCCCGTCCGCTTCGATGGTGGTGAACACCAATAGAAGTCTGATACATCCCGGTAATCATCGCTGAACGAAATGTTGAACAGACGGGAGACGTTGCATAGGCACGCGTGAATCGCAATCCCTCCGATGCCATCTGGTCTACCGAAGGTGTTTGGATCGAGTCTTCTCCATAACATGAGAAATTCGCCGACATGTCATCGACGACAATCCAAAGCACATTCGGGCGCTCATCGGCAAATGCGAAACTCGCGATTCCAAACAAAAACACGTAGCATGACGCCGCAACCATCAGATTGACACGGCAAGCGAGAAGGCGAAATCGTAGTTGCATCTGCAATCCTGTTTGTCAAAACTCAAACGTTTGTCAAACAGATACTTTACTACATTCGAATCTTAAATTCTCTGATATCAGAGATGGTTGATCGGATAAATCCCAACCGAATGGTCCGTTTCAACGAATGGTCCGTTTCGCCGAATGGTC
>CAZQQR010000004.1:10757-28436 GCA_964595515.1 uncultured Pirellulaceae bacterium
CGAATGGTCCGTTTCGCCGAATGGTCAGTTCCCAAATCCACCCAGCCACGAAATAGACGCCAATACCAATCCGATCAACACAGCCGTCGCAGCGGCAGAAATTAATGCAACCCACAAATTGGATTTTGAAGAAACGACTTGATCAGTTTTGGGAACGTCACTATCAACTGACGGCTCTCGGTGAGTCAGATCGTCTTCGAACGTTTGGGCGGAAACCCAACCTTCCAAACAATCCCGAAACTGCTGCGCTGTTTGGAACCGGTTGCCCGTAGAAACCGAAATCGCTCTCATACAAATCTGATCAAGATCGTCATCAATCTCTGATCGAAAATCGCTTGGCTTTCGAGGCACCAACTCATAACCTTCGGCGCTCAAGTTATACGGCCGACTGCCGACTAACAATTCGTAGAGGATCACACCGATCGAGAAAACGTCGCATTGGGTTGGCGAAATCGTTTCGTCTTTGCGAAACAATTCTGGAGCCATGTAGTTTGGGGTTCCCGTAGTCAACAAATGATCTGTTCCAAGATGGCGAGCAAGTCCAAAATCCGCCACAACAGGCTGATCGTCATTCAACAAAATATTGTCGGGTTTGAGATCCCAGTGAATAATCCCTCGGGCATGACACTCACCGACAGCGGCAAGAACTTTGACGACCAAAGATACTGCCCGCCGCAAAGACAACTGAGGCGGCTTTCGGCAAAACTTTTTCAGCGTCGATCCATGAATAAGCTTCGTCACGATGAATGAGTGGTTGCAGATTTCACCCTGATCATAAACCGCCAGAACTCCTGCATGGTCCATTCGCCCAAGCAGCACAGCCTCATCATTGATGCTTCCACTTCCTACGAACAATACTTTTGCAGCAACATTTCTTTTCAAGTTGATCTGTTCGACTTCGTAGACAACCCCCGAACCCCCACGACCAATCTCTTTTCTGAAAATGTAACCTCCGTGTTCGACTGGCATCGTTCCCAGAAAGTACGTGACAGGGCAAAAAGAATCAATGAAATTGTTGACCGACGTTGCGATTGCAGTTTGTATTGCACTGGGAGGAATGGCGGGGAATTGATTGCAGTAGTCAGCTTCATTGCAATCTTTGCCGAGCCTCAAATAGTGCTCCGTCGCAATTCCAATCAACGCCAAAATAGAGCCTTGAGACAGGTCGTCGCAGTACTCGGATGAAAACTCTTTGACAGTCGCCTCCGACTCGCGCAGTCGACTTTCGAAATCAAGAATGATGTCCGTGGTTAACATGGGATCAGTAAAGGTGTTGTAAGTTTTGAAGAGATCCAACAATCCAAGAATTCAGATTGATTTTTAGTTGGAAGTAAAGAAGAGTTTGCGGTGGGAGCAAAGCGGGGAGGAGACCCGGACATTTCGCTACTGCGAATCGAGTTCGCAGGACGACTTTCAACCAATCTCGTGGTATGAGAAGCGTGCACGTGAAATGCCCAAATTTTTTGAAAAGAGAGAAGAGTGAGGATAAACCCTCAGCGTCATGTTAGACCGATTCTTGCTTTTGAGTCAATCTGAATTCCAACCTGCCTGAGAAGCAATTCCGACTCTTCTTCGGGTCTCTTGTCGCTAATAACCTTTAACGTCGTTCAAACGATCCTTGGCCAACAGCCCGATGGTGCGATTGAAAACAATCTTAATAAATAGCTGCTATCTCCATCGTTGTTCAATTTTCGACTGAAACCTGCCCAACTACCAATAACCCATCGTGCATTGTTCATGGCCAAATGGCGGGATTCCCCCAATCTGTTTTTCACTCGCCGCTCGATGTCTAACCTATCTTTGTTTGGAAGCAAAACCAAACCAAGGAAAACCGATGAGCCAAGAGACCCCCGAACAACCTTATGAGGAATCTGACATTCAAGTGGATGCTCAGCGTTTCCGTGACAAAACCGTGTTCATTGTTGACGACGACGAAATCATCATTGGCTTAACGACGCAAATCCTCCAAGTCTCTGGATTCACCAGAATTCATGGATTTACAAAATCGACAGAGGTCTTTGAAATTCTCAAATTCATCAGTCCCGATTTGATCCTGACTGACATTCACATGCCGGAGTTGAGTGGGACGTTCTTGGCCAAGCTTGTTTCCGAACTCCCGGCTCACAAGAAAGCTCCACTGCTCGCGATCACGGCTGATGCTTCCAAAGAGACCGAGACGCTCGCACGTCGGAACGGAATCTTCGACATCATTCTGAAACCAATTGAAGGCAAACAACTGCTGGAAAAAGTCGTCCAGACGCTTGAATGGGCTGAGGCACAACAAAACAATCTCGACATGCCCAAGCACGCCAAAGCTAGAACTTCAAAACAACACGAGAACAATCTGTACAACGTTTTTGGACGTTCTGCGAGACGATAACCAGTCAGATCTCGATTGAAAAGAAGTGCCAGCTTCACGGTTGTGGAGCTGGCAAACGAAATCTAGCCAACCATTTGACCCACCTCATCCACACTTTTTCGGGCCATCTTGTAGCGAACTCAAGTCAACGAATTACTTGCCACACACATCCGGTAACATTCCAAGACTTGATCTGAACCCTCCTTGGATTCAGATAACGCTTCAAGGTGGCTTCTTGTCGTTTGGGATGTCGCGTTGCTGAACCCCAAGTCCGTAAGGAATTTGGCAGGATCGGTTTTACCAAAAATGAATGACTCTCCCAAATCCTCCATCGCATTTAAGAATTCTGCAATCTGTGGATGTTTCGCATCGCTATTGACGATTCCTTCATCAACAAAGTCGCACCAGACTTTCGAATCAGGATGCTGCATCAAGCTTTGAATGGATCTAAGAATTCTTTCATTGATATGTTGTTGGAAATACATCGAACAACCCTCAAACACAAAAACCGTTTTTTGTGTGGGATCAAATCTCGAATTCGATAACAACGACTGAGCGATATCGTCCTTCAGAAAATCAGCTGAGATCGTGTGCCGCTCCAAGTTCACGTTGAAATCGCTTTGCTTCAACACGCGTTCGCGTTCAATCAACATTTCTGGAAGATCAAGCTCAAAGACTTTCATAGCGGGATTCGAACGAGCATGCCGAAAAGCTCGCATGTCGAGACCAACACCAGCAAACACCAGTTGTTTCAAACCCTTCGTCGATTCGATTAGTTCATCAATATGCTGCGTCCGTGATGCGACAAAACTAGTCAGCTGCGGCAATTTTTTCGCCATTTTTTCTGCCAACAACACACCGTGAGGACCAGCCGCGACAAAATCAGAAGAATGCCCTTGGTCATATCTGACCCACTGACCTGGACCGAACTTGAGCCCTTCAGTGTGTTGGCCCTTGACCGATGCAGCGCGAATCCCGGCAATCATCCGGGCCGAAGCTTTTAGTTTTTGGTTAAACAATGGCGAGCGTTTTCCGTCAGTCGCTCCCAACAAAGTTCGAGTTGGTTGTGCAAAGTACTTCAATTCACCTTGAGCAACCAAGTCTCCATTGGAATGAAAATCAACCACCAACGAAGCTGCAACTCGTTTTCCTTGTCGGTAGCGCTTGCATATTTTGGCAGCCAAATCGTTGGGAACTTGGCAAGTACCAACGACATGGCCTGTACTCGGTTTTAGATATCGAACGTTCATGCTTATTAGCCAGAGGGACGCTGATTTTTCGGGATTGCTTTTGTGAATTCCTGCCAAGGGCGCCTCAGACAAGAGTGTCGCGAAGGCCATGCCGCCGGTGTAGTCGGCCGACAAAGAAATCAAAGCAGCTTGATGGGTTCCGTGCTGATTGGTTGTTTCATGATTCAGCGGCAACATAGATTGAGCGAATCCAGGTTCAACGGAAATGATCCCCCATTCCGTGGCTTTCAAAACAGGCACAGCCTGGTGAAGCAATCGTGTCATTAGCTCAGGGTTCACGCGACTTTCATAATCGCTTTCCCAGTTTGGAATATCAATTTCGTTTGAATCCGCGGGACTGAGTTGCTTAGATCGTTGAATCATAATCTTCCTTTCAATTTCAAATGGATGCTCCTTATGATCCACGATAAAAGTAAACTGAAAAGCTAGTTTGATGAGGGATATCGATTGGCTATTTTGGAATCCGATCCAACACGTCATTTCGCTGGCAAATTGATAAAATTGAGATATCAAATTTTTGCTTAGCGGAACGGTCTGTTGAGTCCAATAATTCAACGCTCTCCTGATAAAGCGAACGAAGCAACCTGCATTGTTTTCCAAACTTGGCTAGACCCTACAACAACTACGTTGACAGACTACTCATAAAAAATGGGCCAGCGAACAAATCGTTCGCCAGCCCATTTTAAATCTCGTACCTACTCGGTTCGCGATTCCAAACCGCAGAAGTATTCGCGAATTACCGCTTAGGGTATGCCACTGACTCAGGCCATCGATACGAGTTCCAGAACGTTACAAGGCTTGCAAGTTCTGGCCCTGAATGCACGCCGAGTTTTTCATAAAGCTCTTTGCGGCATTTTTCGATCGTCTTTTCCGAAACGTCAATCAACTTGCAAATCTGTTTGTTGGGAAGTCCCCGGGCAACATAACGGGCGACCCGATATTCGCGGTCGTTAAGCGAACTAAAACGCAATAGCCGCTCAGTGCTCGTGGAAAAATGCTGAGCGTCGACCAAAAAATCAGCCAATTCCCACTTCAACTGAGGGAGTGCCTTTGGCAAAAAATAGGTCTTGATTGGCGTGCATGGATTTTGAAGCTGTGGTGAGGTCTTCAAAAGTCCGGCAGTTGGCGAGACTTTCGAATTCACAAGCACCATGACTTTGTAAAACAAGCTTGTCCTCAACAGCTTAAGCACTTCCTCGATCTCCGCGCCCGCTTCGCTACCGTATTCGACAACTGTCAAAACAGGTTGATAGCTGGTGACTTTAGCTAGTCGTTGGAGCGCAACATCCTTTTCTCGAAACCTCTCTGCCTTGAGCGCATTCGATTGAAAGACTTCCTCGCACTCGCGAAAATGGTCTTCTTTGCCGAGGTAAATGCAAACCGGCTCCGCCAGATAAGTTGAACTTATTGATGTACGATTTGGCTCGGTATTGCCTGTTGCCCGCTGCGTATGCACGAACATATTTGGCCTTACAGACGGCGAACTACTAATCCCACTTTGCATTTCCTCAGACTCCCCCGTAGATAAGTTGTGCGCTGCAGTCATTGCATTCACAAGAAAAGAGAAATTGGACTCCAACTCGTTGCGGGATTTCTCTAATATCCCGCCCTCTTCTCAAATCAGCATTTTGCTGTAGCACTCTTTCAGTTGCTTACGAATTAATCGTAGGGATTCCGGAAGTGTGCAAGAAATTCTTTTCAATTAATCTTTTCAATCTATTCCGACAGCATGGGAGACAAGCATGTCAGGAACCGTCACAGCGTGGCTGGATCGAATGCGCACTGGCGATCAACAAGCCGCAGAGCGCCTGTGGAATTACTTTTCACCAAACCTAATTCGCAAGTTAGCTCCTGAATGTCGCAATTTGAAAATCTGCGACGAAGAAGACGTAGCCATCGTTGCGTTCTACCAGCTGACAAAAGCAATGAAGGAACACAAAGCCGAGGGCATCACCAATCGCCGCGAGTTTTGGAAACTGCTGAGGGTAATCACTAAACGTAAAGTAAAAGACTGGATTCGCTACGACACCGCACAACGTCGTGGCGGGGACAAAAAAGTTATTTCCATCGAGTTTTGCGACATCGAAGATGACGCCCCAATGACACCAACACCCAAAAGCGAAGACGAATCCAACTTGATTGACCGCTTTCATTGCATGGTCAACAAAATGGAACGGCCAGAATACGCCGAAGTGATTCGCCTGAAAGTAGGCGGAAAAACGAACGCTGAGATCGCCAGAGAACTCGGGCTCGCGTTGAGAACGATTCAGTATTTGATCTCGTCGATCAAACAAGTCTGGATCGAAAGCTTCCGGGATGATGATCGACTACGGAAATGTGCTTAGATACTGCACGAGTATTGGTGGTCTGCAGACCTGAATTGACGCGCGCATGTTTACAGGCGCCCGCCAATACCAGGTCGTGACGAGCCATTAGCTCGAGGCCATTGGATTTAATTTCCCCAATTCAGTGGTCTCGTTTTCCCTCACGAACTTTGCCAACTGTGTGACCAACCTCGCAACCGAACCGCCGATAAAGAGAGACGATTAGCGTCCTATAATCGGCAGTATCCAACATTCCTTGCGCGGGAAGTCCATGAAAAACCTTCGAGCATCGATCGCTGTATTGATCGCGACTGCAATCGGAACGCCGTTCTTTTATCCAACGCTGGTCCACGGTGATGGTGTTGTTCGCGATTCTCTTGGTGCTCGCACAACCGGGCGAGGTGGAGTCAATCTCGGATACTCCGACACGGGAGTTTCGATCTTCGACAATCCGGCTGCAATGTCGAACATTGACGGATTTACGTTATCTGATTTTGGATTCGACGTTCTATTTACGGACCTGAACTATGGAGATCCCGAAAACCCAATCACTTCGGCTTCGAATTCTCCATTCCCGATGGGCCACTTCGCGTTTATCAAACGAACAGAAATCCCGGGTGTTACCGTTGGACTGGGGTTCTTTTCAAATGCTGGTTTTTCCTCCAAGTATCAACTGACTCCGGTCGCCCCATTCTCTGGAGTCGAAACTTACAAAGCCGTAGGTGCTTTGGCGAAGTTCCTACCAGCCATCTCGGTTGAAATTAATGATCGACTTTCGATTGGCGGCAACCTGGGTGTTGCAGTCAATCACATGGAGTTGGAAGGCCCGTATTTCCTCCAAGGCCCGAGTGCATTTGCAGGAACGCCAACGTTGTTCGACCTTCAAACAACCGGGGCCGCGATTTCGTGGTCCACGGGCCTTCAATACAAGCTTTCTCCATGCACAACGATCGGCGTCAGCTACCAAGAAGAATCGAATTTTGAACTTAATGGCAATACTCGCGTGGCGATTGCTGGCTTGGGCGAATCAACATTTGACACGCTGATGCGAGTAGTCTGGCCAAGAAACCTCGGGGTCGGATTTCGACATCAGCTTGGGACTCGCACCAATGTCGGTGTAGATTTCTCGTGGCGAAACTGGTCATCTGCATTTGACTCTTTTGATGTCACACTTAGCGATCCCTCAAGCCCCGTTTTTGCCGCTGTAGTTGGCAACGAACTAAAAGAACAGTTTCCACTGCGCTGGAAAGACACGTTTACTACCAAACTTGGCGTTGAACACGAGCTTGACCCTAGCTCAACATTCCGTGCGGGATACGTCTATCACCAAAATCCGATTCCAAACTCAACGTTAACTCCATTCATCCAAGCAACGCTAGAACACGCTGTATCAGTTGGATACGGAAAGAAAATCGGTTCCAACGAGCTAGATTTTGCCTACCAGTATTCCTTCGGAAGTGACCGAAATGTCGGAGCAAGCCAATTCATTGGAGGCGATTTTGATAACTCGTTTGTCTCAACCAAAGCTCATTGGGCAAGCGTTGGATTGATTCGTAGGTACTAACACCCAACTCCAGAAGCCGATATTTGATTTTCTGGAGCAACAAAACGCGAAATCAAATTGATGCTCTCGTAAACCCGAGTCCATTCGTCAGATTTCAGATAACCTTCAATCTCTGCTGACCACTCAGTGATCTGCGGGAAACCGACACTCCCTCCGCTGCCTTTCATCCAATGTGCCAGTGATTTCATCGCTGGCATATCCTCCGAGTCAACCGCTTGATGCAATTCTGGCAACTTCGAAGCCAATTTCTCAATGAACATCTTTCCCAATGAGTGGTAGGGCTCGTCATCAGGCAAAGCAGACTTCCAGTCTACGGGTTCCGAAATTGAATCAGTGCCACCGGTCTCGAAAGTTTCTGGCTCAAACTCCCCAATCGTTTCTTCGACCTGGACACTCAACAAGTCACTGATGATCTCCATCAGTCGATTAGTATCGATCGGTTTGGACAGGTACGACGTACACCCGGCGGCCAGGCATTTTTCTGCATCGCCCTTCATCGTGTTGGCAGTCAAAGCAATAATCGGCAACGTGCAACCGTTTTCTCTCAAGACGCGGGTCGCGGTGGTTCCATCCATGATCGGCATTTGCATATCCATCAAAACAAGGTCTAAATCATCACGTTCCGAGATCACATCAATAGCTTCTTGGCCATTCCCAGCAATCATCGTCGTTGCCCCGGAATCAGCAAGAATGTACTCCAGCAACTGTTGGTTGGTAGCAGCATCATCGACGATGAGAACCTGCTTTCCAATCAAAGATGCCTGTTTCCAATCTTGTGGTTTCTGCTCGGAGATTAATTCTTTAACACGATCCGGCTGAACAAGGTTGATCCAATCTTGTTCGCGGACAGGTAGCCTGACCACAAAGGCGCTACCAACATTGGGTTCGCTGGTCGCCACGATTTGGCCACCCATTAGTTCGACCAACTGTTTTGTGATGGAAAGCCCCAGTCCGGTCCCACCGAATTTTCGCGTCGTCGACGAATCAGCTTGAACGAATGGATCAAAGATCTTGGTTAGTTGCTCCGGCGTCACCCCCAGCCCGGTGTCCTTAATTTCGAACTCAAGTCCTCGCCCGTTCTCAAGCCTACATTGCCGAACAGAAAAAGTCACATTGCCCTGATCCGTGAATTTGATCGCGTTGCCAAGCAGATTTGTAAATGCCTGAGTGAGTCGAGTTGGATCCGACAAAATCGTTTCAGGGATTGCATCCTCGAAAACAAGCTGCATTCCAATTCCTTTTTCGGTCGCCTTGGAAGCAAGCGCTTGATGCGTATCATGGACAATTTTCGCGGGGACACATTCGATTTCTTCGAACTCAAGCTTGTCGGCTTCGATTTTGGATATGTCCAACAAGTCATTGACAAGACTGAGCAGGTGTTTCCCACTCGAATGAATCGTTCCCAGTTTTTCGCGACAGTCGGCAGGGTCTACAACAATCCCTCGCAACATCAATTCGGCAAAGCCCATCACTGCGGAGATCGGCGTCCTAATTTCATGACTCATTCGCGCCAGAAAATCACTTTTGATTTGATTTGCATTCTCCGCTTCATTCCGTGATTTGATCAGGCTGGCCTGTGCATCCTGAAGCTCGCGGGCGCTAATTTCAAGCTCTTTCGTTCGCGTTTCCAACTTGGCCGTTCGTTCGTTGACTTTGGCTTCGAGATTGCGGTTTAGTTCGTCCAATTGCTGAAAACTTGCGGATTTTTCCAATGCCGACCCCGCTGCGTTTGTAAGAAATTCGGCAATCTGAATTTCGTTTTCGCCATAGCAATCTTTAACAAACTCATTCGCGACGTATAGCAACGCTTCAACTTTGTCACCGGCGATAATCGGACTGCAAAGATACGTTCCTTTGTAGCCGCTATGGTTTCCATCGCTTTCTTGTCGCTGGACAACGGTTTTTCGTTCGGAGTTTGCTTGTCTGGCCAAGGCCCTGTCAAAATTTGCTTCGTCGTTGTCGCATATCCAGCCGTCCGCCTGTGAATCAGGCCGGAGAATGTACACGTGTTGGCCCCGCAAAAGATTTTGGCTCAGTTCTGCGGTTCTGCTCAGGATCGTGGAAGGATCCAGTTCAGAAAAAATCTGTCGCCCAGCTAGAATGAGAAACGAAAACTGCTCAACCAAAGAAATTGAAACTTTGTCATTCGGGTCGACCGGATTTTCGAAAGCTTGAAACTGATCAGAAAGCAGTTCCGCTTGAATAGAATTAACAACGACCTTCGCCCATTTCAATTCGTCGGCCAACGCTAGGAACGCTCTTAGTGAAAGATGCAATTCGTGAACGGCAGACTGATCCCGTGCAACTTCAATGCTTTTCAAAATCGCTGTTTTCGCGCGACGTTTTCGGCCCATCATTCCTTGGGCATACGCCAATTCACGAAGTGCGTGCGGCAAGTCGTTTTTGAATCGGCGAGCAACAAAAACAGCCTTTCTCGCAGCAGACAAGATCTGTCGATGCTGTCCAAATAATTCTTGTCGCGAAAGAGGCGGCTGCGATTTTAGGTGTTTTCGTTTAGCAGTCGCCAACCAGGAAAAAATCGGCGAAGTGTAGGTGTTGACGACACTATCTCGTTTCGCCAACGCGATCGCATCTTCAAAATTGTCAATCGCTCCTTGAAAATCGCGATCTCGGAAACAGCTGACCCCCACGGCCAGTAGTACCTGACATTGGGCTTGGCTATCGGCGATCTGTCTCGATTTTTCAAGCGTCAAGACTTCAATGGGTAGCGGCGCCGAAGACGCTCTAGCCCAAATATCAATGATGTTGGCGGTCGATTGAAAATCACCAACCTCCATCGCGAGCGCGTAAGTTTGCTTTGAGATTTCAATCGCGCGATTGAAATCACCCAATCGATAAAACGAAGCCGCTTTTTGGTATCTCGCTATATTCATCTCCCAAACGTCGCCGGTCCGTTTAAGAATGGCTTCGCCAGAACCAGCTTTGGAGATGCAAGTCTCAAAATCTGAGCAAGCGTAGAGCAAGATACTATGAAAGCCTTGAGATTGCCCCTGTCCCCACAAATCGTCTTGAGATTCACGAATTTTCAACGAACGATTGGCGTACTCTTCGCCTCGACTGCGCCACGGCACGAGGCTCATTGCAGGTGCATGCTCGGAATAGGCTTGGGCCAATTCGGGTGTTGGCGAGTAAACTTCCGCTCGATTCATCCCTCGAAGGTGTGCCCAAACGACATGAAGCTTACTTCTGGTGTACCAATACCCGTGCGCCAACTCGCTATAAAGCTTCCAAACTAAACGCTGATCTGCTGGAGCGTCAGACTTTTTTGCTAGAAATCGCGATGGAAATATCGTGTGCAAAGCTTGCACGATGACCTCATTGACTAGCCTCCCGTAAAATCCAATCCCTGGTTTCGCAACCGGTTGACCGAGCAATTCAAGCGCCTCTTCGATCAAGGAAACTGCACCTTTCTTGTCGCCGGTCTTAAAAGCCAGTTCCCCCAACTTCATCGTGATGCGAGCTTCATCGACCAAAGACTCTGTTTTGTCCTTGGCGTTTAAGAACCACTTTTTAGATTCTTGATAGTTACCCGCCAACATTAGAGTATCAGCCAAATTAAGCAGAATCTTATAGTGCTGATCCGGATTCCTAGTTGCTCCTCGCCATGCCATTCTATAAAGATCAATCGCGGCGGTCAGTGAGAACTGCTGCTGTGCTTCACGGGCGGCTTCCACTGCATGAGGAAACGCAAGTTCTGGTTGGCCGGCTCCGTCAAAATGGTAGGCGATCTTGTGAGGAAGTTTGCGGTCCGCTTGAGCGAGCGAATTCGCAATCTTTAAATGAATTTTTTGTCGTCGTTCCTCTGAAACTCTATCCAAGACGGCTTCACGAATCTTGTCGTGAATAAAAGCAAAACTGTTGTTGGGACGTTGCCAAACAAGTCGCAGGTTTCTTAAAACCAGCAAGTCTGAATCGGCGAGTTCTCGGTCAAACTCACCCGCAGAAACGACGGACTCAAATTCAAATTCTCGTCCATGAATTGCGGCGACGATCAGGACGTCTTTTGCGCTATCGGGCAGTTTTTTGATTCTTGTCGCCAGAATCGCAGCGGCATCCACCGATGCACCCACCGACTCAAACCTGGAAACGTCAACACTCCATTCGTTGTCGTCGTAATGAAGCGCCCCTGTCTCTACCAGTCCTCGAAGTACTGCGGAAGCCATGAAAGGACTGCCTGCGGCTAACACTTCCACCATTCTGATCGCGATGGTGGGAATGACGCCCGCCATTGATTCAGTGAGCGCAGCAATCTCGCTCGGCACCATTGGTTTGAGATGAATGACTGGCGAGCTGGATTTCAGCCGCACCAAATCATGCTCTTTGCTATTCTCTTCTCGCAATGACAAAACGAATTTAGTGTGTGATTCGCTCTTGGTTCCGATTTCAGCCAACACATCAATTACTTGCGGATCTAACCACTGACAATCATCGATCCAAACGATGGCCGGCTGATCTTGACTGCCAATATTGGCTAAAAACTCACCAATCGCCGCCGCAACACGGCGCACACCAAGCGCTTCCGGTCCGCCGCGAGCAGCCTTGTTTGACTTAATTGAAAACGCCTGCGCCAACGCAGGGAGGACTTCTTCAATTTCAACAACGTAGGGCTCCAGGTTTTTTTCCAACCTGGCCAGAATACTCTTATTGGAAATGACTTGATTTGCAATCGCTCGCAGGGGTGCCATCGGGTGCTCGCCCGCGTTGTCTTTTACGTTTGAGGTAAAAACGTTGAGGTCTTTTTGAGCAGCACCTCGAAGTGCCTCGAATACAAATCGCGACTTCCCCATTCCACTTTCAGAAATGACAAAAATTTTGGAATCGGAACTATCTCTTGAATCAACGAACTCGGACATCTGTTTTCGTTCGTCTTGTCGACCAATAAACGAAGGCTCAACGAGTTGTCGGCGATTGTCGGTTCGACCAGGTATGAACTGTTGGTCCACATTGTTGCTGCGAACCAATTCGATCAATGTGGACAGATCTTCCGCCACTGCATGACTGCTTTGGTATCGCTCTTGGGGATCTTTTTTAAGCAGATGCTTAAGAAAACTAACGACACACTCTGGGACGCCAGTCAATTGCTCCCAATCCACTGAACGTGTCATCTGCTGAGTCAAAACTGAATTGACATCCGGTCCCGTAAATGGAGGTTGCCCACAGAGCATTCGAAAAACAAAGACGCCGAATGAATAAAGATCAGAGCTCGGACCGACATCATATTCAATCGATCCGCATAATTCTGGAGAGGCTGTTTCAGCAAACTCCAACGCAGATTCCGGTTGAAAATATTTCGGAGAAGCGTAAATCAACGGCGATGGGCACGCCAAAAATCCTCGCCCGTCCTGCTCCAAAAACTGATTGCTGAAAAAATGCTTTTGCAAACAGTTGTTTTCATGAAGCTCGACAATGCACCTTAAGATATCACTGCTGTACTGCAGGACCTCCAAAATCCCTAGAGCTTGGGGAACTGCGACAGCACTTTTAAGGGACAATCGAACATTGAAGACGAATGAGTCGGTGACTCCCCAGGCTAATGGACGTAGGTATTGAGAAATCCGAACTTTCGAGAGCTTTTGCTCATAAGATTCGAATAGTTGCAACGATGTCCCCGACACTGCGGACTTAGGAAGCAACTGGATCACAACTCTTTGCTGTGTCCGCTCATCGATGGCCAGATAGTGCTGGAGCTCGTTGTTTTTTAAACCTTCAACTTGCTGATTAGACTGCCCGAACAATGAGTAGTAATCTGGTAATTCACCAAGCAGCTGGTCGCTGGACAACTGCAACACACCCAGCGTTTTTTGCTTTTCCCGCAACTTGGGGACAGCGCTCGATGAAACATCTGGACGGATATCTTCGTTAGATGTATCTGATGCGTTGCCCAAAATACGGGCGCCCTCAGCAGTGCTTAATTTGGATTTTTCGTCTCTCATGTTCAGACCACAGGATGTCGACGCACTTCATCATTGTTTATTGCGTTGAGAACCAGGGAGAAAAGACATTTGGCTGGGCTTGTTACCGTGGTTCCGTCTCAGGCAGACAACTCTAGGTTTCACCCAACAATCCCACCCGCAGTTTGGTAGGGGACATCCCTAGGCTGCGTTACAGCTAAAGATTAAGCCTAGCCGTTTTGGTGTTAGCCACGGTTGAAGCAGCTAAAACCGTGGCTATCGCCGGCTATCGCCCAAACGGCTAGATTTACCAATCCCGACTTTAAGCTGTAACACGGCACTAGCGTGTGTCACGAATTGGGAAGGACGCCTGAAAAAACTAGTGGTTCGTCAAAACTAAAAATTAGGATGGACGGTAGTGGATGAGGTTACGAATCCTTCGCGTTTTTTGACTCGAAAGGACTCGTAGCCTCGTCCACTACCCCAAACTTTACTCCACTCCTCCAAACTTTACGTTTGACTGACCACTGGTGTCCAAGTTGGGTAAGTCTCTCATCGCCATCGATCAGCCGGCTGAGACGTAACCGTGTGCGCGCAATGAAGCACAGCAGCGGCGGAATGAGAACGATTGGAATCCGTGGACGGTACGCAAACGAAAAAAAACTATGGACTATTGCTTTTTGGGAAACGGCCTAAGCCCAAGCAACATTTCGGCTCGTTCAGAAAGCGGTTTGTCCGCGAGATCTTTGTCGGTGTATTCGGCCAAGTTATCGGCGACTAGATCGTAGACGTCCTGCCGGCTTTGACTGGTATCGATTTCGATGCACTTGTTCTTGCTCTTGAATAGCTCAACAGTCGGCAACGTTTCAGCCTTGAACGTATCAAACCTCAGTTTCACGCTTTCGATATTGTCATCGCTTCTACCGGTGTATTTCGCGCGACCCAGAATTCGTTTTTCGAGAACATCATACGGACACTCAAAATACAACATTTTAGGCAGCTCCATTTCGCTTCCAAAAACTTTGTACCACTGTTCCAAATTCGAAAGCGAACGGGGGAAGCCATCCAACAAAAAGTTGTTCTTGCCAGTCGTCCTCGTGACATTCTCCATTCTGTTTTTCAACAAGTCCACAACGATCTCATCAGAGACCAATTGACCAGCAGCAAGGCGAGCTTCAATCGCGGCCGCGGCAGGGCCTCCTGCCAAACATTCAGCCCGGCAAAGTTCGCCCATCGACACATGATTCCAGCCAAGTTGCGATTCTGCCAATTCGCACATTGTTCCTTTGCCTGCGCCTGGACCACCAAGCACAAAAACAACGTTCGGATCGGGGCATGGTTGGCGCGGATCAAAATGGTGGATCACAACTTTGGGGGCGGGAGCGACGCCTTTTTTGTAAACGTGCCATTCTCCTTCTGTTGGAGGTAAATCATCGTCACAAGTAAAATCGTAGGCCAAGTGACCATCGAGACGACAGATTCGCCACGATTTATACGTGTTGGAGTAAGAGAGCGCGGGGCTTCTTTCGCTCTTGCCGTCGGCTCGATCCCAAGCCATTTTCCCGTTCCAATAACCTGGACTGGAAACGGTTCCAGATTCAGACTTGGTTGGCGGTGCAGTTGAAGGAACAAACAGTCCATCGACTTCCGGAATGCCCGCGCCAGAGACTTCGATAAAAAACGTGTTCGGTTCCAGTTCGCTTGATCCGGTCATGAAGCTCTGCCAATTGATAGTTAATTTAGATCGAAGCCTGTTCGCTAGGACACCGTTTTAATGGACGTTAGAAAAAATTACCATGAACCGTCGGTCTATTTTCTGACAAGGCCTCGAACAGTAACGGTGAAGCCGAATTCAAATAAAAAAACGCATAGCGTTATAATAACACTATGCGTTCAGTTCTCTACTCTTGGCAGCAAGGCCACAATCCCTGTAGCAACGCTCTTCCAATCATGGGGTCATCACGTCCCGCATCCATTTACAGAGAGACAACATTTTTTGCTAAATTGACATCCTTGTCAGATACATCATCCTTGACGAGTTCGGGGACGGGTGAAATCGTATTCAGCAGACTTCTTACCCAGAGACTGATCAAACGTCTTAGCCGCACGCGACGGCGTGGTTTTCTTTTTCTTCAAAATGACTGTTGATCGTCGAGATAAGACTGGCCGGGTGTAGCGGTTTTTGGAACCACTGCGCGACTCGATTCTTACCAACATCGACGCCGGCTGAACGTGGCGTTTTGCCACTGACCGCAAAAATTTCGACGTTATCAAACGCAACGTTCTGGCGAATCTTTCGAATCGCAGCTGGGCCGTCCAGATTAGGTAGTTGCATATCCATCAAAATGAAGTCTGGTTTGTCGTGGTCTTCCAGGTATTTTAACGCCTCAACCCCATCGCCAGTTGTATCAACCTGATAGCCGTGAAGCCGAAGGAAGCCCGCGAGCATTTCTCTTTCGTTGACCGCATCTTCGACCAGCAATGCCCTTGGAGATGAAACCTGCGAAGAACCAGAAACTGACGGGTCCACGTCCATCGCAGCCAAGGCATTGTGAAGCGTGGATGCTGCAAGCCGTGTTTTCCCGTTGGCCAGAAGCTTTTTTGCCAATCCAGAAGCGATCGTCAAATTGTTGAGTGAATTGCGAACTTTGTGTTCGTCTTCTGCTGAGACAAGAATTTTCTTGGCAATTGATTTGTGTTCTTTCCCAACCAATTCGCCTCGTAGGACATTAATTTCCAAGGGTGCATCAACGCCAACTCGAACGGTTGAGCCTTTGACTTGGAGAATCTCGATCGTAATATCGAGTTCGGGAAAGTGAATAGAATCCTGGCATCGCCGTGAAAGCACAAGCATCGGTAGTCTCCATACTAGTAAAGAAAAGGTTCAAACCCTGAGAGATGAGATAAATCAGAGCTTGGAGTGCTTCCGTGCAATTGTTTAGAGTCCCTCCAATCATTGGACGAGCCTATTCCATTTATCTAAAGCTTAAGGATTAGGCGAAGCCGGTCAATACGACTTTTAACACGTCATCCATCTAACAAATCGAAGCTGCTTGCTGACAGTTCAACTCACGAAGATTGTCTTGCGACGCCTCCAGTTTCGCCAAGACTCGTAAAGCCTCCAAGCTAACGCCAGGCGATTCCAGAATTTGTTTTTTCAAAAGTGATGTCAACAACAACATTGACTGTAATTCGTTATTGAGGGCATGCGTCAAGGTATTCGATTCGCGGAATCCATTCATTGAGTCGTCCTTCCTTGTTCAATAGTTACTAAGTGTTTGGCAATGATTGATATCAGTTCCTCTGGATCAATCGGTTTTACAATATGCAAGTCAAAGCCTGCGTTCAACACCAATTCTTTGTCCTGCTCCTGCCCATACCCAGTCAACGCTACCAATAACTGGGGTTGAAATTCTGAACGGCGAATCCGCGATGCAACTTCGTAACCATCAAGATCTGGCAACCCGATATCCAGAATACAAATCGTTGGCTGAAACTCTCCGAACAATTTGACGGCATCGATTCCGTTGCATGCGCTTGCAACGGTGTAGCCTTCGGTTTCAAGATAGAGTGACAACATTTCGCGAGAACCATCATTGTCTTCGACCAGCATCAGTTTTTGACCATCTGGTTTGTAATTCTGATTCTCGACCACGGGTGCAGCGGGCGCAGTTCTGGTTCTATCCATCCCCACAAGCAACGGGAAAACAAGTGTGAATTTACTGCCTTTCCCTGGTCCATCACTGGTTGCATTGATCTCGCCTGAATGTGCGGTCGCGATCATTTTCACCAAAGGAAGCCCAAGCCCCATGCCGCCAGCGTTGCGGTCCAATGGTTGATCAGCCTGAACAAACACTTCAAATACTTTCTGAAGCAACTCCGCTGACATGCCTTCTCCGTCATCCTCAACTTCAATCACTGCCATTTCATCCTGAACAGAAATTGAATACTTAATGTGTCCGTCTTGCGGCGTATATTTGAGGGCATTCACCAAGAGGTTAACCTGTGCCTGGATAACCCGTGTTTTGTCACCACTAATAAAGACGGGCAGTTGTGGCATCTCAAGCGAGAGTTGCTGATTCTTATCCGAGAGACGTGATTCGATGCACTCCACGACCTCATTGGCAAGATCAACAAGATCGATCGGTTTTAGATCCAAATTGATTTTGTCATGAGTAATTCGTGAAACATCAAGCAAGTCATCAAGCAGCTTTGACAACTGCCTGGATTGTCGACTGATAACACTCCTGGCGGCCAAGTCACGATCGGG
>CAZQQR010000004.1:28536-38288 GCA_964595515.1 uncultured Pirellulaceae bacterium
CCCTTGAGAATCGTATCGAGCGCTTCCGCCATTGTTTCCTGACTGCCCTCATCCAACGTGAGCAGGCTGATGTTCTTGCCGATCATGTATTCCGCAGTATGCGAGAAAAGCTTTTCGGATCCTTGATTCCAGGTTCGGATCGTTCCGTCGGGCGCGATCCTGAAAATTGCGTCCGCAGACGACTGCACAATTTCGGAAAGCTCCGCAAGCCGCTGCTCCGTTTCCTTGATTTTCGTAATGTCAATAAGCGTCAACAACACTCCATCGATTTGCCCACGAGACGTGTATGGCAGGAGCCTCATCAAATACCAGTTGTGGCTTTTGTCCTGAACCTCCTGCTCAATCGCATTTTCATTTTCCAGAACGGCTTCAACTAAACCGACAATGTCGTCATGCAATAGCTCGTGATTGAACGAGTCAATGTGCCGTCCGACATCTTGAGGAATCAAGCGGAATGTTTTTGCGATCCCCAGAGTAAATTTCCGAACCTTCAAATCACCGTCGAGGAAAATCGTATCAACCTGAATACTATCCAGCAGATTCTCCATATCATCGGTCATCTCAATCAACTCGGTGATTTTTCTTTGGTGCTCCGAATTGACGGTATACAACTCCTCGTTGACGCTGTGCAGTTCTTCGTTGGTGCTTTGAAGTTCCTCGTTGGATGCGATGAGTTCCTCATTGGTTGACTGCATTTCCTCGTTAGCAGTTTTAAGATCCATGATCGAATCATGAAGACTTTCGCGCGTGCTTTGGAGTTGCTCTTCGAGGAATTGAACGCGCTCAACCGTTGCCAAATTTCCATCGACGATTGCATTGTCGTTTGGGGCATTCTCGTTTGACGCTGGACTACAAGCCTGAAAAGTGACCAGGTATTTCGGCGTCGTCAAAGCCGATTCCGCAGGTGCTATTGATATTTGATACATCGGGCCAACTTTTGAGTCATCAATCGGAAGGCCAGAATAGCAAACTGACTTTCCCTCGACCTTGACCCGCTTCATTCCACTGGCAACCGCAATTTTAAATGTCTGCGGCAAAAGCTCCGTAAAATCACGAGCGGGCCGACCCGGTTGAATTTGAAGAAACTTGGTAGCCGCACCAAACACGTGCACAATCTGATTTTCGTCATCCACCAACAGACCCGGCGGCATGTATTGAGTGAGCAAAGAATCGTAAACGCTCAGGAGTTCAGTCCGCGGAACCCCACGACGATCTTTGACTTGTTTTCGCTTGGAAGCTACTGGAACCGTGTCGTTGAGTTTGACACTCGAAAAACGAATCGGCGCAACTTTTTTGTAAACACGCCAGCGATCATTGACCACTCGAAATCCGTCACCTTGGTCGGCTAACGATTCGCTGGGTCCAAGCCACATCACACCGTGGTCAATCAAACTGAAATTCAGCAGCGAAATAATTTTCTGTTTGGCTTCTGGTTTCAAGTAAATCAATAAATTCCTGCAGGACGCCATATTCAGTTTGGTAAACGGAGCGTCCTGAAGAATATTATGCGGTGCAAACACAATTTGTTTTCGCAGTTCACGACTGACGAGGAATCCGTCTTCGACTGGAGTGAAGTATTTTTCAATCCGCTCCGAATCAACATTGATCAAGCAGTCTTCCGGGTAGATTCCCCGGCTTGCAAACTCAATACACTCCGAGTTGACATCCGTGGCAAAAATTTTGACATCGAGTTCATAGTCGCGGTTTTGCATCAACTCATCGATCATGATCGCAATTGAATACGCCTCTTCGCCCGTGGCACAGGGCGCGACCCAAATCCGCAATTCACCAGAGCTTGCTGCCGCGTCGAGCAAAGCCGGCAGAACACGCAATCGCATCTCATTGAACGCATCGGTATCCCTGAAAAACTCAGTGACTCCGATTAGAAGATCAGAATACAATTGCTTCAACTCCTGAGGGTTGGTTTCCAACCGTTTCAGGTACTGCTCCAGTTCTTCATCTTTCGTCAAACACATTCTGCGTTTTACTCGACGCGCGAACATGTCGGTTTTGTACTGATTGAAGTCAATTCCAAAATTGGTGTGCAACAACTGGTGAATCCTGCGCTCTCCACCAATCGCTTCGGCAAACTGTTTAAGTTTCGAGCTCCCCGGTTCGTCCCGAGCCAACTCAGAAAATCGAATAAGAGCATTTGGAATTTCATCGATCGACTCGATCGCATCGACAACTCCGGTACTAATCGCCGAGCGCGGCATGCCATTGAATTTGGCTGATTTTTCACTCTGCACGATGACCAAACCTTCGGACTCGTGAACTTCGGCGACACCTTTTGCTCCGTCACTACCGGTCCCAGACAAGACAATGGCGACTGTGTTATGCCCGATATCAGTGGCCAACGAACAAAAGAACTGATCGATTGGCTTGTTTAAAACACGCGTCTCTGCTTGTTCGCGTGTATGCAAAACCCGATCGGAAACGATCAGTTCTTTTCCACTTGGTAATACATAAACATTGTTGGGAAGAATCTTTTGATTATCAACAATCGAGTGCACCGGCATTTTAGTCTTGCGGGCAAGAATCTGAGGCATCAAGCTTTCAAAATCAGGCGATAAATGCTGGACGATAACGAACGCCATACCGAGCTTTTCAGGCATCACTGAGAAAAGGGCTTCGAGAGCTTCAACTCCACCGGCAGAAGCTCCAATTCCAACCACGATAAAATCGCCTGGGTTGGTTTGATCGAGAAGCGTCAAATCTTCCGCTTGTGAATCCATGTCATTCCATTCAAAAACTTTTTAATTCAAACCCTTGTCGAAGAAGGCTAACCAAACGACAAGAAAGTAAAAGCGAAAAAAGGGCGGGTTCCACCACCCTGGTCTTGTTTACCATTACCAGTGCCTACTAATCGGGAGGGCCATAAGCTCCTTCGCTCATCTCAATGAAATTCAGAATCGCTCCCTTGATTTTTTTGTTACTCCAATATGGCGTAACACGCACAAGAACCTGGGATCCTGACTTCGTTTTCGTCATCGTCGAATAAGCTTCTCCTGAAGCAATCACTCTCGCAATTTTGTCGTACAGTTCAGGCGTCGAAACGTGCATTGCGAAATCCGTGATATCGCGGCCGATATCCGTCGCCTGCAATTTGATGTAGTTGGACGCAGCGTTGGTAAATTTCCTGACGTGTAAATCTGAATCAAGAAAGATGATTCCAATATCGGTGCTTGCCAGTAGGTTATTGACGTCGTCCGTCATCTCTTCGAGATCGCCAATTTTTCTCTGATTCTCTGCGTTAACCGAATACAACTCTTCGTTCACGCTGTGGAGTTCTTCGTTGGTGCTTTGAAGCTCCTCATTGGCGGCAACCAGTTGTTCATTGGTTGCTTGCAACGCTTCATTGCTGGTTTCCACTTCTTCAATCGTAGCGCTGAGGCTTTCTCTGGTGTAGATCAACTCGGATTCCATCGCCGCGTAAGCATCACTGGCGAGGTTGACCTTGATCGTATTTTCTTCATCTTGCTGCTCATTGTCGTCGGCCGATTCAGGCTTGGTTTTGAACGCAACAAACCAGACAAACGCACTTGCAGAATGGCCTACCAACGCTTTGACAAAAACGTCAGTAACCTCAAAACTGTCTTCACCGATTGGCAATTTCAAATCTTCAAGGATTACCTGAGACCCCATTTCCTTGTGAGCGCGGATTAAAGCCGCAGCAATGGCAACTTTGGAATCCCCGTCCAAAAACCCCATGATGCTACCGGTGAATCGACCCGAGCTACTTTTTAAATACCGATTCGCACCCCCGAATACGTGCAGTACGTTTCTTTTGTCATCCAACAGCACGCCCGACTCGATAAACTCACTGAGGATCAAGTCATAACCCTCGATCAACCCTGTGAAACTCATCGCTTCCGGGCGATCGTTGTTCAGAAGGTTGACCAGCTTTCGTGGCCGCGCCATGATTTTTCGCTGCTTGGACGTTATGACTTTGTACCGTGACGGCAAGTCTCGAAGCTTGCTGTAAATTTTCCAGACATCATCAATCACCTCGAATTCGTCAGAGAGTTTCCCAGGTGATTCGCTTGACCCCATCATCATGATGCCGTCGCGTTTGAGTGAAAAATGAAAGGATGAGATCGCTTTACTTTGAGCCTCCGATTTCAAGTAAATCAACAGGTTTCGACACGTCACAAGATCCATTTTCGTGAACGGTGGATCTTGAACAACATTGTGGCGAGCAAATACCAAATGCCGGCGAAGATCTGCACTAACACGAAATTCGTCGTCAGTTTCCTGCTCAAAAAACCTTTGCTGCCGATCAATACCAACGAACTCCAGTGAGCTTGCGTTGTAAACGCCTCGGGAAGCATGATCGAGACTTCCACCGTGGGCATCGGTTGCAAAGATCTTAAAACTCGGTTCTTTGTCGGCGAGCGCGAAAGCTTCGTGACAAATCATCGCGATCGAATACGCCTCTTCGCCGGTCGCGCATCCAGCCGTCCAGACACGAAACACATCGTTTTCATCCATCAGCGCGACTCGCTCATGGATTTGCTTTTCCAAACGAGAAAACGCCTCGGTATCACGAAAAAACTTGGTTACTCCAATCAGTAGATCGTGATAGAGCGCATCCAATTCATCCATATTCCCGCGCAAAAACTCAGCGTAATCAAGAATCGCTTTCTTATTATTCACCTGTTGCCGGCGCTCAATTCGACGCGCAACCGTTGCCGGTTTGTAATATGAAAAATCAATGTCATATCCTTCCGACAATAGCGAAAAGATGAGATTGATCCCTGTTAGCTCCTGTTCACCAAGCCCCACTGGATTGGCTGGGTATTCCCCTGGGCTGGCAAACTTTTGATTCAACCAAACTCCGATTTCGCTCGGCTTCAGCACCAAGTCAATACAATCAGTGGCAAGCGCGTTTCGCGGCATTCCATCAAACTGGGCCGATTCGAGTGACTCCACAATCGTGGTTCCACCCATTCGATGAATCATCTCAATTCCTTCGGCACCATCGCTGCCGGTCCCCGAAAGCACCATTCCGATTGCTCGTTTACCGTAACATTCAGCTAACGACTGAAAAAAGGTATCGATGGGTCGAGCAATCTGCTCCCGATCAAGCTTGGAAACTTCGAAAGTATGACCGCTCAACCGGATCTCTTTTGCTGGAGGAATCAAATAGATCGTGTTGGGACTGAGTATCATTTCCTGCTCAGCCGAGACGACCTTCATCGATGTAAATCGAGAGAGAATTTCGTCCATACTGCTCTCAGCATCGGGGGCCATGTGCTGCACAACAACAAACGCACTTTGCGAATTTGGCGAAATCGAACGCAGCAGTTTTTCCAACGACTTGAGACCACCAGCTGACGCGCCTACCCCAACAACGAAATGTATGGGAGGCAATGCCTTAGATTGATCTGAAGGATTGTCGTGGAGATTAGTAGACATATGTTTCGATTACCTGACGCTGAGAGAATCGGCAAGACTTTTTAGGTTTGGTCGATTGACCGCACTGGAATTAGGAACCTGCAAATTGAAACTAAACGTGGTGCCTTGCGGGGATGACTCGCTCAACCAAATTCTTCCACGATGCCTGAGAACAATCCGGCGGCATATTGCCAATCCGACTCCCGCTCCCGGGACCTCTTCCTTTAAACCCATCCGCTTGAAAATCGTAAACACATTGTCGGCGTTACGATCGTCGATCCCAATTCCATTGTCAGCAACCGAAATCTCGACGCCTTCCTCATGTTGCTTCCAAGTGATATTGATAATGGGGTCGGCATCGGATTTGTACTTCATCCCGTTGTCGATCAAGTGGAAAAACAGATACTTCAGCTGAGTCGGATCACCCATCACTTCGGGCATATCTGGCGAGAATATGACTTCGGCATTCATCGCGTCCATGGCCGTTCGCAACTCCAACACGGCCGCGTTGATCGCCGCCGACAAACTGGCTTTTTTAAGCGGTTTACCGAGCGTATTGATTCTGGAATAGGCTAACAAACCGTCAATCATCGAGCGAAGCGATTCAGAACTGTTCTTGATGACGCGCGTCGCTTTTTGGACCTCTTCAGCCTTCTTAGACTCGACAGCCGCCTCGAGAATCTGAGAGTACTGGCTAATGTGCCGAAGCGGCGCCTGAAGATCGTGAGAAACTGCGTAAGCGAAATCAGGCAATTCTTGACTAATTTCTGTCAGCGTCACCATGCTCTTGCGCGCCTGCTCCGCCTCCTTGATTGCAGTGATATCCGTAAGCGTCAAAACGATTCCTTCGATCGAATCCTCAACACGATATGGCTGAATGCGCTGCAAATATGCTTTCCCTCTCTTGCTGCATACCTCTGATTCAATCGGAATACCATCTAACAAAACCTTCGTCGCATCTGCCATCAGATTTGGGTTGTCCAACTTGCTGGCGATGTGATCAATTGGCCGCCCCACATCCTGATCGAGAACGTTGAATCCGGCGGCAATCGAAGGCGTGAACATACGAATATGGAATTCTCGATCGAGGAAGATCGTTCCAATTTCTGTACTGCGAAGAAGATTGTCCATGTCACTGGTAAGCTCTGTCAGCTCTTCAATCTTTTCTTTGTGCTCCGTGTTGACGGTGTAAAGCTCTTCGTTGACGCTGTGCAGTTCCTCGTTAGTCGACTGAAGTTCTTCGTTGGATGCGATCAACTCTTCATTGGTCGCCTGAAGCTCTTCGTTACTCGACTCCAACTCCTCAACCGTCGCTTGAAGCGTTTCGCGCGTGTAGTTCAACTCTCTCTCAAGTTGACCAATTCGCTCGCCTGAACCTGCACCCGTCTGAAAATCTTCGACGACCTGTTCCATTGGGGTTGCTTTTTCAGTCTGCTCCAGCGAAATCAAAAAAAGCGAACGATCCGTTTTCCGATAGGGCTCAACAGTCACTCGATAAATTCGCTGGTCGTTCTCGCCGACTTTGACGCGCACGCCCTTGTAAGTAACAGGGATGTTCTCCTGCCTCGCTCGATGCATCGCCGAGCTCACGGCAACACTTAAATCTTTGTCAAGCATCTTCAGGATATCATTGGATGGTTTGCCCTCGGGAGGTGAAAGCAATTTTCGCGCAGAACCAAAACAGTGAACCAATTCGTTGAACTCATCCACCAGCAAACTAGGCGGAACATGTTTGGCCAGCAACTCCTCATAAGCATTCGAAAGCCAAGTCTTGTTACTCGTTACCGTGTTAGTCGCGACGAATGAAGGAGAGTGCTCGTGAATAACCGAACCCAATACAGGCGTAAGAGGCATGCGCGCCGCCTCAGGCAGCCGAATGTCTCGCCTCTTGCTGTAAATCCGCCAATGCCGATCCAAAGGCTCAAACTCGTTGGCAAGATCGCCCACTGTTTCACTTGGACCGAGAAACAACACTCCTCCAACCCGCAAGCCAAAATGGAACATCGAAAGCACGCGCTTCTGAACCTTCGGCTCCAAATAAATCAGAACGTTCCGGCAAGTAATCAAATCAATCCGTGTAAATGGAGGATCACGTGTCAAATCATTGGCGGCAAAGATCACATTCTTTCGAATCTCACGTTTGACGTTGCAAATACCGTTGTTCTTAACGAAATAGCTATGCAATTCAGGCGGCACACTTTCCAACGCATGGCTTGGATAAAAACCGGCACTGGCAATCTCAAGAGACTTGCGATGAACATCAGTGGCAAAAACTTTGAACTTCTGTTCGGACTTTGCATTGGCAATCGCTTCCGACAAAAGGATCGCAATCGAATAAGCTTCCTCTCCCGTGGCACAGCCTGATGCCCAGACTCGAATTTCTTGCTTGGGATCGGATCGCCGGAGCAACTCGGGAAGAATACTCTCTCTCAATCGCTGGAAAGCATCCGGGTCACGGAAAAAGTGCGTAACCTCAACCAACAAATCGCGAAACAAACAATCGATTTCTTCAACGTCCGATTCGAGAGCTTCGACGTAACTATCAATGTTGGTAATCGCAAGCAGCTGCATCCTCCGCTCAATCCGCCGCGTAATCGTCGCGGGTTTATATAACGAAAAATCCAAATTGAAATTTTGTCGAAACAGACGAAAGATCCGAAACATCGCTGACTCATCGGGAGCCGCGTTGTCTTCCTGAAACTCGGTTTGCTGTAGCGCCGTCCGATCATTTGTCGTCGCGTATTCAATAATCCTCGCTGGCATTTCTTCAGGCGCACAAATCAGGTCGACCACACCAGAACTGATCGCGGCCCTCGGCATTCCGTCAAAGCCTACAGTTTCCAGCGACTGAACCAACACAAGCCCACCGGCTTCACGGATGTCTTTGATCCCCCGAGAACCATCGCTACCAGTTCCTGACAAAACGATGCTCACAGCATGTTCTCCCGCTTCCTGAGCAAGCGAGCGGAAGAAAATATCGATGGGAAGGTTGGCGCTGCGAACCTCTGTTTTGTCAGTCAGCAAAAGCTTGCCATCTGACATCGCCATGTTTTTTTCAGGAGGAATGAGGTAGATCGAATTAGGTTCGATTGCGACCCCATCACTGACCTTGTGAATTGGCATTTTGGTGTGCCGAGACAGCAATTCGTCCATCAAGCTTTTGAAATCAGGCGAAAGATGCTGAACAACGACGAACGCCATTCCACTGTCAGCCGGCATATGATCAAAGAACTCTTCGATCGGTTTCAAACCCCCAGCGGATGCCCCAATTCCAACGACAAAAGTCGGCCTTGCTGATTCTGACAACCTTCTTCTCCAATTTTATAGACTACTTTGTCGACCAATCATTCCGTCAATTGATGACTCAAACCTGACCGATACTCGATGCAAGCGCAATGCGATGACTCGCCAATTCGCCTCGCCCCAACAAGACCAATGGCTCTAATTCAATTTCGGTGGCAAGGAAACCACTCGCACCCAAAAGTTGTTGATCTCTTTTACGACTTCGAAAAAGCTGTTGAGATCGACGGGCTTAACGATGTAACTGTTAGCAGCCAAACCGTATGTTTCGAGAATGTCTTTGTCGTGACTGGATGTCGTCAAGACCACAACCGGGATGACTTTTAACGACTCATCCGCCCGTACTCGTTTGAGCACTTCACGGCCATCAAGCCTGGGCATATTGAGATCAAGAAGAATCAAATCTGGACGAAGGGCATCTTTGAACTCACCCTCCTGATGCAGATAACGCATAGCTTCTTCGCCATCTTTAACATGATGGACGATGTTCTGAAGCTTACCCTGCTTTAATGCTTCCAAAGTTAGTTCGGCATCTGTTGCACTGTCTTCGACAAGCAGAATGTCAATAATCTTTTCGGTGGTGCTCATGAATGAGCCCTTATTGTTTGATTAGAATCGTTTGAAAAAAGCCAACTCGGCTTGTTCAACTCTGTTTCGAAAAGAACAACCAATTTTGGTTGTTGAAACAGAACCAAGAATATAACAAATCTACGAGGCTTGTATCTCCCTTAAACCCCTCAATTTTAATGTTTTACGCTCGCCTGATTGCCTTCCTTTCCAGAATTCGCAGTCGGTACAAATTCACGCGTAAAACGCAAATGAGCGTTTCTCAGACACTAAAAAGCCACCCAGATCGTGGGTTGCAACATGGCAATCCTTTAACCACATCCCTTCACCACGGAGTGGTGTAACTAGTTGCGAAGCAGAACAATTAAACCCAAGATTGAAAAAGGCACCACCAAGCCAGCCACTCCGATCGCCAATCCCAAAAATGCCAAAGAGTTGTTTCAGTGTTGTCTCACTAAAGACACTAGCATCCACTGGGCGTTACCGAC
>CAZQQR010000004.1:38388-40377 GCA_964595515.1 uncultured Pirellulaceae bacterium
TCTGTATCACACCCAGCCATCCAAAAATTGATCAACATCGACAATAATCGCCAATAGAGTTAACCTCACCAGACTGTCACTTCGAGTCCACAACTAGAAAGCTTCAACCGTGCTCCTCTCTTCAGCTCGGCTTATTATCGGCTTCGCGATTCTACTCACGACCCTATGCGCGACCTCGTCAACATCCCAACTACAACAAGAACAACCTCCGCAAGACCAAGTCTCTTCCCAACAAACCGATCCATTGGGCAAGCTAAAGCAACAACTCGATTCGGACACAAAACTTGACCCAACAATCAAAGAGAAAATCCAGAGTGCTATTTCAACGGCAGAACTCAACGCAACCGCTCTCGCCGCGAAAAAAACGGACATTCAGCAACTTGAGAACGCGAGCCAAACGGCTGAACAACGCGCGAAACAATTTCAATCTGAGTTTGAAAGACTTAAATCACAACCCGCGCCAACTACCGACAACAATATTTCCTATGACCAGTTGAATGAACTGCTTCAAAAACTCAAACCAGAAGTCGAAGACCTAAAATCACAACTAAAAAAGAACGAGCAATCCAGCACTACCCGTCTCGCTCGTCGCCAAGACTCGCGCCAAGCCGTCGGCGTTTTCGCGAAACGTATTGAAGAACTAAAATCGCAGTTAACCACAGCCGAAAACGATACGTCACTCGCCGGACAAGCCACCTTCTTCAAAATCCAGACCGAATTAAAGCTCGCGGAGTTGGAACAAAAAGCTCTACAAGCCGAACTCAATCGCGACGAGGCAGAAGAGCAAGCTGGCCTATTAAAAAGCCAGCATGATTTACTCGAACTAAAACTGGAGCTCAGTGAGGCACGCCAAACCGAACTCGAAGACATCCAACGGTTAAGACTAGAACGAACCGCCAAACAACTGCTGGATAAAGCAAAAGCACAGCAGAGCAAAATCGAAGCCCTTGATGACAAAAATGCACTCAAACTTTTGCTGCCCAGCTACAAAATTAACACGGAAATTGCCAAGCGAGTTCAGGAAGTTGAACTAAACGCTTCCAACGCAAAAACAAAGGCTGACCTACTCAAGACAACCGTTGACAACCTGAACAAAAAATTCGACGAAACCAAAATTCGCGTTAAAAAAATCGGGCTCACTGGGTCAGTAGGCGCGCTGCTTCGCAAACGAAAAGAAGAACTGATCGATGCAGTCAACCTTGGCAAATTCAACGCGGTGGTCAAATCAAAAATTGACGAACTGGAGTTCGAGCGATTTGATTTTGATGATCAACGAAAAGAACTTTCGCCAACATCCATTCAACTGGAAATTGAAGAAACCTTCGACGCACAAGCGACTGAAGTTTGGCAAGAACTTGAATCTCCAATTAACGAAGTGATTGAGATCCGAAAAGAGTACTTGAACTCCGTTACCAACAGCCTCAATCGACTGTTTGACCAGCAACTAAACGTCCAACAATACGACGCGTCCCGCCGAGCAACAGCAACTCGATTCCGAGAGTACATCAACGAGAGGATCCTCTGGATTCGCAGTAACAACGTTTTGTTCTCAGAGTTCAAAATTGACAGCTCTGATGGACTAATACTGGATTCCTCGAAATGGAACGAAGCCCTCCATCAAATTGTTCAGGCACTCGGATTGGCTGCGGTTGAAAAAAAGAACCCACTGGCTGCAACGTCGGTCGTAACGGCAAAAGACAAAGGACTTATCGGCGATCAAAGTATTGAAAAACCTGAAACGCGTTCGATTTTTTCGGCGACGTCTTACCTGCGTCTTCCACTAACTCTCGTAAGTGCATTGATTTGTTTTCTGCTGATTTTCTATAAATCTCGAATGCGAAAAGAAGTCGATCGCCTCGGTGCAGAGGCCGCTCGTGGTTCCTGTGTTTCCTTCTGGCCAACAGCCCACTCACTTTATCTATCCATCTTGATCGCATTGGCTTTGCCGATGGTGCCGCTATTGCTAGGTCTTGCGATTGTTTACGCTCC
>CAZQQR010000004.1:40477-43059 GCA_964595515.1 uncultured Pirellulaceae bacterium
TACTTTTTGCATCGAACTTACAATGCGAAAAACGGAGTGTTCAGTGGGTACTTTCGAGCCAACGAAAAATCGTGGGCCAATCAGACGTCGGCGATTTGGCTTGGGGTTATCCTGCTGATTCCAGTTTCACTCGCATTCCTGGCTTTTTGGGGCTACTACTATACGGCATTGAATTTGGCCGAGTGCGCCTATGCGACACTCGTATTCGGACTGGTGGTCGAGACGATTCGTGGTTTGGCGCGCCGGTTCGTTTTAGTCCGCAGGCGCAACGCGTTCATTCAAACGGCCAGACGGAAAAGACAGGCTCGCATCGAAGCGGCCCAACTCAAACGCGAAGAAGAACGAAAACTTGCGATCGCCGCAGCAGCCGAAGGTGGCACTCCGCTTCCCGAAACCACGACTGCCCCCACCGAGTCGATCGAAACGCTTGCTGAAATTCAACCAGAAGAAATCGAAGAGAACGTCGAGCAGGCTTACAAGTTAATCTCAATGACTTTGCTGCTTGTTTGGGCGATCGGAATCTGGATGATCTGGACAGATGTTCTTCCGGCCCTAAAAGCCCTCGACGACTACACTCTTTGGCCCAACCAAGTCGTCGAAAACGGATTCGAATCCCAGACCATTTCGGCAACGGCTCCAGAGGCAGAGTCAGGAACTAATACAGAGACATCAACCGAAGCCGCCGCGATGACAGGAATGCCCGGCGCGAGTTCAGATGCCGTCTCACAACCACTCCAACGAGTCACTGTACGTGATCTATTACTGTTCATCGTGATTTCGATTGTAACCTGGATCGCCGCAAAAAATCTTCCTAATGCTTTTGAGATTCTGTTCCTCGAAGAACTGCCCTTCGACCGTTCGTTCCGTTACGCAATCAAAGCACTAACGAGTTACGCGATCGTCATGCTGGGGGTCGTGTTGGCGTTTCGAGCTCTCTCGATCGGCTGGTCGAACGTACAATGGCTCGCGACGGCGTTAACGTTCGGATTGGCATTTGGTCTTCAAGAAATCTTTGCGAACTTTGTCGCGGGAATCATTCTGATGTTCGAACGACCAATGCGGATCGGTGACCTCATTACAGTCGATCAATTCACCGGCGTGGTTACAAAAATCCGCACACGAGCAACAACCATTATTAACTGGGACCGCAAAGAATACGTGATCCCCAACAAAGACTTCATCACGGGACGATTGGTAAACTGGACACTGAGCGACGCAATCAACCGCATCGAATTAACGGTCGGAATCGCCTACGGCTCAGATGTAGAGCTTGCCAAAAGTACGTTGTATGGTGTCTTGAAAAAGCACCCAAAAATAGTCACAGAGCCAGCCGCCCAAGTGATCTTTAGTGAGTTTGGAGACAGCTCGCTCAACTTCAACGTCAAGTGTTTTATCGGCGATGTTGATAGTCGCCCTCGCGTGATTGATTCGCTGCACACTCAAATCTACAACGCTCTCAACGAAGCCGGCATCGAAATCTCATTCCCTCAGCGCGATCTAAATCTGCGAAGCATCGATGGCAATGCAATTGAGGCAATCAACAATGCGTCCAATAAAAAATAGAATCGTAGTTCGGCTACAGTCTGGGTTAAATAAAAAACCATGTCTAATCGAAAACAGCGCTTTCAACGAAAAACCCAGCCTGGGGCTCCGCCGGGAACGGCCCTCTCACACCACCCACACAACACAACCATTCACGTTTTTGGTTACTCAGCGACCAAGGTGAAAGAGTTCGATGTCCAGAGCTTTGCCGAAGCCAAAAAGATTGCGGATCAATTCGACGTTGTCTGGATCGACGTCGTCGGGCTTGGGAACATTGGCTTGCTACAAGAGTTCGCCAAACTCTTCAAGATTCACAGCCTGACTTTAGAAGACGTGGTCAACGTTCACCAGCGGGCCAAATCCGAGGTATTTCAACACTATCACTATGTTGTTACTCGAATGGTTTCCAAGCCAGAGGAATTTGATTCCGAACAGCTAAGCATTTTCCAATCTGGCAAATTCGTTTTTACGTTTCAGGAAAAAGCAGGCGACTGCCTTGAGCCCCTGCGTGAAAGAATCCGTGAAGCAAAAGGCGTTATTCGATCCAAAGGCGGAGACTATTTGGTTTATGCCATTCTCGATACCGTGTTTGATCATTACTTTCCGGTCGTGGATTGGTTTGGAGAACAGCTGGACGACCAAGATGAAGCACTGATGAACGGCGAGAACTTTTCGCTGCAGCAAATCCACAGGCTACGCAGTCACTTGTTAGAATTGCGCCGCTGGCTACGCCCCAACCGAGAGCTACTGAATCAACTTATTCGTGATGAATCAAGTCACATTTCAGCAGACACAAAAGTCTTCCTCCGAGATTGCTACGACCACGTGATCCAACTTCAGGAATCAATCGAATCCTACCGCGAAGTTTGCTCTGACTTGCGTGACTATCATCTATCGGCGGTGGGTAATCGAACCAATGAAGTCATGAAAACGCTGACGATTGTTTCGACGATTTTTATTCCGCTTGGTTTTTTGGCCGGACTGTATGGAATGAATTTTGAAACCATGCCGGAACTCAAATGGAAATACGGCTATTTTGC
>CAZQQR010000005.1:0-8415 GCA_964595515.1 uncultured Pirellulaceae bacterium
TGTAGGTAGGTGTAGGCCGTAACGAGCTTGCGAGATACGGCAATCCAAACTCTTGAACTGGCTTGCGAGATACGGCAATCCAAACTGTTGCTCTTGATCCGGCCTGTGAGTTACGGCAATCCAAACAATCGTGTCGTTGTCTTGTCACGCCTTCCTGCAATCCCAACTGGCGATTACATAATCGCGTTTTCTGGATTCTTGACGTTGCTACCAAACCGGTCGACGAACCAACCTGAGATTCGATCACAAGCCGCCTTTCGGTTTTCGATCAATCGAAACGTGTGCTCAGATTTTGGATAGTATTCGACTTGAAGCTGTCCATTGTCAGGCCTTAAACCGTACATCTCTTTGAACTGAGATCGGCCACAGATGTCATCGTAACCATCGGTGTAAAGAAATAACATTTGGACTTCGCGGTGCATCAACTGTTTTAGTTCCCGGACGATTGAGTCTTTTGAAAGGTCTCCTCCAAAGAATTCGCTTTCGTCCAGAGAGCGATCTTCCGAGCCGTTTCCTTGCGGATCTTGTAGCCATCGGCGCTTAATCGCGTTTCGCCAGAATCGAGGGCGTAGGTATCTCAATTGACTGCGGAAGAAAAATCCAAGAGTTCGAAACACGATCCCATCCATGAATACGGCACCAATAATTCGTTCGTCTTTGACAGCAACTCGGTGGGCGTTGTACGCACCACTGCAAAGGCCAAGCAGTGCAAATTCCGACGCGCCGGTTTCGTTCTCGAGAAAATCCATGGCATCGGTAACATCGAGAACGGCACGGTCTTCGATTTCAATTTTCCCCGTCCGAGGCTGGCTGTCGCCAAGTCCTGAAAGATCCAATCGAAGCGTCGAAAACCCTTGCTTCGCAAGTTGGCGAGCAATATCAACGTGGACACGGAATGGTCCGACACGGTGTACGATCCCGGCGTTCAAAATCAAAGCAACCGGAGCCCCTTCAACTTTTACGTCTTCATCGGGCGTCGTCAGAATTCCAAACAAGCCGCCATTTTTTCCAAAGTTGCAAACTGATTCATTCATTGTTGAGCCCCTGTAAGCGTTAACGCGTCGAAGCGTTCAAGCCGTTTAAACATCTCGTCGATCGAGCCAACAATTTTGCGCATCGTCTTGGGCCTCAAGAATGCCGACTCTAGTTCTTGGATGTCAGTCCAGCTGGTAGCGCGCGGATCGAGAATAATCTTCTGTAGATCGGAGCCGGGATGCGAAAAATCTTGATTGGCTGACTCAACGTCGACGATCAATTGTGGTTGAATGATCGAACCAACGTTTAGCTGAATCGCTTCGATCTCTTCGAGGAGGCTTCGCCGGTATTGCGAACCAAGAATCTCTTCAATGTCGTCATCGTTTGGTGTTGCCATTTTACAAACCCAAAGATCCAACATTTGGGCATGCATCTTTCTCAGTTGGTCAATGTAGGATTCGCCTTCAACGATTGGTTCCCACAAAAGAACTGAGTTGACATCAGGCCGCTCTATTGCAACCCTTGCCGCCAATGTCCCGCCAAAACGCTGGCCGACGAGCATTACGGTTTCTGCGCCAGTCTGTCTTTTCAAGTGATCAATGGCTTGCTCAATATCGTTTTGCCAAATCGAGATCGAATCAATTTCGTCAACTGATTGAGCTGAGTCGCCGATTCCGTGGTAGTCCATTCTCAAAACATGAACGCCACGACGTGCGACTTGGTTAGCCATCAATCTCAACGTCCAGTGAGTGCGGTTGTACTCCTGTCCAATGGGCGGACAAACAAGTGCAGCACGAACCGCCCCTCGGTTTTTCCCGCGCGGTGGATGGTAGACACCAAACAAGGGCGATTCAGGATGTCCAAAGAATCTTTGCTTCATGACTAGCTCCAGAATCCTGTGAGTTTTCTGAATACACCTTGGGCAGCTTCCGTCTCTAGAGAGGGTTTTGATTCTGTGATTGATTCGGCGATTGTTTCAGCGTCTTCTTGAACAGTCTCTGGCTCTGATGGTTTTTCTGTTTTGGGCGACGCCGGTGTGTCTTCTTTGAATGCATACGATTCTGAAATTTTGTCGGCCATTTGTTCAAGCGTCGCGATCAAGAAATCTTGTGGGCTAAGCTTGATTCCTGTTTTCTCGTGAACCGACGTGATGATTTTCATCACTAACAACGAGTGACCGCCGATATCAAAGAAAGTGTCGTTCAGGTAGATGTCGTTAACTTCGAGCGCGTCCGACCATGTAGACGCCAGATAGACTTCAGCAGGAGTTTGCGGCGTCGGTTGATCTTCGAAACTTTGATCGCTCGATTCTGCCGTCGGTGCGGGAAGCGATTTGTAGTCGATTTTCCCATTGTTGGTTTGCGGCATCGTTTGCAGTTCCACAAAGTGCTGTGGCACCATGTAGTACGGGACCGATTCCCGTAGGTGATCACGCAGTTGTCCTTGCGAAAATTCCTGGCCGGATTTTGCAATCACATAGGCCACCAATCTGGCATCGCCGGGAGTGTCTTCCCGAACAATGACGACATTTTGCTCAACGGATGGATGCGATTTAATATTCTGTTGGATTTCTTCTAGTTCAATCCGGAATCCACGAACCTTGACCTGTTTGTCGTTGCGGCGAAGAAACTGAATGTTTCCGTCGAATCGGTATCGCCCAAGGTCGCCAGTTTTATACAGTGCATCGCTGACGTAATTGGTGAAAGGGTTTCGGTAACGATTTTCAACGAATCGCTCGGCGGTCATTTCGGGTTGATTGCGATAGCCAAGCGTGACCCCTGCTCCGCCGATGAAAATTTCGCCTTCGCAACCAACGGGAACTTCATTTCCATTCTTGTCGAGAATGTAAATTTGAGTGTTGCCGATTGGCTGGCCGATCAAAATCGGATCGTCAGCGTTCTTGATTTGATAGGCCGCCGACCAAACAGTCGTTTCTGTCGGGCCATACATATTCCAAAGTTCGCCACAACGTTCCAATAAGGGACGAACTAAATCTTGCGGCATGGGTTCGCCACCGCAAAGGACTTTTAGATCGGCTTTGCCATTCCAACCGGCTTGAATCATCATCCGCCATGTCGCGGGCGTTGCTTGAAGCAATGAAATGTCGTGGGTTTCCAATTGCTCGGCTAGCGCCTCCCCATTGGCGGCCGTCATGCTGTCGACGATCACAACCGTCCCACCAGAAATCGTCGGTAGGTAAAGCTCCAAAACCGCGATGTCAAACGAAAGCGTTGTAACCGCGAGCACAGAATCGTCTTGGGTAAAGCCGGGTGTTTGCTGCATCGCGATCAGAAAATTGACGACCGCTCCGTGTGGTACTTGGACGCCCTTTGGTTTTCCCGTCGAGCCGGAAGTATAAATTACATAGCAAACATCGGATGGTTTGGTTTGCGATTCAATCGGCGCCGACTCAAGCTGCTCAATTTCTTTGGCTGCTGAATCGATTGCGATTTGTGGTTTGTTGAATTCGCTGACTCGTTCTATCAAAGAGGCTTGGGTTACGATCAACTTCAATTCAGAGTGGCCGCACATGTACTGCAAGCGGTCGCTCGGATAAGCCGGATCCAGCGGAACGTACCCGGCACCTGCCTTCATGATTCCATAAAGTCCCACCAGCATTTCGGCCGAGCGCTCGACACAAATGCCAACCAAATCACCAGCGGCGACACCTTGCGATTGAAGGTAACGGGCAATTTGATTGGATTGTTTTTCTACCTCAGCATAAGTGAACTCCGTCTCTTCAAATTTGACGGCGATCTTGTCAGGAGTCAGTGAGGCTTGGCGAGAAAACTCGGCATGCAAAGTTGATTCATTCGGGTATTCCAATTCCGTTGCGTTCCAATCAACAATAACTCGTTGACGTTGCGGAACGCTCATCACGTGCAGGTCAGCGATCTTCGCGTTTGGGTCGCCTGCAATACCCGCCAAGAACGTTTCGAAGCCCTCGAAATAAAACTGCATTGACTCTGCAGAGAACAGGTCTGAGTTGTACTGGACCTGCATCTCGATTGATTTATCTTTTTGAATCACGCCATTGATGAACCACTCAAAGTTCTCAAAACTTCGAGGCTCAATAACGACTTCGACGTCCAGTCCACTAAACCCCAACTCACTCGCATCGATCATCGGATCGATGTTGAACGAAACACTCAACATGGGCGGCCGTGATGGATCACGCGGTGGGGCGAGTTTTCGCAATAGTGTTCCGTATGAATAACATTGATGATCAAACGAGTCGAGAAGCGTACTCCGGCACGATTTCATGAAATCAACGAAGCTATCTTCGGTGTTGACTTTCGTTCGGAGCGGCATCGTGTTCACGCAGTGGCCCATCAATTCGGGCTGATCCATGGCGGCTTGTCCAGCTGTCGGGATGCCCACACAGAAATCATCGTTGCCGCTGATCCGAGCGACGTAAGCGTTGAACGAAGCCAGCATTACGTTAAACAGGCTGCAGCCTGATTTGGCTCCAATTTTTCGAACGCGCTCAACTAGCTCAGTTGAAAACTGATGATCGTATCGACGACCAAAGTATGTTCGAAGTGGCGGCCGTGAGTGATCGGCTGGTAAATCAAGAACAGGAATTTGATCGGAAAACTGCTCCAACCAAAATGCTTCGTCGGCTTTGCCATCATCGGATGCAAGGTGTGCATCCATCAACTGAGCGTATTCGTGATAATGATTGGCTGGCGGAATCGGTTCCTGGTTCACACCCGAAAGTTGGTCGTAGAAATATCCAAGATCCTTGCAGAAAACCGCCAACGACCATCCATCCAGAATCAGATGATGCGCGGCAACGGTCAGCCGATATTCGACGTTGGAAATTTGCTGTAGGACCACTCGAAGAAGCGGACCCTTCACAAGATCAAATGGAGTTCGTGCTTGATCCTGCGTGACGGAAATCAGCGCTTCGTCCAATCCATTTTCAAGGTTGTTTCGGAAATCCAAAGATTCGAATTTGTAAGCAAGCGTCTTGTGGATCAAGACTTCTTGTCCGTCCTCACTGAAGGTTGAGCGCAGTGAAGAATGACGTGCGACCACCATGTCGATTGCTTGTTCGACTAGGTCCGTGTTTAGCTCACCACGGAAGACCAATGAGCTGATTTCGTTATAAGCACAATTCGCTTCGACACTTTGATTGCTCGAAAGCCAGACTTCTAGCTGAGCTTCGGTCGCTGGATAGCGTTTTTCAATTCCTTGCGATCCAACAACGATCGGCATCGCAGGGATACTTGAGATTGTGTCGAGTGTATTCATGTTGTTCTTCTGAAAGTTCAACTAACTGGTGGTTGGTTTGGTGACCGCAATGGTGACTTGCATTTTCCAAGCTTCAAACATCACCGCACGTTGGTGAAGAACGTTGAAGCCATTGCTTTGGAAAATGTCTCGGTAGTTGTGTGAAAACGAAAGTTCTTCGCCAAAAGGGATTGAGTCAAGGTTGGCGTCAAAGTCGTGATCGTGAGCAACGGGTTCGCTGGCGAAAAAGATCGAAGGGCTGCAATGAGTCGAAATGTGGGTCATCATCTCGTTCAGCTTTTCACGTCGAAAATATTCCAGGACTCCGCCGTTGGTAACGAACAGTGTCATTGGATTTCCGTTGTCCAAAATCCACTGCTGCCCATCGGTGCAGCGAAATTCAATTCTCGAATCAAAGTGATCTGCGCTTTGGTTTTTCTTGATTTGCTGTTGATTGATGTCGATCCCGGTTGATCGAGAAACCTTGACCAAGTTCTTTGTCAGGTGCTCAAGAAGCAAGCCAGAGTTGGTGCCAATCTCCACCAGATCGCGGCCATTCATTGACTCCCAAATCGCTTGCAAGACGTTGAAGTCTTCCTGCTGTTTGGTGAGAAATAGATCTTCGAAGCGATGGTCGCAGTTGGAGGAAAATTTTGCTCCTTCTTCGCCAGCCCAGAAATCATAGTGAAGCCGTTCGAGAAAGTCTGATTGTTTCTCATTGATGGCTTTGCGACAAAGATGAAACATGATCACTTTGTCGACAAACGACTCTGGATTGGGTGCTGGCTGAGCTTGCAACTGGGCCGTTCGGGCAGGCATGACACTGGCGACAAAACCGCCAATCCAATTCTTCAGATTTTGCTTGTGGGTAAGTTCTTGAGATTGACGGATAGACAGCGGAGCATTGCTCATCAAGGTACCAGCGGTTAAAGACGGCGACATGGCGCATCCGAATATCATCAAGATGATGCCAAAACGCATCATTCCTGCTGAATGTCGGAACAATGGATAACCATGCAATGCATGTGCCATCGTTTCGGCTTTGGTTGTGGTGGTTGATTGAGACATGAAGGTTTTCAACTAGGTATAAAGCCTGCTACTGATCGGTTGAAAATGATCAGTTGGAAGGCAGGCCGATTTGGATGAACTGACCGGGATTGCCGGTGTCGGGAACAAACCAACCTGCATTTCCGTTGCGATCTTTGCCGGCTTTCGCGCCTGATTGTGGTGGTTGATCGGCATTGAATGTTTCAGGATGTTTTTTGTATCCGTCGCCAGGCATAAAGTCATAACGTTGGCATTCGATCGTGGTTTCCCGAACTGCATTTACTAATTCGTCGACGTCAGCTTTGGTGTGGGCCAACGTCAGCAAGCACGGGCGATGATCCCAGATGTGCATTCCACGTCGCCGTAGTCCGGCAAAGAAGACTTCGCTGTAAATCAATTCCTGATGGAATTGAATTTTGAAGAGCGAGCCAAAGTTTGCCAGGAACATCGGTGCGTCGAGATCTTCAAAGACTTGGTTGAGCTGGGCGGCCAAGTAATCTGAAAGTTCATTCAAGCGGTCGTACATCGGCTGACCGCCATCCCGTAAGTGCTGCAAAATGGCTTTGGATGCCGCGAGTGTTAGCGGATGACGAACGAAGGTTCCGGCAAAATAGGTCATGCCCGCTTCGGGACGACTGTCATCGCCATACTGCCAGAATCCACCGTCTAACCCGCTCATGTATTCGGCTTTACCTGCGACCACGCCAATCGGCATACCACCGCCAACGATTTTCCCATACGAAGCGAGGTCGGCTTTGACGCCAAAGAACTCTTGAGCACCACCAAGTCCGATTCGTAGCCCAGAAATGACTTCGTCAAAGATCAGACAGGCTGGTTCGTTTTCAGTCATCTTGCGAAGCTCTTGCAAGAATTCTTTTGGTTGAAGCTCAGGTGTTCGGCTTTGAACAGGCTCGACCAAAACGGCTGCGATCTCATCCATTCGCTCACGAATGATTTGCAATGATTCTTCGGTGCCGTAATCCAGAATCAAGGTGTTCTGGACATGGTCTTTCGGGATGCCGGTGGCAGCGGGAAAGCTTTTTAATTTCTTGCTTCCACGAGCGATCACTTCGTCCAGAATTCCGTGGTAGTCGCCGTTGAACATGACGACTAGGTCACGTCCTGTTGCGTTTCGGGCTAACCGCGTACAACCCAAAACGGCTTCGGAACCTGTATTGGAAAACGCCATTCGTTCGTTGCCTGTCAATTCACAGAACAGTTTCGCGACCTCTCCAGCCAGCGGTGACTGCGGGCCGATCGCGTAGTCTTTTTGAACTTGTTCGGTGATCGCTTTGACCGTGATGTCGTGGGTGTGACCAAGCAAATTGGAACCGAATCCACATGTGAAATCGGTGTACTCGTTGCCGTCGATGTCCCAAAGTTTCGCACCTTTTGATTTTTCAATCACAATTGGGTGCGTCATTTCTTTCATGTTGGGACGAAAGCCGGAAACGGTTCGCGGATCGGCCATGTATTTGCGGTGTTGCTGAGCGTAAGCCTTGCTGTTTGGCATCATGACGTTGTTCATGCGAATGATTTCGTCCAATGCCGCCTGCTGTGTTTCGTCCAGCGTGCCGTCGTTTAGTTTGACCGTCGAAAAACGTTTGGCTTTTTTGCCTTCTGCAGTTTCTGGCTTTGTTTCTGAATCAGAAGTCGCTGCTGGTTTTTCTTCAACGACCGGTTGCGGTGCAGCGTTGGCAGCGGCAACGTGCGGGACTTCTGCTTGCGAAGCTTCCGAAACCGGTTGGCTAAAATTCTGAGTTGTTCCTTGTTGAACTGGAGTTACAACCTGACCAGAAAGTAGTTGAAGCTGTGCGGCCATCAGTTGCAGTTGGCTTTGAATAATGGCTTGGGCTGAATTTCCAGCGACTGCCTGCATGGCGGGCAATTGGATCGGTTGAATTGGGGCCGGTTGGGTTGGAGCTGGTTGAAGCTGTGGCTGCTGGACCTGTTGTGGTAGTGGTTGTGAAGCCACGGGTTGAGCTGGGGCTTCTGCCGCGGTGGGAGCAGGCGTCGTTTGTGCTACGGTCGGGGCTGCAGGTGGCGCGCATTCGGTTTTGAATTGTTCAGCTGGCAAGTTTGAATCCAACCAAGCCGCCAACGAATCCACAGTTGGAGTTTCTTCTAGCAACTGCCGAAACGTGACTTCGAAATTAA
>CAZQQR010000005.1:8515-14288 GCA_964595515.1 uncultured Pirellulaceae bacterium
GAATCCACAGTTGGAGTTTCTTCTAGCAACTGCCGAAACGTGACTTCGAAATTAAGCTCTTTCTTGAGCGCGGTCGCGGTTTGAGTCAGCACAAGTGAGTCGAGTCCCATTTCAAAGAAAGTGGTCTCGCCGTCAAACTCATCCAAGTCAAAACCGGATGTGTTTTCGAACACGGCTTTGATTGCGGTGACAATATTTGGAATTCGGCTCATAGGAATCATCTCCGAAGGATTAGCAAATTGATTTGATGGAGCTTCGGCAATCGCAGAAGCTGTTTGGATTTGAGGTTGAACTGGAATCACAGATTCAGCGCCGGATTCAGCGCCGGGTGCGGATTTAACGCCGGATTTGTCGCCAGACTGAGCGGGGGCGATGAAATACTGTTTTCTTTGAAACGCGTAAGTCGGCAAAGAAACATGG
This sequence comes from uncultured Pirellulaceae bacterium, assembly GCA_964595515.1. Taxonomy (GTDB): domain Bacteria; phylum Planctomycetota; class Planctomycetia; order Pirellulales; family Pirellulaceae; genus Mariniblastus. Next base: position 8,936 of record CAZQQR010000005.1, read on the forward strand.
ACTGATGTTGGTTTTTGATTTCCATCGCTGGAAAGTCTTTCCCACTGGATTTCTGCACCAGCCAACCACAACTGCGCGACAGCGGTCATCATGCTGTGCCATTCGGCATTGTCGTCCGCATTGTCCTTGAGCGTGGGAATCGCGATCTGGTTTTTCGGATCGGATGCATGTTGTTTCGAAAGCGTTGCCAAGGTTCGGCGCGGCCCCAGTTCGATCAGAATTCGAGTTGGATCTTCGTTCCACATCTGAGTGACGGCCGAGGAGAATCGAACAGGTTTTCGTAGATGCTCCGCCCAGTACCGGGGGTCGGTGGCTTGTTCATCCGTCATCCAATCACCTGTCACGGTGGATAAGATCGGGATGTTTGGTGCGGAAAGTTCAAACTGACCGACGAACTCCGCAAACGGATCCACGATCGAATTCATCATCGGTGAATGGAAGGCATGGGAAGTGTGCAAGTGTCGGCACACGATCTCTTGGGATTCCAATTTCTTTTGTAGTTCAGCGATCTGATCGTCTGGTCCAGCGACCACGCATAGGCTTGGGCCGTTGTATGAGCCGATTGCCATGTCGCCCCAGATCATCGGTTCGACTGTTGCGCCGGGCAGGCGAACGCTCATCATGCTCCCGCCGGGTAAGGCTTGCATCACGGCACCGCGTTGGGCGATCATTTTGAGTCCGTCTTCAAGTTTGAAAACGCCAGCGGTACAGGCTGCCGCGAACTCGCCAATCGAATGTCCCATCAATGCCGTCGGTTGAATTCCCCACGCCATCCAGACTTTGGCAAGCGAGTAGCCAAGTGCAAACAAGGCAGGTTGTGTGAACTGAGTGTTCTTTAAAATTTCTTTGGCTGCTTCTTCATCACCTGCAGGTGGGAACAGTACCTCTCGCAAATCTCTGCCAAGCAGTGGTTTTAAAATCTCCGCGCACCGGTCTAGGTTTGAGCGGTAGATTTCCGAGTGCTCGTACAAGTTCTGCCCCATCCGAACGTACTGTGATCCCTGTCCCGGGAACATGAATACGACGTCGCGTTTGGAGGCGGAGGATTTGCGTTTGATAAACCGAGGTGGTTGTTTGGTGCTTAGAACGTTTGCCGCGTCGTTAACGTTGTCCGTAATGATTGCGGCGCGGTAGATGAACTCATCTCGCCGGCACTGCAACGCAAAGGCTGATTTCTGGAGGTTGAAATCTGAGTCGTTGCTGGCGCCGGCAAAGTGCTTTGCCAGATTGTCGACGTTGGCGCAGAGTGCTTGTTCCGTCTTGCCTGAGATTGGAATAATCGAAACGGGTAGCTCGTTGTCGCCAGTGGTGTGGTCGTTATGCTGGCTATTTGCAATTGCTAAAAGAGGTGCTTCTTCCAGTAAAATGTGAGCGTTGGTACCACCGACTCCAAACGAACTCACGCCCGCTCGGCGAGGTGATTCGTTTCGTTGCCAGTCCGTCAATTTGTCACAAACGTAGAACGGGCTGTTTTCGAAATCAATTTGCGGATTCGGATTTTTATAGTGCAGCGTTGCTGGAATTTTTTCGTGGTGCATCGCCATCGCGACTTTGATCAAGCCCGCGACGCCTGCAGCAGCGACAGTGTGTCCGATGTTGGATTTCACGCTGCCGATCGCGCAAAATTGTTTCTGCTGAGTTTGGGCTTCGAACACGGTCTTGAGCGCGGTGACTTCGATTGGATCTCCGATGGGAGTTGCCGTTCCGTGAGCTTCGATGTAACTGATGGAGTCTGCTGAAACGCCACCCATCGTTTGGGCCATTGCGATTGCGGTTGCCTGGCCGTTGATGCTTGGTGCACTAAAGCTTGCTTTTTCACCACCATCGTTGTTGACGCCAAAACCTTTTACGACCGCGTAGACTGAATCGCCATCGGCAATCGCGTCTTCGAGGCGTTTAACCACGACGACACCTGCACCGTCACTGAACAATGTGCCTGCTCCTTCGGCGTCGAACGGACGGCAGTGTCCATCGGGCGTGAAAATACTGCCGGTTTGGTGAAGGTGTCCGCTGTTTTGAGGGAATGTGACCGAAGCTCCGCCCGCAAGCGCGACGTCGCAGTGACCTGCGTCGAGAGATTTACAGGCTTCGATTAACGCGACCAAAGAAGTCGAACAGGCGGTGTTCACATTGATGGCTGGGCCGGTAAAGTTCAACGCGTGGGCGACTCGGGTAGCGATATAGTCTTTCTCGTTGAGCACGCCGGCTTGGAATTCACCAACCTCACGAACAAGTTCAGGGTGTGTCAAAATGTTTTTGATGAAGTAGCTAGTGGAATAAGTTCCTGCCCAGATTCCAATCGTACTTTTCGATTTGTTGGGAATGATCCCGGCGTCTTCCAGCGCGGTCCAGGCCAGTTCCAGCATGATGCGTTGCTGCGGGCAAGTCATCTCCGCAGTTCGCGGTGGCGTGCGAAAGAAACGAGCATCAAAGTGGTCAGCGTCCTCGATGATTCCACGCGCTGCGACGTAATTCGGATCGGAAGTATCACGCGGATCGAGTGTGGCATCAAGCTCTTCGGGTGTAAAGAATTTGATTGACTCGACTCCGTTGACCAGATTGTTCCAATACTCGTTCAGGTCTTTTGCGCCGGGCATCCGAGCCGCCATTCCGACGATCGCGTACTGACCGCTGCCTTGGTTGTTTGCAGATTGACTGGCAAGTTTTGCAACGAAGGCTTGTTTGGATTCGCTCAGACCAAGGAAGCTCGTGATCGTTGGGTTGTCGAAGAACTCAGCGCCTGTCACACCGATTTGCATTTCTTTTTTGACCCGGGCAACTACTTTGACGGCGCGAATCGAGTTTCCGCCCAGCTCAAAAAAGTTATCTTGAATTCCAACATTGTCGAGTTGGAGAACTTCGGCCCAAATGGCGGCCAACCGTTTTTCTTGATCTGATTTCGGCGCAACGTATTCAGTTTCAATATTCGGACGCTGAGTGGATGGCGGGTCAAACGAATTACGATCGAGTTTTCCGCTTGGTGTGTACTTAAACTCGTCGACTACGACGATCAAGTTGGGAACCATGTAGTCGGGTAAGGACTTTGAAATGGATTCGCGAATTTTTGCGATGTCGGGCTGCGCGTTTTCGTTCGCCAGTAGATATCCAACGAGTCGTTTGTCGCCGGGGCGGTCTTCTCTCAGGACGGTTGCGGCTTGACGAACTCCGTTTTGCATTGCCATCGCCGCGTCGATTTCACCCAGCTCAATTCGATGACCGTTAAATTTGATTTGGTTGTCGATGCGGCCTAAGTGATCGATTTGCCCATCCGTTGTTAGTTTGGCAAGGTCACCGGTTCGGTAGACTTTGATGCCTTTCCAATCGGAGAATTTTTCGGCGTTTAAGTCGGGGCGTTTCAGGTAGCCGTGGGTCATTCCGTCGCCAGCGATCAGCAATTCACCGGCTGTTTCGGGCGGACAAAGCTCGTCGTTTTCGTCGACGATATAAATTTGTGTGTTTGCAACTGGGACACCGATCAGGATTCGGCCTTCATCGGTTGTCACTTGTGTTCCCGATGAATAGACGGTCGTTTCGGTCGGTCCGTAGAGGTTCCAGACTTCGCCACAGCGGTCGAGCATCGGACGAATGAGATCGCGAGGAAGTGGTTCGCCGGCGGTAACGAATTTCATGTCTGGCCGACCGGGGAAGTCCGCTTCCACGATCATTCGCCACATCGCAGGGGTGGCTTGCATGAAAGTCACATTGAACTTTTCCATGGCCGCGACGAGTGCGATAGTGTCTTTGGCTGTTTTCCGGTCCACCACTGCGACGGAACCACCGGTTACCAGTGGCAGAAACATTTCGGCGACGCTGATGTCAAATGAAAGTGTTGTTGTCGCGAGGATTCGGTCGTCTGCGGTAAACCCCGGCCACTCGATCATGCTCCAAAGCATGTTGACGGCTGAGCCATGCGGAACCAAAACGCCCTTCGGTTTGCCCGTCGAGCCAGAAGTGTAGATCACGTAGGCAACGTCGGATCGAGGGTTGGTTGTGGGTCGGTTGCTGGCTGGTTGAGCGGACGTGACTTTGCTCCAGTCACGATCCACGATGGTGGTGGGGATATTGAAATGATCCGTCAGCTTCAGTTGCTCTGAATGAGCAATGACATGTTTGATTTCGGAGTTTTCGACCATGAATATTAGCCGGTCGACTGGATAATCGGGGTCCAGCGGTACATAGCCCGCGCCAGATTTCATAATTCCGACAAGTAGCGCCGGCATGTCGACATCGCGGTTGCAACACAGACCAACCAAGTCGCCATGTCCGATTCCCTTTGAATTGAGATAGTCTGCAACTTGATCGCTTTTTTGATTTAGCTGTTCGTAAGTTTGTTGATGATCGTGGTCAAGAACTGCAATCGCGTTGGGGGTTCGTTCACATTGTTGACGAATCAATTCATGCAGCGATTCACGAGGGTAGTCACGGCGAGTTTGATCGTTGATTTGATGGTAGATATCTTGAATGTTCATGGTTACTTTTTTTCCATCCAAGTAAAAGTGAAAACATCGGTTGCGGTGACGGCGTATCGCACGTCCAGAAAACTTGGGCCGATTCCAAAGTTTGGATTGGACTGGTTTGTTTTGATTCGAATCGAATCGGAAGTCGCAGATTCGATGGCCGCATGTTCAAAACCAAAGTAGTTTTGGTTGATCGGATACCAGCACTTGTAGAATGCTTCTTTGGCAGAAAACACGAGCGTGAAAACGGACTCGTCGCTGTAGCCTCGTTCTCCCAAGAATTCCTGCGCGATTACCCAATCGCTGTTTGAAGCGATCTCATGCTGAGTTTGTTCGCGTGTTTCAGGTGTGGCAATTGTCTCGGTGTCGATTCCGATAGAGGCGACTTCTGATTGCTTGGCCACAGCAGCCCAAGTCCAATTGTCGGAATGCGAGATAGAGCCGACGAAGCCTTGGGGCCAGATGGGAGAGCGATCATCGTTGACGCCGACAGTCTCAGTGCAGTTCAGTTCCTTCAGCAACGTGTGGGCGCATTGGCGGGCAATTTGAAACTCGGCCGGCCGTTTTTGTCGAGCCTGTTGTGATGTTGAAGGCACAACTTGATTACGGATCAACGGATTGATGCCATTCAGCCATTCTGAAATGTCGAGAGGATTCTGGGGCGATCCAGAAACCTGCGGCAATCGTGTTTGGGGCGAAGACATGTTAAACGTATGGAAGGGGAAATTAGCGCATAAAAGGCTCTCAATAGTGGGATTCGTTAAGGCTTCGGGCGTCAATTAATTTTGAAAAAGGCAAAAAACGCTTTGTCGTATGGGCTCGGTGGACGAATCGATGATGCAAAAACGCAACATCATCGAATCATGTACACCGCTTGCAAGAGGCTGAATGGGAGC
>CAZQQR010000005.1:14388-28931 GCA_964595515.1 uncultured Pirellulaceae bacterium
ACAGCCTCACAGCTTGTTCAGCGCGCGGAATGAGATGAGAAAGCTTTCTTGGTTGTGGATAGGCGAATTGAGTCATTCGCTATCTGCCATCCAGGACCAACTAACCGCCAAAATCTGGTTGTCCTGCTGCGGGCGTTTTTTCTTCGGCCGCAGGATCGGCGGCTTCTTTGGCTGGTTCACCTTTGAATGCACGAAGCTGGCTGTTCAGGCCGGACGCTGCTGATTTGCAAGTCTCAATCAGGATCGTGGTTGAAGACTGCATTTCTGGATCAGTTGGTTTTCGCTCGGGTAGTTCGACTTCGCGATCGACGATGCCGGCATTAGATTTTTCACCCATGACGGTTCCGAGTGTATCGTCTTGTAACACTTTCCAAGCGTTCTTGGCAAGCGATTTGCCTTTGCCGTTTAGGTTTGAGGCTAATCCTTTTTCGCCATCTTCCCCGGCGAGGATGACTTTGCCAGTAAAGGCCATGGCTTTGATTCGTCTTCGGAATGAATGAAGCTGGTAATTGGGGAGATTTGTTTTGTTGGCTTCGTTCATGGCTTCTTCGGTTGTCATGTTGTCGCTGTTGCCACCACCAAAACCACCAGGGCCACCGCCGCCTTCACCCATTCCCATTCCCATTCCCATGCCCATACCCATTCCACCACCTCCACCTCGACCACCTCCGACACCAGCCGCGGCATTGGTTCCGTCGAAGTTAGTTCCTTTCTCAACCAAGTCGGAATCCCCAAATAGGATAGCGTCATGAATCATGGAGTCGAATTCTGCCTGGATTTCTTTGGCTTCATCGTCATAGAACTTTTGCAAGAACTCGATCACGACAACTGCCGCTTCCAATCGCTTTTCGGGCGGAGCGCTTTGAAGCGGCAATTTTGCAACCGCATCTAAGGCGTCATACTGCAGCCACAAACGTTCGTTTTTTGATTTGAGAGTTGTTAGGACAGTATCTAGCGATCGAAGATCACCAATCAAGCCAACCAATTGCATCGATCGTCGTTTGAGCCAATAGGTGAGGTCATCTTTTTCTGCTCGCTGTAAGTTCTGAGCAAGTAATCCCATGAGCGAAGTTTTGTCAGCGGCAGCGATTTGAGAACCACCAACCGTTCTGTCGACTTCGACATGTCTTTGGATGCCAGCCAAGGCCGCGACCTTTAAGTAGTCCTCGTCAGCGGTGGAATACAACTTCAGCAGAGAAGCGTATGCAAGCTTGGATGGAATCGGAAGTTTGCCTTCTAGTCGATTGGCGACTTGAGAATCGAGCATGCCAATTAGATAGACTGCGTTTAAACGGGCTGCGGGATAGAGTGTTTTGTCGTTGGCGTACTGCTCCATTTGGGCGACCGTGAATTCGATCATTCCGTTTCGAGCATTTCCTTGCGTCCGGTTGCTCAAATAATCCTTGAGAAACTTGGCTCTCTCTTCCCCAAGCTTGTCGAGGAAAATTCTCTTAGTCATTCTTGGAAACTTGTAGCCAGTAAAGAAAGCCTGAAACTTGGGATCGCTGACGTTGCCTGATTGAAACAGGACTTCGTCTGTGATTCGTTTGGCAGCGCTAATCGCCTTTCGGACTTCACTGTTTTTCTTGCGGATCGCATTGATTTGTTCTTGAGAAGCCAATGGTCCGGCGTAAGCCTCCTCATAGGGTGGCTGGAACTTCTTCTCAGATTTTTGAGCGATGGCGTGACTCGAAAGTGTCACCAGGACTAATCCCATTCCTGCAACCAAAGCGATGGAGCGGAAGAATTTGGCGTGAATACTACAAAGTCGAAAGGTTTGGGCCATCGGTGCCTCTATTGTGCGTCTCGGAATACATTGGCTGGCTGTGCGACTTGAGGCATTGGAAGCGGGGCCGCGTCAGCTTTAATTAGCTACTTCTAAGATACTCGTTCGATAGAACAAATGTCAATTTTCCTTCGAGTTTAGCCAATCAAACGCAACAACCTGCGGGCAAACGGGAGGATTCACGGTTTTTGAGGGCACGATGGAACGAATCAAGATTGAGCTTCCCTCTCAAATCCTACATTCCTTATATTCGAGCTCTTACGAACCGATTTTTCAAAGGGCGCTGATATGTATCGACCATTGGCAGAACTTAGGCGGCTGACCGGATTTGGATGGCGATCCGTTTTGGGTTGGCTAGTAATCATCTCAATCAACACGACGCCGATAACCTTAACGGCTCAAGAAGAAGTTCCCTCGATTGAACAACAGTCAAGAGCTCAGCCAACATCAAGACAGTCTCAGGCATCCCAAGAACCGAATCGGATTTTTGGCGAGATTGAGAATATTCGCAAACGTCTGGGTGGTGGTGTTTCGGAGCACCTGTTCGATTCAAAAGAAGGTCAAGCAGAAGCCAACCGGGAATTCCGAAACGAACTTCAGCGGCTGAGCGAGTCAAGCGAACGAATGCCTGATCGGGCGGCACCTCCCAAACAGAGAGTTCCAGACCCACGGGTTCCTAACCAAAGGGTTTCCGATTGGGTGATCGAATCCGTTCCCCACGATTCTACGAATTTCGAATCGGCAACAGGCCGCCGGGCGCATCAACCGGTGGCAAATTCTCAGATGCAAGTTGGGATACTCCGCGAAGCAGCAAGGCGTTTGGAGGAAATCGCAGCCGAGTTCGAAAGTGCTGGGATGTATGTCCAAGCCGATTCGATGCGGGACAAAGCACGTCAATTTTGGTTGCAGGCAAGAAACTCGAGAGAATCGGAAAGATTGAGTCCAACCGTTCGTTCCCATATCGAGCAAACACGGCCCGTGCCCAATACTTCTCGCCTCGCTCCCCAAAGGACAAGGCGCGAACCAGTCCCCAGCCAAGGCACGGGCGATTGGCAGATTACTCCACCAAATAAGCCGTTCAATGGACAGCCGTAGTTCGGCAGAATTTCAAAAACTCAATGCGGACGAGGATTCGATGGGTATAATTTAGTGCTGTGGCATTGGGCCGCTAGTTCGTGTGGTTTTCAGCCTGTGAAACGTATCCCAATGCCATTGCCGCCCCTCAACCCCACTTCCGGTTGTTCGCGGTCGGAATCATTGAGTTCATTTCATTGACAAATGGGCTTGGGATGGTTCAAGATACGCGATTGGTTCACCGGAGACTGCGTCCTTCCACCTCGTTGGCGGTTTCTGCCCATGAATAAAAGGTTAAATAGATAATGGCAAAAGCACCCAACGGATTCGTGAAAATTCTGCTTGATTCCAAGGTAATCACCATGGATCAATTGAAGGATGCGGAAGGACTTGCAAAGCAGACCAACAAACCCGTCGCCCATGCTTTGGTTCAACTCGGTTATGCAACCGAGGCAGAAGTAATGAAGGCGCTCGCCAAACACAATCGGATGGAATTCGTCAATTTGGACGAAGTTGAAATTCCTGAGATGGTGATCGAATTGATGCCAGAGGCCGTTGCCCGTGAAAATACGGTTCTGCCGCTCAGCGAGACCGATGGTGGGCTAAAAGTGCTGATGAGCGAGCCGGGCGATGTAGATACCGTTGAAAAACTAAGGTTTATCCTCAACCGTGATGTGACGGTTGCTTTGGCGACTCGATCTCAGATCAGTCTGGCGATCAACCGAATGTATGGTCAGGTCGAGGGTGAGTCGGCTGACTCCATTCTCCAAGAATTCACCGATACGGCGATCGATTTCACAGAAACCGTGGATGACGCTGATGGTGGAGACGGCGACGAGCAGGATAGCAGCGCTCCAATTGTCCGTTTGGTTCAATTGATGATCCAAGAAGCGGTCCAGTTGAGAGCCTCAGATATTCATATCGAGCCATTCGAGGATCGGGTGCGAATTCGTTATCGAATTGACGGCGTGCTTCACGAGCGTGACCGGCTTCCAAAACGTCAATTGGGTGCGATTATCTCTCGCGTCAAGATTTTGGCGGATATCGATATCGCCGAGAAACGACGTGAGCAGGATGGTCGAATTAAGGTCAGCGTGGGCGAAAAAGAGCTTGATCTTCGTGTCAGTATCATTCCAACCAACCAGGGCCAATCAGCGGTTTTACGGCTTTTGGATAAAGACAACATTAAGATTGGGGTTAGGCAGCTTGGGTTCTCTGAGGAAAACTACAAGAAATTCACCGGTCTGATCCGCCGACCCAACGGGATTATCCTCGTGACAGGGCCAACGGGATCCGGAAAGACGACGACTCTTTATGCGGCTTTAAACAGCCTTAACAGGCCGGACCGAAAGATCATCACCGCGGAAGATCCGGTCGAATACTACCTGCCTGGAATCAACCAGGTCGAGGTAAAGCACAAGATTGGGTTGGACTTTTCTCGGATTATTCGCTCGATGTTGCGTCAGGCGCCCAATGTGATTTTGGTTGGAGAAATGCGAGATGCAGAGACGGCATCGATGGGTATTCAGGCAAGCCTGACTGGACACTTGGTATTCAGTACACTGCATACGAACGATGCGCCCACGGCTGTAACACGAATGATCGACATGGGCGTGCCCGGATATTTGGTTGCCAGTAGTGTTGTAGCGATTCTCGCTCAACGGCTGGTCCGCACAATTTGTCCGAAATGCCGTGCTCGCCACACGCCTTCTGAGACTTTGCTCAAAGACGTTAACCTGACAGAAGAGCAGCTTAAGGGTGCGACCTTCATGCGCGGTAAAGGTTGTAATAGTTGTCAGAAATCAGGGTTTCGAGGGAGAATCGGCATTTATGAAATGCTGATGATCAACAGCCGAGTTCGCGAAATGATCTTTGCCAATGAGCCAGCAACCGAGATTCGTCGTTACGCGATGGCCAATGGGATGAAGTCTCTTTACCAAGATGGAATCGATAAAGTGCTGTCTGGATTCACCACGATCGAAGAAGTCTATCGTGTGGCCAAGAAAACCGAGCAGGATTAACGAACCGCTCGTTTGGGTGGGGTAAAGTGGCGAAGTTGGCTGTTTTGAGCTTAAATCCGTCAATATCGGTCAAATTTTGGACCTGAGTTGATTGTTTGCGAACAATGGCTTTGTCGGCCAGCGGTATACTAGAGCTTCTGGCCTACCCACTCCCACCTACCCTTTGTCTCTTTTCGGCGGTTATCGCCAAATCCTGAAAATCTAGCTGCAGGCGTGCACACTGGTTTTCCAGAGCCTTGCATCTTGGTGGATGGGATTACCGTTTGCATGAGAGGTTTGCTATGGCAACTGTACTTATTGATAAGCTGCTCGAAGCCTGTGTTAAGCAGGGCGCGAGCGATATTCATATCACCACCGGCCAGCCGCCGGTATTCCGTCTTCACGGTCGTTTGAGAAAACTGGAAACCAAGGTTCTCGAATCAGAAGACACCGTTGCGTTAATGAAGAGTATCGCTCCCGAGCGATGTCAGCGAGAGCTTCAAGAAATGGGAAGCGCTGACTTTGGATTCGCTTATGCGGACAAAGCTCGTTTTCGAGTTTCGATTTTCAAGCAACGCGGCGATATCGCGATGGTGTTGCGGCAAATTCCAAACGAGATGTTGCCGCCTGAGTTTTTGGGTGTCCCCGATATCTTTACAAAACTCGTAATGCGTCCGCGTGGTCTGATTCTGGTGACGGGCCCGACGGGTTCGGGCAAGAGTACGACGCTTGCGAGTTTGATCAACTTTATTAACGAGCGGGTTGATCATCACATTATTACGATCGAAGACCCGATCGAGTTTTATCACTACCACAAAAAATCGACCATTAATCAGCGTGAGGTCGGCGTCGATGTTCCGTCGTTTGCCGAAGCGATTCGTCGTGCGTTGCGTCAGGATCCGGATGTGATTCTGGTGGGCGAGCTTCGTGACCTTGAAACGATCGAGGCGGCGATTTCTGCTGCTGAAACAGGTCACATCGTTTTCGGAACGCTTCACACCAACAGTGCTCAAGGTACGGTCAACCGAATTATTGACGCGTTCCCTGGGAACCTGCAGGACCAAATTCGAACACAGCTTTCCAGTTCATTGATTGGCGTACTTGCTCAAACACTATTGCCACGAATTGGTGGTGGTCGTGTTGCTGGTTTTGAATCGTTGGTGGTGACGCCAGGGATTGCAAACTTGATTCGAGAGAACAAGACGTTCCGAATTAACTCGGCGATTCAAACCGGTGCCAAGTTCGGCATGATGCTCATGGATGATTGTCTGTTTGAGCATTGGGTGAATGAAAAAATTGAAATGGAAGCGGCGCTTGGGAAGGCGCAAGATCCGGATTCACTTGCCAAGCGAATTGCGACCGCCCGGAAACAAATGGAAGAAGGAATCGCGCTTGGCGAAGACGACCTCGAAATGGATGACGACGAGGATGATGACGATTATTAACAGCGGCGCCGGGCTGTCCGTTTGCGGCTGTTTAGCACTTTAACTTTGCCTGCCACCCCCGCTTACCACCTGGTTTCTTTCACCTCGCCAGCTTAACTCAACTTAAATCAACCTAACTCACCTTTAACAACTCCATCCTGTTTTCTTCCTCCGTACTTTTCTCCTTCGAAATTTTTTAACTAAGAACTTAATCAACGATTGGTGAAGCATGGCCGTCAGACGTCTCGGTCAAATTTTAGTCGACTTGGGTTTCATCTCTGATGATCAGCTTGAAATGCTGGTTGAAGAGCAGAGCCAGAGTCCTGGTCAAATGATTGGCCGGGTCGCCCAGGATATGGGGTTGGTGACGGATGATGAATTGATTCAAGCGCTGGGCGAGCAGTTCGGTCTTGCGACAGTTGATATCGAAGGCGTCACTCCGCCCGATGATGCGAAAGGGGCGATCTCGGATGCGATGGCTCAATTGTATCGAGTCATTCCGCTTCAGCTGAACGATGGGATTCTGACGTTGGCGACTTGCGATCCTCAGAACCTTGCGATGCAGGATGAATTGCGTCGTTTTCTGGGTTTTGAGATTCGGCTGTTGGTTGCGACGGAGAGTCAGATCCTCAAAGGGATTGATAAATTCTTCAATGCGGAATCAGAGAGCATTGAAAAGATCATTAACGATCTTGAGAACGATGACGAGCTTAAAAAAGCTTCGGAGTCGCTTCTCAGTGATGGCCCGATTAACTTGGGCGACGTGAACGAGTTGGTGGAAAGTGCACCGGTTCGAAAACTGCTGAACATGGTGTTGCTGCTGGCGATTAAGGATCACGCGAGCGATATTCACTTCGAGCCTTTCGAAGACGAGTTCCGGATTCGGATTAAGGCCGATGGTGTGTTGTTCGAAATGGTTCCCCCCCCGCGTCACTTGGCGTTCGCGATTACGACGCGAATCAAAGTGATGGCGAACTTGAATATTTCCGAGCGACGTTTGCCGCAGGATGGTCGAATTGAATTGACCGTCGGTGGTCACCCGGTTGATTTGCGAGTTAGTGTTTTGCCAACGATGTTTGGTGAAAGCGTGGTTTGCCGAGTTCTTGATCGCTCGGTGGTTTCGCTTGACCTCAACAACGTTGGGATGGACGACTTGACGATGTCTGAATTCCGTGAGGTGATCGAAAAGCCAAACGGAATTGTGTTGGTCACGGGTCCAACGGGATCTGGAAAGACCACCACGCTTTATTCGGCGCTTTCGGATTTGAATACGATCGAAGACAAATTGATCACCACCGAAGATCCGGTGGAGTATGACATCGACGGGATTGTTCAGATTCCGATCAATCACGAAATCGGCGTCACGTTTGCCTCTGCACTGCGCGCGATTCTGCGGCAGGATCCAGACAAGATTCTGGTAGGAGAAATTCGTGACCTTGAAACCGCTGAGATTGCGGTGCAGGCTTCGCTGACCGGTCACATGGTGTTCAGTACGCTGCACACGAATGATTCACCAAGTACTGTGACTCGAATGAAAGACATGGGGGTTCCCACGTTTTTGATCACGGCAACCGTCGAAGCAATTTTGGCTCAGCGTTTGGTGCGGCGAATTTGTGCTGAGTGCAAAGAAGAGACAGACTTGACCCAAGACATGCTGCTGGATCTTGACCTCAAGCCAGAAGCTGCCAAAGGCAAAAAAGTCTATCAAGGTGCTGGCTGCGGAAGTTGCGCCAACACTGGATACAAAGGCCGGATCGCTTTGTTTGAGTTGATGATTATGGACGACGAGCTTCGTGACATGATCAATGACAATGCGAATACGGATGACCTTCGTGACAAAGCTCAATCGAAGGGAATGCGAACGCTTCGAGACAGCGGCATCGAGTTGATGTTTGCAGGTACGACGACTCCAGAAGAAATTATTCGCGAAACCGTTGTGGATGGTTAAGACAAAACCGTTTTAAAAGTAAACCGTTCGGAGCGATCCAGCGACATTTGAATTAATACTTATCGAAAATAGACCCGGGTTTCATTGACCCACTTGAAACCCAGATGTAACAGCAGACGTAACAGTCGAAAAGGACGCTGAAATGCCAACTTATCAGTTCGAAGCGATGGACCCTCAGGGTCAGGAAATTAAAGACGTGATCGATGCCCCGACACAGGATGAGGCTCAGGCCACCATCCGTTCGATGGGTTATTTTGTCACGAAGATTTCTATCCAGAAGGCAGCCAAAGGAGCTGCGGCTTCTTCGGGGGCTTCTCGGAAATCGTTCGCCCTTGGGGGTGCGGGCGGTAAGAAAATGGTGACCTTCACTCGTCAGCTTTCGATTCTGCAAGATGCGGGTTTGCCGATTTTGCGAAGTCTGAAAATCCTCGAAGATCAGTCCAAGCCGGGTGCACTTAAAAACGGCCTGATCGACGTCTGTGATGAAATTGAAGGCGGTGCCTCACTGTCCGAAGCGATGTCCAAAGTTCCCAAGGTCTTCGATCGTTTGTATGTCAACATGATCAAGGCGGGTGAAGCGGGTGGATCGCTCGAAGTCATTCTTCGGCGTCTGGCAGAGTTCAAAGAGAGGACTCAGTCGCTCAAAGGTAAAGTCATCGGTGCGATGATGTATCCGATCATGGTCGTCTTGTTCACGATCGGTATTTTGACGTTCATCATGTTGAAGATTATTCCTGAATTCAAAAAGATCTTTGAAGAGTTCGGGATTGAACTGCCAGCGATTACTCAATTGTTGATGGCGATTTCGGATCGCGTGGTCAACCTTTGGTTCTTGTTCCCGTTGATGCCGATCGCAGCGATTTTGTTTGTTTCGCTGGTTTGTAAATTCCGGGCGGGACGCATGGGCTGGCACCTGTTTTTGCTCAAGCTCCCTGTGATGGGGAAACTGGTTGAAAAAGCCAACCTCGCTCGAACCACTCGGACCCTCGGAGCGTTGGTTGCTTCGGGTGTTCCTATTATCGAAGGCCTGACGATTACTCGTGAGACATCCGGAAATGCGATGTTCGAAAAAGTCTATGCAAAAGTGACGGATTCGATTCGCGAAGGTGAAACAATCGCTAAACCGATGAAAGAAAACGCAAACCCGAGTTTTCACCCGGTAACGTTGTTCTTTTTCCTGGTAACGGTTTCGCTTCCTCCACTGTTTGTTTTGTTCATCAAGCCGGACCTTTGGATGCTGGTCTTTTACGGTTGTGGTTTTATGGGCCTGATCGGTGGTGCCTGGTATTTCCTTCGCTACAGCAAACCCGTTGTTGAAGACTTGGTCGTCAACATGGTGGCCGTTGGTGAAGAGACCGGTGAACTCGATGTCATGTTGTACAAAGTTGCTGACTACTACGAAGAAGAAGTAGAGGCTTTGACTGAAGGGATGATGAAGATGATCGAACCGTTGATGATTATCTTCCTTGGTCTTGTTGTCCTGTTTATTGTTGCCGCGTTGTTCATGCCTTTGATCCAATTGATTTCAGGTTTGACATCAAACAAGTAATGCAGGTCAGCTTGCATCAAAAATTCAAGAATACTTTTCTGGAGAATTAAAATGAGTCGTTCCCGCCCTGTTGGAGCCCGCCGCCCTGTTGGAGTCCGCCAAGGTTTTACGCTGACCGAAGTGCTGGTTGCGATTACGATCATCGGGATCCTCGCCGCGTTCCTCGCCCCGGCCGTCATGAGGGCGCTTGCGACCGCTCGTGAGACAGCGATCGTTTTGGAAATGAAACAGATTGAAATGGCGCTTGAGCAGTTCAAGTCTGACCATGGCTTTTACCCACCTAGTTTTACTCGTGGAGTCGATTGGACGGGAACCGAGGTCGGTATCTTCCGCCCGGCTACTGACGGTGGAAATGCGAACATTCGTGCTGCTGCCAGGCTTAGCCGTTACTTGACTCGGATGGCACCTCAGCATGCAGAGAACACAACTCCGTCGGGAGTAACGGGTGGTGGTTCGCTTGCCGGTGGACAGCGAACAAGGCTGGAGCATTGGTGGATCGAAGTCGGCCAATTTCTCGATCAGGAATCCTCGATCGTTTTCTGGTTGTCGGGACTGAGTAAGAATAAACAATTTCCGATTACCGATGGTGCGGTGACTTGGGTTGCCGGATCGCCTCCGGTTTCTGCTCACGGTTATTACCCTGGAGACACCGTTGATCGCGAAAATCGTTTTGATTTCAAAGACAGTCAACTGACGTTTTTTGATACTGCAGGTAATGTCGTCGATGCCGGAGCCGTCAACGCATGGATCGCGACGTACAGTCAGGCCTATGGCAAATCCAGTGGCGATCTTGTTTTTAAATATCGCGACGCAGCGACCTATGACGTTGGAGTTGATCCACAAGACACAGCCTCTGATGCTTACCGTCTAGGTCCCAAAGACGGCAGTGAAACCCCGTTTCCTACCGCAGGTGACCGGAGCACGTTTTACAACTTCGCCAACGCTGACAGCTTCCAGATCCTGACCGCTGGGATGGATGGAGAACTCGGGGCTGGTGGAAATATCTTTGGCGCCGATGCTGGAATGATTAGCCGAACCTTTAACGGCAGTGCTATCAGCTTCGATGGTTGGGAAGGACTCGATAACCTTGTGAACTTTTCAGAAGGCCGCATCGACAAGTATTTGAATAACAACTAGTGGTCTTTTCACGCAGTCATTTCAACCAGCTTTTCACAGATGAATGATATGAAGAATCGAACTTCAACAGAAAACCAAAGCATCCGATCCGGTTTCACACTCGTGGAACTGATGTTGGTGATCGCCATCATAGGTGTGCTGACGACGATGGTGCTTGGTCTCATGCAAAGCGCAACGAGTGACGCGAAAGAAGCTGCGACCAAGGCTCGGATTCGCCAGATTCAAGAGATGATTCTGGTAGAAATGGAAGACTACGAAGTACGTCGTTTTCCAATGTCGGTTAATGAGTTGTTAGCCTATGCCGCGGTGAATCCAGTTCGAACTGACAGTGGTGGTAACCCTGTTGGCTTGTTGGCACAGGTTCGGAATCTCCGCCGCCGGATTGTTCAGGACTTGATCAATTCAGAAATGCCACGGCCGATCTTTGATGACTCGACACCGTCGAATGACTTCAACGATTACTTTTTTGCTAATGGCGATATCGGAACATTTCCATCAAACACTCCGGGTGTCGGAACTGGTTCGTTGGGATTCAGGGACTGGCTTGATCAGGAATACCCCAACGGAACTCCGCTTTTAAGTGCGAGGTTGGCGAGTTTGAAGTCGTCAAGAATTGAATCGTTTGCTCGTTTGAACGGAAATGTAAATTTCAATCTTCCCGGTGAGTTTCTCTATCAAATCTTGGATCGCATCGATTTCGATGGTGAGTCAGGAGTAGAGATTTTGGGCGGTCGAGCGGTTGGTGATACGGATTCCGATGGCTTTTTCGAAGTGCTTGATGGTTGGAACGATTCGTTGCAATTGCGGTTTTTTCAGATTGCGCTTGATCCAGCAACGCAACCAAAACCTACTCCTAGCAACGACACGCCAGCGGCAGCGGATGTTTATGTCGATTATCCAAATCCTGATTTTGACATCGTCGTACCTTCAGCTGGCGTCAATCCGGTCTTTTTGCTGCCCGTTGGATATGGAGTGATGGATCCAACGATCCCACGCGAGTTGGGAAAGATTCGCTTTGATGTTGTCTCTCCCAATATGGGCCGACAGTCGGGCGATCTGTAATCTCTTTTCACACCCACCAAAAATCATGACAAATCACAAACTTATAAATCGAAAAAGCTCTGGCGGTCTGACGATCGTTGAATTGCTTGTTGTCGTGTCGATCCTTTCGATCCTGACTGCGTTGATGATTCCACGTCTGCGAATGGTTAACAAAGATCGAGCAATTCGCGAGGCGGCCCGCACGGTTGGTAGTCAAATTGCCAAAGCCGTGGATCGGGCGGCGTCGGATAATGCCGAGATTGCAGGGATTCTGATTGAGCGCAACCCGAACTTGTTCGAAGAGATTGCTGGCACAAATAACACGGTTCACTTCGCTGGAACCCGAATGTTTGTTCTACGATCTGTTGCACCGTATGCGGGTGATTCAAGAGGTGATTTAACTTGTGAAATTACGGTGAACTTGGGTGCAAACCCGCCAAATATGGTTGTTCAGATTCCACGTCCTTTGGAGTGGAATGCAACGAATAATTACTTGCGTACCGGCGATCGGATTCGATTGAATCATGGTTCGGTTCGCTATCGAGTTCTTGGGGTTTCTCCCAATACATTTACCAAGCTCATTGGTGGAGTTGCTGTTGATGTTCCTGTCTTGGACCTAACCGTTGGACTTGGGCAGGGGAATTCATTGCCTGCAGTTCAAGGAACAACCGGTGTGCCAATTGAGGTCCCGTATTTGATTTATCGTCGACCGCGTAAATTGCAGTCGTCCAAAGTTGATTTGCCCGCGGGTTACATGGTCGACATGCGTTTCTCTGGGCCTGCATTGCCTAGCGATTTGATTCAAGGTGCTGGAGCTCCTGAATCGGAAATCGCCGAAGCAACGAATACTGCAACCTATTGTCGCCGAATGGCATTTGGGCAGGACACTACAGAAGCCGCTACTGCAACTCAGGATGTCGAAATCCTGTTTGGAAGTTCAGGTGAAGTTGATTCGTACACTTTTAATTTTGAAAACACTTCCAACGTGGTTGTGACACGAAATCAAATCCCCATTGATCCCTTCTACCTGTTCGTAACGACTTACGAACCAGATGAATCGCATAACGCACCGGATTCAGCGACTTCGTCTTTGTATGACCCCAATGCAATGTGGGTCTCGATTGATCATCGAACGGGGTCCGTCAATGTTGCTTACAACAATCCACCAGCGCCTGGCAGTATCGCACCAAGTGGAAATCCCAGTTTCGACAATTTTGCGGCGGGTCTGATCACGGCTCGAGCATTTGCTTCTGGCAAAGCGAGTGCTGACTAACCGCGGACTGACCCACTGAACATATACAGCTTGTCATTTTGGAAAAATCATGAATCCAAACCAACCTATAAATCTCTCCTCTGGCTTCCGGCGTTTCAGTCGGCGTGATGGTCTGACAATCGTGGAAGTTTTGACTTCGATCGTTGTCGCAATGATCGGCGTATTCGGCGTGATGGTTTTGATTCCGTTTGCCGTCAAACAAGCTCAACGAGGATTGGACAATGACACTGCCGTGATCGTTGCCAATAACGCGTACTCACAGTTCGAAGCCGGCGGTTATCGTATCCCAACCAACTGGGCCGTTTTTCGAGGCACCACAGGAGCTGGTGATTCTATCGTGACAGCGTACTCTCCGTTCAAAGCCGCCGACATTGTCAGCACCAGTGCAAGTGACGTGGATCGGACTAATGGTGATGGATTCCCAGACAATGTTAATGGTGATGGTGGAATTTCTGATGACACATACCCTGTCGGCGATGCGGATCCACCCATGATTTTCTCGATTGACCCGCTTGGGATTACTGAAAACTTGCGTCTCAATGGAAACGGGAATTTGGATTGGGCGTTTGCTTATTCCCAAGCAACATTTCCATTCAACTCTGCCAATTTAGGAACAACGAATTATCCAGATGGCAATGGAAATATTCATTTTGTACCTCAAGCATTCTCAGGAGCTAATCCTTTCAACCCATCTTATCCCATTGATTTTCGGTTTCCCGCAGCAAACCTCGGAACCGCCAGCGGAAACTACATGACGACTGCCGTGGCGAGAAATATGTTCTTTGGCACCGATGAATTGTCTTTCGGAGATTCGAATATCGGGCTAGCGTCTGATGGTGGTGTCATCGGACCAGCCACCGCTGAAATGAGTGCTCCCGAGCGCATGTTCGATTTGGTAACGGCTACGGATACTACTGGCAATCTTGTTACCGTTGCTGGAGCAAGGCCACAAACAGCGAGCAACATATCTTGGAGTGCGATCGTTGTGCCGTTCAAAGACGATCCAACAGCGACTGCCGTTGGTAGCACTAACCGTTGGTCGTACCAAATGTATATCTTGGTGTACAAAGATCGAGCGGTTAATCGTTCCAATGCAGTTGCTATCGAAGACCAAATGCTGACTGCGCAAGTCAATACGTCGGCCAACACTGGACTGCACTCACCGCTGACAACCATTCAGCTTGAGCCAAGCGTCGGTGCGGTTGAAGGTTTTATTAACCGTGATGAATGGGTCATGTTGATCAACCAAGTCATTCCGTCGGCTTCTGTCCCGGGTGGTAACGCAACGGCGGAGGCAGGGTTTGACCGTCA
>CAZQQR010000005.1:29031-31389 GCA_964595515.1 uncultured Pirellulaceae bacterium
CGTCGGCTTCTGTCCCGGGTGGTAACGCAACGGCGGAGGCAGGGTTTGACCGTCAGGTTGCGTTTTACCGAGTTGTTAGTGCGTCTGATGCAGGAGCTGGGCCGGCATCATTGACACTCGATGGTCCTGATTTTCGATTCAATAACGATTCAGATCCTTCTACCCCGCCTGGAGCTGCTGGGTCTCTTACCAATACCCACATTGTTCACCTCAGGAACGTCGTTGGTGTTTACGAGAGAACATTTGAGCCCGAATTTGAGTCAATTTGGACGACTCGCTAAACAAGATTTGCCTACCACCTCCAAACTTTTCAAGCATACAAATTACTACGAGACTGTCGCCTGGAGGCAGAAATGAAAATCCAAAATAACCAACAACGTCGCGGAATCACGCTTTTGTTCGTGGTCAGTATGATTGTGCTGTTCCTGTTGATGGGAACCACATTTGTCATTTTGGCGAACGATCACTTTCGTGCTTCGCGAAATCGTCAACAGGTGAAACTTTACACCGTTGACCGGACGGCTTACGTTCACCGTTCGTTCTACAGTCTGATTCGTGGCCCGGAATTGGAGAACACAAACTCGTCGTTGCGCGGGCATGATTTGTTGTCTGATATGTACGGCTATGGTTTAAAAGCCACGGTTCAATCAGCAACCATCTTGAACCCAGGCCGAACGACGTATGATCCTACCGGTTCCCCTACCGTTCCTGTTGGCGTGAATGGTTACATGATCCAATTGGTATTGGCGACCACGACGACTGATCATAAAGCAGCTGCCGGCCAGGATCTGGATCGCAGATACAATCAGAATTTCAGAACATTGGGGCTTCGCAATTTGTTAGGCGATGCCCGTGCTAGGTCAATCAACGCGGCTTTGCCTCCTGATCTGGTTGGCGGTGAGTTGAGCCCAGCCGGAAAGATTAATTACCCAGATGTTACGATGCGGCCGTTTAGCCCAACCAATCCGACCGGTGGCACTAATCTTCAAGCCCAGTATTTGTTCAAACCAGAAGGTCACGACAAGGATACAAATCAGTATTCGCCGTTGGATGTTCCTGGCTATTTTGGCGGACAAGTTCTGTCGTTCATTGACGGTCAGGCAAAAGGTGTCTCTGCTCGAATCGTTGACTATACGGTTACCGTCGATCCCGCGACCGATGAGATTTTGCGAACATTTATCATCATCCCGGAAACACCTCTCAATGGCCAGAACACTCCGTTTGATGATGAAGCCATTAACAATTTTGGCGGAACGGGAGTTAACACTTCGGAGGTCGCGGCATTGGGTGAACTTCGGCTAAGTGCTCCATTCGGTGGAGATCCAGCTGGAACGTTGATCAACCAGCCTTCTACTATTTTGATCAACGGAAAAGCTTTTTCTGGGTCAGGTGCTGGTTCGGTGATGACTCAATTCAACGGTACTGATGGAACCCGCGTGGTTGGTTCCGATGGAAGTCATCGTTACGCGGTTCGTCCAAACCATGCTCGACACGAATTGGTTTCAGGAACATGGCAAGATGCGTTCTTTGACCAGTACACACAATTTATTGATTGTGTGAATGAGCCGTATGATGCGTTCGATCTGGATAACGTCTTTTTGGCTCAAGCCTTGGGGACGAGCGTAAATGCGAGTTTCAACCCAATTCAGTTAGCACCCAAGCATGAGCCTGAAAACTCCGGAACGATTTACGAAAATCGGTACTCGTTCCGTCCAGTTCTTCAGTGGGATAACAGTGTTGATCCAGTTGAATCGTTGAACAGTTCAACTGCCAATCGGTTCTTTCCAAATGTTTGGGATACCAATGCGATCAACTCTCCTCCAGCAGATATCTCCGGCGTAGCAAACTGGGCGCAGCCATTAGTAAATGGCGCTGTTCCGCACCAACCACAGTCGCGCCCACTGGATGTTGACAATGATTTTGACGGAATCCTCGACAGCGTTTGGATGGATGTTGGGCACGGTGTGATCGTCATGCCAGATGGTCGCAAAGTGAAACCACTTGTTGCAGCGATGGTTGTCGACATGGACAGCAAGTTGAATATTAATGCACATGGTTCAATAGCTGATGCAGCTTCTTGGGCATCTTTGCAGTCGGGAGCGACTACATCGTACAGGCCTTACTTTGAGTCACTGCCAGCCGATGGTGGTTACACTGCTCTCAATCCATCACACACAGATGGTTCCACTCATCAGTTGTTGGGTGCGACATCCACGACAGCGGTTCATGCCAATAACCGAAACATGGCTCGTGGAGTGGGAATGGGGCCAGCGGATATTTCGCTTGCTCCGCTTTTGGATGACTACGCTCCATTGTTGGTGGGTGCGACTAGTTTAGTAGGACAGTCTCCAATCACGA
>CAZQQR010000005.1:31489-42656 GCA_964595515.1 uncultured Pirellulaceae bacterium
TACGCTCCATTGTTGGTGGGTGCGACTAGTTTAGTAGGACAGTCTCCAATCACGACTTTGCCTAGCAATCGTTATCCGGTCATTCCTGGTCGTTACGGTCCAGATCGTTTTCCTGGTGCAACTGCTTTTGATAACGTTGCAGCCTTTCGATTTCTTGATCATCCCAACAATGGGGTGATTGCCCCAATGGTTGCTGCTGTTGGAGACCGGGCTGGGAACTACACCACTCGTCCAATGGATATCCACGGTCAGCATACGGTTGGGTTTCCGTTTGCTTATGAAACGGTTGATGATCCTGCTACTCCAGGTGCCACAATCGACGTTCCTTACGGGATGCCGACTTCCGATTTCAGAACATCGAGTTGGCCACCAACTGGACCCGAGTATTTCGCTGGCGCGGGGCATCCAGGATCAAGCGGGTTCTTGTTGCATAACTCACCCTACGAATCGTCGCTTTATCGCGGAACGAATCAGCAGTTTGATACGTTGTTCACTCCCGATGAGCTTGAAGCACTTTTGCGACCGTACGATGTTGACAGCCAATTGTTGAATGGACGTTTGATCGCTTTGGGTTTAATTCCATCAGCTCACCGAGCATTGGTGACAACTGATAGTTGGGAAGTCCCTGCCTTGCCGCCATCTGATTTTACGGTTCCAGAGCGTTTGTTCGAAATCTTGAATCGAAATACTGGAATGAGCCACAACGAAGTGTTCATTCACATGCGTGGCTTTACTGAAATTGATAACACGACTGGATCGCAGTTTGTCGATTACACCCATTCGTTGCTTCCTCCAGAGGTCCTCAAAGGGCTTCCGATGAATATCAATCGAGTGTTTGGTGACGGGCTCGATAATGACAACGATTATATCACTGATGAACATTGGGATAGTGTCGAGCCATCGCTTAACGAGGCTCTTTCAGAGATCATCCCACTTTCCAATAGCGGCGGAACGCCTGCGGTTGCAATTGATCACAACAATGATGGAAATTCAGATCGCGAAGACCGATTTGCCCGTCAGCATTTCGCCAGACACCTGTTTGTCCTGACATGGTTGGTTTCGGGTGGTGACTTTAACCCAGCTTCGACTCCTGATTGGGATAACCCAGCTCCGCCCGATATGAATGGAAGTGGTGCGGTCGAAGAAGAAGATGTTTTCTTGTTGGCTCAGTGGGTTGCCAATGTAGTTGACTATCGTGATGCCGATTCCATTTGCACGCCATTTGAGTTTGATTTCAATCCATGGGATGGATGGGATGGCGTTGATGCTCAGAACAAACCGAGTACAGACCCTGCGATTGATCCGACTTATGGAGATAACTATGAGATTCGAAACGCCTCGCTAACCATTGATATCGCTCCTTATCAGAGAAGCGGTGACCGAGGTCTTGTTTGGGGCCTCGAACGTCCTGAATTGCTTTTAACCGAAGCCATGGCGGTACACGAACGCCGATATCAAGATCTTGATTCGAGTGACCCGGAATTTGAAAGTCTTTACGTTCCCAAGGCTTCCGTCTTTGTTGAGATCTACAATCCTTGGGCAACCTTGGTCAACACAGAAAAGAAACCGGTTGAGTTCTACGACTATTCAACCGGTTCTATTGATCTGACTAAATTGACTCAAATTACCAATGATCCAGTTTGGCGAATGGCGTTCACTGAAACTCGTGGATCTGATCCCGACAATGCTCAGAGTCGACGAGTGTATTTTGTCGAACCATCAACCAATGTTGAGCCCACTCCAGATGCTAATTTTTATTACCCAAGCGTCGCGAATGCTCTAAGCACCGAGGTGTTGAACCCAAGTGAAAATGCGATCGTTGTCGATCAGATTCCGCCAAACGGCTATGCAGTTGTTGGATCGTCTGGAGTAATAGATGCCAACGACGAGTACCTGACCACCTTTGGTCGTCGAACCGATGTTACTCCTCCGGGACCGCTTCCAGCCAGCTTAAATTTGGCGGATACGCGTTCCATCAAACTGGTTCCTGGAACAGGTGTTCGACTGAATAAGTGGGATGATACTGCTCAGAATTGGGTTGAGACAACTCGCGATTGTGTAGCGATTCCAATTAACCGCCGAGGCGAGAATGGAGCTGGTGATAATCATAGTTACCGATCACTTGGGATGTCAGATCCAACAGCTGGGTACGACAGCCTTGGAACTGTTCAAAAAGCGACTGATGCAGGTGGCAATGATTGGGATGGATTGATTTTCAGCGCTGCACTGAGCGACCGAGCGGACGACGCTGGCTTAGATTATCCAACCATGAATCGCGGTGGTGCCAATCCTGTAAACGAACCTGTCTTCCGGGACGGAGTGACAACAGCAGCTCGCTACGTTCGCCTTCAACGTTTGGCAAATCCAGAAGCCCCGTTCGATGTAAACAAAAATCCTTACATCACTGTTGATACGATGCCCGTCGACTTGTTGTCGTTCAATGGGCTTCAAACTGCCACGGACCCAAACATTCCTGCGGCTGCTTATCCTCTTGCACTCAACTCGCACGAGCGTGGCGAAGAGACGGGTAACGGTGATTCCAAGGTTCTTTGGCGTGAAGATCGAACGCGTTCAAGTGTGACGCCTGAGCCTCCGACCAATAATGATTCGCACTTCCTTTCGGAATTGTTCGATGAGTCGTTTGGTGAAATGAACGAGACTTATCGGGTCAACGAACCGTTCGCTTGGTTTACTTGGAACAACCGTCCTTACGTCAGCCAGTACGAATTGGGCAACGTTCCAATGTTCAAGGCCGGTCCGGCGATTCACCCCGGTGCAGGAGCGAACCCTCCGGATTTTGCCGCGATCAACGATCCAAGTCAAACCAGCGCGATGGCCGAGTTCTCATTGGCGACAACGCAAGTCATGCAGGCTAACGATTTCAAGCTTAAACAGATCTTTGACTTTATCGAAGTTCTGCCTCGGTTTGTTAACTCGGAAATCGGGCTCGACGTTCACGCATTTAGCGGTGAATCACCAACTCCAACATACGCAAGTGTGTTCAATGCTCCGATTAACTACGCTTCTCGATATCGTTACCCTGGCAAAGTGAATATCAATACGATGACCAATCCTGATATTTGGGAATTGGGTATGATGAGGTACTGGGATGTTCCGACAGCTACGTTGACCAGCGTTCGCGGTGACAACCTTAGAGATTCGACAGCGAATACACCTGACACTGGCTACTTTGGCGGCAGTAACTATTCCGTATCCGGCTACTCACCGGTTTCATTCATGTCCCAAGACGATCCAATTCGTCCTGATGGTGTGGGGGACTTCTTTGTTCCTCGCGCAGTTCACGATGCGTCCGACTATGGCGGACGACCTGACGGAACAATTTTGCGTGCTAACGGGAATGCTAATTTGCTGCGACAACTCCAGGCTGGTAGTTACTACGAAGGCAACGTTGGTGGTAATCGTGACTATGCGTTTAGAAACTCTTCCGTGGTGAAACTTGCGAATATCTCCACGAATCGATCAAGCGTATTTGCGATCTGGATTACCGTTGGATATTTCGAAGTCGACGAACAAGGTCGTCTTGGTGCTGAGGTCGGAACGGAGACGGGGGAAATTACCCGTAATCGTGGCTTCTTTATCTACGACCGGTCGATCCCGGTCGCTTATGAACCAGGTTTTAACCACAACGTTGAACGTGGAATCTTGGTCCAAAGCATTATTGAATAACAGTCCGAAGTGATTTTTACGCGGCGGAACTCGTCAAGAGTTCTGACTCGTCGGGATTTGCAATTGGACTTAATCAAGCTGCGGTAGAAGTTGTGAAACTCGTCTGCCGCAGCTTTTTGCGATTAATAAACAGTTAGAACGACATCATTCAGTCAAACTGTAACGGATATGACAGCTTGGGGTTCAAGTTGGAAGGGACCGGGCCTCAAAGCGGAGAATCTTATTCACAACGGCCGATGAAATCATTGGATGGAACCGCGAGTCTTTCGTCGCGTCAATAGAACGGCCATGACTAATCACTTTTCAAAAAACCTGCGTCAACAAGACAACCGTCGTGGTGTCACGCTCTTGTTCGTCATCTCGATGTTGGTTCTGTTCCTGTTGTTGGCAACCAGTTTTGTCATTGTCTCCAACAACTATTTTCGCTCAGCACGAAAACGAAGTCGAAACCACCTCTACACTAGTTCGACCGACGCCAAAAATCTGATCGAGCGCGCGTTTTACGAAGTCGTTCGTGGTACCAGTTTGGCGGATACCTCTTCGCCTCTTCGCGGCCACAGTCTTCTCGGCGACATGTATGGGTACGGATTCACGGTGACTGCCGAAGCTGCCAATGTCGACCAGAGTGAACACTTTATTGAATTCACTTTGGCGGACGATGCGGTCAAAGTCATCGATGGGACCAGTTATTCTCCAATTCCAGTTCCCGGGATGTTCGGTGGATTGGTGGTTACTGTGACGACGGGGCCGGCGGCCGGTTTGTCCGGCCGAGTGATTGACCATCAAGTCAAAGGTGACAAAGACGCAGGTTACACCCATGGCGTTTTGGTAATGCCAATCACGGCGAACAACCGAGTGAATGCGAGAACCGCCAAGGCCATCTCGGGTTCAAGGTTGGTGTTTAATGGGCGAGCGTTTGCCGGAACGGGCGCGGGCCATTTCAACTCCTACACGCCCGCTGGCAGCCCAGCGCTGGATGGGCTTGCAAAGAAACCGAATCAATCACGAACGTCACTGAAAGAGTTGATTGGCGATAGTGGTGCTCCCGGATATTTTTCACGTTTGTCATCGACAGGCACGTTCACACCCAACTCGATGGCCCCCAACGAATCCTACGATGCGTTCGATTTTCAGAATGTATTTCTGGGCGGGCTGACTGCCGATGGGCTTCCTGTTTCGGTCAGTTACTACCGACA
This sequence comes from uncultured Pirellulaceae bacterium, assembly GCA_964595515.1. Taxonomy (GTDB): domain Bacteria; phylum Planctomycetota; class Planctomycetia; order Pirellulales; family Pirellulaceae; genus Mariniblastus. Next base: position 36,373 of record CAZQQR010000005.1, read on the forward strand.
CCGCGATGAAGAGCTTCAGTCGGGTGGTCTCAGTGTGGGTGGAAATAAAAAACATGACCGCGGTGATTTTCGCGCCTTCAGAGCATCCAGCATCAAGAATACAACGAAGCTGGTTGACGACAACAATATTCAAGTCGACAACAACAACGATACAATTGCCGACGGAATCTGGATGGATATTGGGTTGCCAATCCAGTGCCGCGACGATGGTCAGTGTGTCAAACCTTTGGTGTCATATCTGATCGTTGATATGGATAGTCGCATCAACGTCAACGCGCACGGAAGTCTTTATCGGGATCTCGAAACGAATTTGACTCCCCGTGGATTGTTGGACGCTCCCAATGGATTACCCAAAGGTCAAGGCTACGGTCCACCAGAGATCAGCATGGCTCAATCGGTGGCTGGCTATGAGCAGATAATGAGGGAACGATACGGAGATGACGGGCTTCCCGGTGAGCCAAACGTTCGGGATGAATGGTCGTTGTATAAACTTTTTGGTTATCCAGAAAGCAAGTTTGATGATCTGGTTCCGGGTTCAGTTTCTCGACATTTTGGTTCGTCGATGGATATTCATGGTCGACTCTCGATTGGTTATCCGGCAGATTTGATCGACCTTTCTACCGACGGTGGTACGATTCCCGTTGGAATGCCGGTGGCTGATATTTCGGGATCAATGCTTGAAAACGAAGTCGTTGATTCGCCTTATGAGATGTCGTTTTTCGATGGGAGTGTCGTGGGGCCGGTGAATAGCCGAAGTCACGACAATCCATTCTCGGGCGGTGAATTGGAATTGGTGCTTCGGCCGCGGGACATCGATTCGCATCTGCTTGACAAACGGCTATCGAATTTGGTCATTGGAAACGAAAAGAACCAAATCACGACGCATAGTTTCGAAGTTCCAACCCTGTACGTGAATCTGGCTTCCAGGCTGTACCGTTTGCTTGATGATGGCATGCCAAAGGCGACGGCAGATCGAGAGCAGGCAATTCGTGACCAAGTTCGCGCTTTGCTGCCGCCAGAAGTTTTTCGTGGTCTGCCAATGAATGTGAATCGTGAGTTCGGCGATGGAACGGACAATAACGGAAACGGTGTCATTGATGAGATGGGCGAGGAGGATGTGCTTGAGCATCCTGGTGGCGAATCGATTCCGTTTGATCACGATAACGACTCGATTGCCTGGGATCTTGATTCCGTTTTCGCACGTTCAAAATTTGCAACTCATCTGTACATTGTGACCTTGCTCACGACCGAGCGAGTTGATCGCAACGGTGATGGAAACGTCGACGTGAATGATTGGTACGATTTCAATGACGATGGAGCGACTGACAATCAAGATTTGCTTGACTACCGAAAAGTGATCGCTCAGTGGGCGGTCAATGTCGTTGACTATCGAGATGTCGATTCGATCATGACTGCGTTCGAGTTCGATCTTGAGCCGTGGAATGGTTGGGATGAAGACGGTGATCCTTCGACGGAATTGTCCAAGGAACGTAGCGTCGTATGGGGAGCTGAGCGTCCTGAGTTGTTGATCACTGAAACGATGGCCACGCATGATCGGCGTACTCAAAATCTTGAAATTGAATCTGTGTCGGAAGACGACTCAGCCGCCATCGTTGCCGATGGGGATGAAGATTTTGATAGTCATTTGGTCCCGCGTGTCTCTGCTTTTTTTGAACTGTACAATCCATGGGTCGTTTACGATTCTGACCGGCTTCGGCCTGCTGAGCTTTACGATTCCGGACTTAATGGCGTCGAGCTGCAAAAGACATCGCCTGACGGATCTTCTCCGGTGTGGCGATTGTTGGTGTCGGAAACCGATCAGCAGGATCTTGATCCAGACGATCCAACGGAAAACGAAAACGAAGAAGCCGTCAGTTCTGTTCGTCGAATCTATTTTCAACGTCCGCTTCCAAAAGTCGATCAAGGGCCGCAGGTTTATTACCCAGACGAAGACCTTAAGATCGATTCTGTTTATCCCGGTGGATACGCGGTTGTTGGAACGGCTGGCAAAAAGGTTGGCGAGCGATACGACACGTATTTTGGTCGCAAAGACAATGACAACGGTGCCACGCCCGAAGTTTTGGAGAAAGAGACTCGGCGAATCAGTCTTTATCCATCGACGAATGAACTTGAGATCACGTATTTTGACACCGATCAAAAGAAGCTGATCACACAGGACAATTTTCAAGAGTCTGGAGCTGATGATCCTACTCGCGACGCGATTGTGCTTCCGATCGGCAAAACAGACACTGGTTGGGATCGAGAGTTGGGCGTCAGTGATCCGATTGATGGGTACTATGGTTTGCCCGGCGAGGGAATCAGTCAGGTCGATCTTGAGCCCATCGAGGATGGACAGAAATTTACGGAAGACGAAACCACTGGAGCACCGATCGACTATGCATTTGATCAGCCAGTGGATCAAGTCGCTGACGAAGAGCACTTCAAGGACTATTTAGAGAACGATGGTCTAAGACCTGGCTATCGGATGGTGCATCTTCAGCGACTCGCCAATCCCCTGTTGCCCTTTGAGAAGGATACGAATCCTTATCGTACCGTCGACTCCGCTGCGATCGATTTGTTTGTATTCAATGGAGTCGAAAAGGAAGAAGATCCGAGCAATAGTGAGCCCGGGAATATGCGATTTGGAACCTGCGAACGACGTGGCGATCAGGTCTCGGGCCCCAACGGTCAGCTGGATGATCACTACCGGCAGTTGTTTCGAAACGATCGACTGGGTTACGTGAATGCGGATGAAGACTTGAGTCCTGAACTCAAGGGTGCTGACGATGACTCTCATGTTCTCAACATGAATTTGATTGAATCTCTTGGATTCATGAATGATGCTTATGAAAAAGCCAATCAAGACAACCAACCGTTTGCTTGGCTAAGTTGGAACAATCGTCCCTACGTCAGTCAGTTCGAACTCGTCAACGTTCCATATACTTCCAGCTATTGGATGACGCGGCAATTTGGAATCGCGGATGCCTCGTTAAAAATCTACTCGCCACCGGTTGCCACGAATCCTGAAACGGGAGCCAGGAATTATTCAGGCCCCTTTCCGCATTTGTTGAACTTTTTTGCGGACGAAACGGGAGCCAGTGGGAACGGACCGTCGCTCAGTCGCATGCTGGATTTCGTCGAAGTTCCATCGAGGTTCATCGGGACGGAAACGTTTGTAAATCCAGAGACGTTTGTCAATTCAGATTTTGGCATGAGTTACGGAATGGTGGCTCCGTTCGACAAAGTCTCGACGTTTCGTTACCCCGGAAAATTGAACATCAATACAGTTTTAAATCATTCGGTTTGGAACGACATGATGGGAAGCTACATAACAACCAATCTTCTTCAGTGGAAAAAATCGCGAGAGGAAAGTCCATTTCGGGCGGCCCACGCTGCGAACTTTGTTCCGGAAAAGGCCAAACATCCAGCGGATGCAGGATTGTTCCGAGCTGGTTCGACAGCATCGAGTCCTCCTCTGTTTGATTTTGAATCAACTCAGCGTGCTAACGATACCAACCGTTCGGCCTATTTCCGATATGCGATGCGACAGCGTATGGGAAATCTCGTGACCAGTCGTTCATCCGTATTCGCGATCTGGGTGACGATCGGATTTTTTGAAGTAGATGGAGAGGGAGTTCTCAAGATCGACCCACAAGATCTCACGAAGGGAATCGAGGCAGGTAGTGTTACGGGCAACGTGCATCGTCACCGAGGGTTTTACTTGTTTGACCGTTCTATTCCCGTTGGGTTTGAGCCTGGCAAAAATCATAACGTCGATCGAGCCGTGATGATCAAAACGTTGATCGAATAAATTCTCGATCCCCTTCATCGGTCTTTGGTGCGACGCCTTCGTTTGTCACGCCAATTTCTTGGCTGAATATTCTTGGATAGCAAAGTTTATCCCAAGATTGTTTTGGTCGAATTTTTGATGACGACCAAATCAACATTGAATCCTCCGGTTGCGATAGAATTCTCGAAACCAATTTGGCAGTTTTGAGTATGAAGTACCGTTGGGAATGAGGCGCATTTAAGGGCACGCATGGCAAATCACGCGATTGTGGAAGCGGAAAATCTTAGAAAATCTTATGGCGATTTGGTGGCGGTCGATGGTTTAACCCTTTCGATCAATCAAGGTGAAACGTTGGGACTGCTTGGTCCCAACGGCGCTGGAAAGACAACAACGATTAGCATGTTGGTCGGACTGATCAAGCCCGACGATGGTAGTGTCTTGGTCGGGACCGCGGGTACGGCTGGCAATCCGCTTGATCCGTCTGTTCGAAGGATGGTAGGTGTGGCGCCCCAGACGCTTTCGCTTTACGCTGAACTCACGGCAAAAGAGAATCTTGAATTCTTTGGCAGGCTCTATGGCATTCGAGGAGCGAAACTCGACGAACGAGTAAACTGGGCGCTCGATTTTGCTCAGCTTGGAGAACGCAAAAAAGACCGCATCGAAACGTTTTCCGGTGGAATGAAACGACGGATGAACATTGCGGTGGCTTTGATTCACGAGCCGGAAATTCTGTTGCTTGATGAACCGACCGTCGGTGTCGATCCTCAGTCGAGAAATCACATTTTTGACAGCATCCAAGATCTGCAAAAAGAAGGGATGACGATTCTCTATACAACCCACTACATGGAAGAAGCTCAACGGCTTTGTGATCGCGTTGCGATTGTCGACCATGGAAAGTTACTGGCTCTTGATACCGTTGAAAATCTATTATCAAAATTCGGTGGACGTTCGGTCGTAACGGGAGAGTTGCGTCAGCGACCAAATGGAGTTGAGTTGCCCGGGACACTTGATGGAGATTCGATCCGGTTTGAATCAGAAGCTCCACTGGAAGAAATCGCACGTCTAACTGGCCGCGATGTGCAGTTCCAATCCTTGAATATCGCTCAGCCGGATCTCGAAAGTGTGTTTTTAAGTTTGACCGGCAGGAGTCTACGAGACTAATGAATCAAATCATCACTATGGCTTTCAAAGACCTGCGTTTGTTGTTCCGTGACAAACTGGGCGCGTTCTTCATCATCGGTTTTCCCATTTTGATGGGGCTGTTTTTTGGAACGATTATGGGCGGTCCGTCTTCAGGTGGATCAGCGAAGATGAAAGTCGCGATTGTTGACCAGGACAAAACGGAGATTTCGAGAAAGTTCATTGGGTCTCTCAAGTCAAATGACTCAATTGAGTTGGATGAGCAAGCATTGGATCCCGCCCGCGAGCTTGTTCGAAAAGGCAAACGTGTGGCCATGGTTGTATTGGATAAGGAATTCGGAAAATCAGCGGGAGTGTTCTGGGAAGAAGCACCCACGATCCGGGTTGGCGTCGACCCATCACGAAGTGCCGAGTCCGCCATGCTGCAAGGAATGATCATGGAATCGATTGGTCAGTTGGCGGGAACGCGGCTTCAAGACGCCAGCGCGATGCAGGAAATGATCGATCAGTCGAGGCAGCAACTCGCCGAAGACGATACGATCAGTTCGGCCAACAAACTGTTGGTTACAGGTCTGTTAGGGTCGGTAGAACAGATGGTTGAAAGTATTGATGCGATCCAAACTGAGTCGGATGATCCAGCGGCAACCGCCAACGGGGGAGGCGGGTTTCAGTTTGCGAATATTGAATCGATCGACGTTTCCCGAAAGATTGATCCCGATAGCGTCAATGGTCAGTTGATGAAGCGTAAATCCAATTGGGATATTAGTTTTCCTCAAGCAATGTTGTGGGGTGTATTGGCTTGTGTGGCTGGATTTGCAATTTCCATTGCCAAAGAGAGAACGCAAGGAACGATGACACGATTGCAAGTCGCGCCCGTCTCGCGTACTGGTGTTTTGGCAGGCAAAGCACTTGCCTGTTTTCTAGCCGTGATTTTGGTCATCATTCTCATGACCACTTTGGGGTTGGTGTTGGGAATGACGCCCGGAAGTTACCCGATGTTGATTTTGGCTTCCGTTTGTGTCGCGATTTGTTTCGTCGGTATCATGATGATCATGTCAAATCTTGGAAACACAGAGCAGTCAGTAAATGGCTCTGGTTGGGCAATCAATATGGTGATGGCGATGTTCGGAGGCTGTATGATTCCGGTCATGTTCATGCCCGGTTTTATGCAGAAGCTCAGTCATTTTAGTCCGGTGAAATGGAGCATCCTTGCAATGGAGGGAGCGATTTGGCGCGAATTTAGCTTGGCTGAAATGATGTTGCCATGCGGGATTTTGTTGGGTGTCGGTGTCGTTGGAATGGTGATCGGTTCTGTGATGTTGAGCCGCAAAAGTTGAGACGTAGAACGTTTACA
>CAZQQR010000006.1:0-21795 GCA_964595515.1 uncultured Pirellulaceae bacterium
TACCGTTCCACTACTTCATGCCTGAAACTTTGCTGCCAACATGATAGTTGTGGCACTGCGTGCAACCGCTGGCGGTTTGGTTTTCTGAATGACAGGTTGCACAATTGGATTTTGTCATGGGCATAAAATTGCTGACGCTTACCGACGGGTCGGTTCCCAGAAAAGTCTCAGCGTTGTTGGCATGTTGATCGAGCTGATGACAATGCGAGCAGTCTTCAAGTGTTGGCTGGATCAGATGCGGCCCGTGCGCGAATCGGGTAAAGGACCGAACCGATGGATCGCGGTAGCTCGCGACCCAATTGATTTTTAGATTCTGATCTTCAACTTGGTCGAGAGTATGACAGCTTCGACAAAGCCCGATGCTCTCGGGCGTCAACATTTTCTTAAACAACTGGTTCGTCTCGGGCCGCGAATCCGCATCGGCAACACGTGTGACAAAGTTGATCCAACTTTTGACGCAATCATCTGAGTGACCGCTGGGACGATAATTGATCTTGAACGTTTGATCGTTGCGGAACCAGCCTGTCGGGATCGTGATTCTGTCCGCTGACCGGTCCGGGTATTCCGGAACGACGTTGATCATCGGATCGGACTTTGGATTAGGATTTGAATTGGTGGGATTCTGAGCAATCACTTTTGGCATCTGGCCGGCGATAGAGGCAGATTGAGTAGTGATTACCTTGGGCCTCGCTCCTTGTTTCAAACCTTGCAACGGGTTGGTCACCAAGAGTTCCTGGTTTTCATTTTGTTGACTTGATGTCCGAACAATCGGCAATGGTTGCGACGCTGGTTTTGGATCTGAGTTGGGTTTTGAAGTGGTGCTCGAGGAAGCGACAGCAGTGGGCCGTGGCAGTGATGCACCCTCGGGATCGACCAGTCCTTTCAATGGATTGGTAGCGAGAACTTCCCCGTCGTTTGCTGTTTCATTCGAATTCGCAGCGATTCGAAGATAGAGCGATTCGTCTGCGGGCCACCAGGAAACTTCTTGCTGCTTGATTGCAAGGTTCCGAAGTCCGATTGAATTTGGCTCGCCGAGATCCGGAGCCCCGTGCTGGTTGATGGCAACTTCGGCGGATAAGTTTGGAAGCCAGCGCCGGACTGCGTTTTGGAAAACAACTTCGTCTAAATTGGTAACCAGCGACTGAATTTCTGGTTTTGTGATTTCGACTCCGGTCGCTTTTTCCAAACGGCTGCGGATGGTTCGCGGCCCGTTCAAGGCAAGCTCATTCAAAAGCCGTTTGATTGACCAAACCAGCGTGACAGCGTCTTTGACTTGCTCTGCGTCCTCAGGATCGATGTCGCCGAACTCAAAATTGTCGTCATATTTTTTCATGACCTTAGAGGCATCGGGATCGACCGAAAGCATCGCCCGCATGATCGGTGGGATTGCGCCGTCGAAATCTCCTGTGGCGGCAATTGGCCAACTTCCGACCTTCAACTTGTTCTCCTCGATTGCATCGGTGTCGATCATGGGCAAAGCAAACATGGCCAACCCTTGCTCGCCACTGTCGATGATCTGCTGGTCGTGACATGTAGCACAGGCTTGCTCATACGAGGCCAATTTCTTCACATTTTTAAAGTCGTCGTCAACGTGACACTGTGCACAAGTGAATTCCGCGCTCTTGCCTGGGAAGTGTTTGAGAGCATGGCTGGAGTGATCAAACGCGATCGCCGAGCGGCGTTTCAGCGGGTAGTTGGTGAAATCCGGATGGTCGGTCGCGAACGAATGAAAGTTCGTTCCATGGCATGACTGGCACTGCGAGTCGGTCATCAATGTTAAATCATTGTCAGAACCATGGTGCTCACGATGACAAGCGTTACAAGCAATTTCATTTCCGTGGATAGGCGGACTGAAACCCATGCCGGCGTCGAACGAAACATTCTGGATGTTCGCTGTGATCGCGGCCAGCGCCTCGGGGGCTACGTTGTGTGGGTTCTTGGCGTGATTCGGATTTAGCGATTTGTCGTGGCATTTCATGCAGAGGTCGGTCTGCGAAACGCCTTTGGCGCGTCCGATCGACAACGTGCTGGCGATCCAGCTGGTTACCGATCCGTCGGCTGCGGCGTGACAATTGGCACAACGATCAGCCCCCTGCCCTGCCAAAATTTGCGCATGATTTGACGCCAGCGGGCCGGGAACAATGAACTCTTTGGCGAACGGCGACGAAGTAGCAATCATCAGGCCGCCGATGACAAACGCCGTCATGGCGACGGTGAAAATTTTGCGTTTGGATCGGAGGCTTCTTCGTTTTGCCGTCGCGACCGAAACTTCGCCGTTGGAATCGATGGTGGTCGCTAGTGGAACTTCGGTCCAACTGTCGTTAGGCCGGTGGTACGGTTCAGGGTTAGTTCCGTTCAGTTTTTGAATCATGCCAATCCTCCATGAAACGCGTTCGCGAGAACACCGTGGAGCATTCCACAAGCCAACAAGCTGTACGTTAAACCGATATGAACAAACATCCAGACCTTTAATCGTCCTTGAAGTGCGTAGTGGTAATCAAGATCGTCACGTTGTTTGACCATCGAAGTCAGGCGGCGGCTCACGTCTCTTTGGTCCGCATCGAGATAACGATCCAAATCGCCGATCGCAGTGATCAGCTGACGCCTGGTTTTGCGATTGGGAGAGACTAGATATGCCAATCGAGGTGGTTGCTCAAAGAACTGTGCTAGTTTGTTGGCGTAGAACTTTCCAAGCACGTCTGACGATTGACTAGCGTTTAATACCATCGTTCTGGCTTCGGCTGCAATCCGTTGGCGGAAAAACGGGATCCGCTCGAAAAGAACTTCTTCGGTAAGGCCCGTCAATCGACTAGGGAAAATTCGTGTGGCGTACAGCCCGTAGATGCCACTAAAAGCCACGGTTAAGTAAAGAAAAGCAAGCAAGCATTCGAAGTTTCCATTTGGAATCTTCCAGCCAATATGGAATCCAAACATCGCAAACGTTGCCAAGCCAACGTAAATGTGGAGTTGCATCCAGAATTTCGCCGAGCCGATTGCAGGCAAGAATGTCAGCTTTTTTCTCAAGTTAAAACTGGCCAAAAAAACGATCGTTCCAAACAGAAGGTATCCGCTGGTAAAGCTCGCGTGACGCAGCGATTGAGATTGTGCGTAAATGACGACTCCGATCGCGACCAAAGCAGCGACCATGATGGAAACATTGCGTAACCGCCTGCTCCAAAAGTTTACTGGTTTTTGACTGCTTAAGTTCGGCATGGTTGGGTCGTTTGAATTTCGGTGAAGTCTTTGTTGAAGTTCGGTTTTGTTGAAGTTCGGGTAACGATAAATGTTTCCGTTTAACGTTTGGTCCAAGCCGTAACCGAATCCGGCGTCGACAAGTCGATTCTGATCAAGGCATCGTGCGGGCAAGCTCGTTGGCAAGCTGGTCCGCCCAATTGTTCGCTGCACAAATCGCATTTGGTGGCTTTAAGAATCGGATCGCCGTTGACCTTGTCGACGATCGGCAGCCCTTTACGGTCATTGATCGCGACCATCTGAATGTTGTCGTATGGGCAGCTGTTTGAGCAAGTCGAACATCCAATGCAAGTGTTGTCATTGATCGTGACGTTTCCAGTTTCTTCGTCCCTTCCGATCGCCCCCGTCGGGCAACCGATCATGCAAACAGGATCCAGACAGTGCATGCAGGCGTTGGTGATCATCCAATGATCGTAAGTCTCACCCTGACGGTTGAATCGAGGATTGTTGTCATGAGTCGAGGCACATGCTCGGACACAATCATCGCATCGCGTGCAACGGTCCAAGTCGATCATCATCGCCTGAGTTCCGTTGATCAATCGCTTCTCAACCAGGAACTCCATCAAGCCACTGTCCATCGATTCTTTGCGAGATTCGAGTCGGCGCTTTTGGCCTTTTGATTCGGTGGTTGGGAGCGCGGGAGGTAAATCCGCAGGAGCAATAGTTGGTAGAACATGCTGTTCCATCAACGCGGTTGGAATCCTCAGAATGTCGACGTATCCGACGGCACGAAGGCTCAGCATCCACGGTCTTTGCTCGCCCGTTTTCCAGTTGTGAGTTAATTCCCTGAGCCCGAAGGATTGTCCCTTGCCGAGATATGTGATCGTCTGATGTCCGTCACCATGAACTCGACTGAGTCTCGCAAAGCCGTTGCGAATCAAGATTAGTCCGTCGGTGTAGGAACCTTGCTCCGCGATCAAAGGCTCTGACAGGATGCGCTGTGAGATGTCTTTTTTCAGTGTTGATTTGAATTTCTGATTCCATTGGAAATTTCCAAAGGACTCAAAAGTGGTTTCTGCAACCAAGCGGTCTAAGACTTCAGTTGATGTGTTCTTGAGAATGTCGACTTCTCTTAAGTGTGACCGCAAACTGTTTTCGCGGTAAAGACCTTCGACGTGGGCCCGCATCGCGTCATTGCGTTTTAGAAGTTCACGAAATCCTTGCCAGCGAATTTCCAGAATTACGGAGTCGTTTGCTGAGACAACAGTCGCAGATCGCGGTGTTCGAGTAAGTGCTGAAATTTCACCAAAGACTTCGCCTTTTTCAAGCGTGACGGAGCTTTCGGCAGGGATGACGCGAGGGATGTCGTGAAGGAAAATATGGGTGCCGGAAGCATCTTCTCTCGAACCAACCTGGTTTGAAACTGTGTTTGAGCCCTCAGAATAATCGCGGGCTTCGGCATGTTTTGAGTTTGTCCAAAGTTGGCTGATCGCTTCCAGCCACCCCTTTTGTTGCTTTTGGCCACGGCCGAGCAATTCCGCCGGCAAGCGTTTGAGGGAGACAATTGCTTGACCTTCGATGATCAAGAACGCACTGTTGCCATAGTCGCCTTCGCGAACAATGATGTCGCCTCGCTTGAGGTGATGAATTTTGCAATCGTTGCGGAGTATTCCTTTAAGCGGAATCGATTTGGCGAACGATTCATGGTCCATCTTGGAAAACGGATTCGCGGCCAGCAAGCCAGACGCGTCGGCGTCGGTCATTGCTGGATCCAAAGGTTCGTCCCATCGTTGGGGACGTTGCATTGTTGAGTGAATCTGATTCAAAGCTTCCGTGCTTTCTATCGAATCGTCGAGTTGTATACTGAGGTGTTCTTGTCGAGTTATTTGTAGGTTTCCGGCGACGGCAGCAGGCTGTCGACTGCTGATAATCGTTTCCCGTCCGCTTCTCTGGCAAATTTTTCGCCGGCTGCTCGGATCTGATCTGCAACTGAAAGCAACTCAGACTGGTTATTCGTTTTTAGTTCCGCACTCGCAAATGTTTGCAGCACGGTTTGAACATTGGGATCACTGATTTGTTTTGATAGTTCATAAAGTTTCACGGCTGTCCTGGCGGCGCGATTGGCGACTTTCAAACCAAACGTTGATTTTTCGGTTGCCGCGGCGGTCGCACGAGTGCTGTATTCAAGGTCAGCAATCAGTCCGATCACATACATGACTCGCAGTCGTTCTGGCGATGATGGTGCGTTCAACGTGCCACTGGTTCTCAAGAAGTTATGACGAACACGACCCTGCGAATACGCTACCAGTTCGAATTCATCGGTGCCCGCCTTGTGACCGCCGACGTTGACTAATTTTTCGTCGGGAACGGTGTGGCAATTCAAGCAACTACTTGCGATTGCATAGAGATTGCGGGTGTTTCGCATCCCCATCGAGGTGGCGGTTTCGAGTCGTTGCTGAGCGTGAGCCGGTGTCTCGGAATCTTTGTTTCCAGTTGGACCGTAGTCGTTGTGGACCTGAATCCAATCCTTAGATGCACCATGGCATGATTCGCAGGAAACGCCTGAGATTGCCTTTAGCTTTCCGTCATTGTTTTTCATGGTGAAGTGGCACTTGATGCAAGTGTCACTGCGTTTCACCGATCGCAAGCCCAGTTTTGAGCAGATTGCTTTGGCTTCAGGGTTACGGCTAAGCTGTTCAAACGTTTGGAAATGTGGAGTCTGCTTCCAAACCTTCACCTCGTTCAAATGGCATTTCGCACATTCGTTCGCCGTCATGACTTTATCAGGATTGCAACGGACTTCTTGGCTATGAGAAACGCCAGTTAGGGAATTGCAAACCAATACGCCGGCTGCCAGAAAGCCAGCAATACGCCGCCCTCGAATTGAGAGTATTTTTTTTGTTTTCAATGCAAACATGTTTTTTGTTTGTGGTTTATGTATCCAGTTCAAGGTCGCCGTCTGGTTTTGCAATACACAACAGACACTTGCCCGATTCACACTCGACCGAGTCGTGATTGGGATATTTGACTTTGCCTTTGAGCACACCGGTGGCACACGTTCCGCAACTTCCAGCTCGACAACCTGAATCAACGATGACGTCGTTTTCTTCCGCTAGTTCAAGCAGTGAATCGAACGTCGGATCCCATTTGGCGGAGACATCGGAACTTGCGAAAGTGATCGTTGATGCCTTTTCGTTGGTTGATTCCGTTGATGTTTTCTGCTTAGATTTTCCAATCGAAGCAGGCCCAAAAGCTTCAAAGTTAACATTTGATTCCGGGACGCCCCATTCCATCAATCCGTCGTACAGTGCCTCCATAAATGGTGGCGGTCCGCAAAGGTAGAAGTGACAATTCTTGCCAGGCAGTGCTTGTTTCAGCAAATCAATCGAGACGAATCCTTCGACTTGATAGTCTTTTCCTTGAACGTCTTCGGGGAGAGGATTCGAATAGCAACTGATCATGTTGAAGTTGTCATGCGTTTTCGAAAGCTGTTGTAAGTGTTCTTTGAACGCTTGGTCGGAACCAAATCGAGCACCATAAAACATCGCGATTGGACGCGAGGTGCCGGCATGAAGAAGCTTATTGGTCATGCTAACCATGGGAGTGATGCCGATGCCGCCAGCCAGCAAAACAACCGGACAATTTGCCTCTTCGTCGAGAAAGAAATGTCCAGAGGGCGATTTCACTTCAATTCGATCACCCGGTCTCAACACATCGTTGATGTAGCTACTTGCTTTTCCTGTTGGAAGCTCCGGTTGTTTCGGCGGCGCCAAGGCTTTCTTTACCGAGATGCGGTAGTAATTTTTATTGGGTGCATCTGAAAGTGAATAGCATCGAACGACAGGCTTTGACTGACCGGGGATTTGAAACTTGAACGTCAAATGTTGCCCGGGCCGAAAATCAACAATTGGTTTGCCGTCTTCGGGGATGAGATAAACAGAAGTACATCCGTCCGTTTCCGGAACGAGTTTGTCGACTTTGAACCAGCGGAAACCGCTCCAGTCCCCTTCTGAGAGTTGAGTTTCTTTTGGGGGCGTGTCTTGACGTTTGGTTTGTTGCTTCAGTTGTTTTCGCAGCAATTGCTGTGAAAGTTCGAATTGTTTTTTGTTCTGCGAAATCAGGCTGAAACTTTGCGCAGTCCAAAGCATGAACTGCAGCAGAGCCATCGCACAAAGTGCGATTCCCAAGAACAAGTAGATTGACTGCATAAAGCACCCAAATGATGTGCGAAGCAATAAAATCGGAATAACCGTCAGGGTCCATTCCAAATAGCAGCCCGGGGGCTATCGGGTAATCGTCGAACGGGAGCGAATCCTTGAGGATTTTGGCGAGGCAACTCACAACCTCAACCTACAGTTGGGTAATTACCGCCCAAGTTTATTTTCTGCTAAACATGCTCGTTCTCTCATACTTCAATCGGACCCAGCACTCGCAACGAAAATTTGAGCGGGAACTCATTCTTATGGGGGAGGGAATGGACTCTTCTCCGGAGATGGATTTGGATCCGGCGATGATGTCGCAGATAAAACACGAAACCAAATCTGATCTAAATATTGGGATCGAGTTGGTAGAGGTAGAAGGCCAGCGCAAGATTAAAATTACCAATCGCGGGCGGTCGTTGGCGCTGAGCTATGGTGCCCGAATTCATCGTGGGTCGGTTTCGACAGTTAGCCTTCCGGTTTCATTTAGGGTTTCTGGAACCCAAGTCCAAATTTACGATTCCGCGGTTGAATTCGAAGTCGATGAATCATTGGATTATTTGCAGACGATCGTTCCGGAAGATCCTGACGCCGCGAAAGAAATGGCTTCGCCGGGTCCGAAAACCCTCGCTGCCTGGCTAGAAGCACTGAGCGAACTTCAACAAGCGACTGCAGGTAGCGACGAGATTTTTCGTGTCGCCGCCGAAGCGATCTTTACGCCCGGCGGGCTCGATGGCGCAATGATTCTTTTTCCTGGTACTGATGGTTGGGAAACGAGATCGAGTTTTATTCCGTTTGCCGATCATGGCATCGTATTCAGAGAGGACTTGGTTCAGCGAGCTGCCAGTTCCAACAAGGCGATCTACCATCGTTCCGTATCCAATAAGCGTTGGGAAGAGAACGATCTCCATAGCGCAATCGTCTGCCCAATCCAAGGTGCTGACGGTGAAGTCGTTGCTGCGATCTACGGCTTTCGAAGTCTACACCGGCGTAACAACCGATGCGGGATTCGGTCTTTAGAAGCTCAGTTTGTCCAAGTCGTCGCGGACGCGATTTCGGCTGGAATGATCCGGCTCAGGTCAGAAGCCAAGGCGGCCAAGTCGCTCGTGTTGTTGGAACAAGTATTTGCTCCGGAGGTCGTTAAGAAACTTCAGGCTCATCCTGAGTTTTTAGAAGGTCAACAGCGAGAAGTCTCCGTGCTGTTTGCGGATTTGCGTGGCTTCACCGAGATTAGCGAGTCGCTGGGCACGCACGACACGTATGAGTTTCTTTCAGATGTCATGGATCGCTTTAGCAAGATTATCACTGACCTTGGCGGCGTGATTATTGATTACTACGGAGATGGCGTTTCTGCATTCTGGAACGCCCCCATCGACCAGCCTCAGCATCCAATCCTTGCCTGCAAAGCCGGCATGAACATTTTGAAATGCTTGTCAGGAATCAACGATGTTTGGCAAGATCGCTTAGGTAAGGAAATCAAAGTCGGAATCGGAATTCACACCGGCGAAGCTCGCGTTGGAAATTCGGGAAGTCGATCACGGATCAAGTACGGTCCGCGAGGCGCCACCGTTAACATCGCGAGTCGGTTGGAGAACGCCACGAAGCAAATTGGTTCACCAATGCTGGTCTCGGGCGATACGATCAACGCAATCGAGGAACCCATTTGCTGCCGCCGAATTATTTCCAAAAAGCTAAAAGGGTTCTCGGAGCCAACTCAGATTTTTGAACTGTTCCCCGATGTTCTAACAAGACCTTCCGCTGAATATCTGCAACACTATGAGACGGCGCTTGTTCATTTCGAGAACGGCAATTCTCAATTGGCGATGAAAATCCTTGTGGACCTAAAATGTGAATGCCCAGATGACAATGCGGTATCGTTTTTGATGCGGTGCATTGGTGGCGTTTCGGTTAGTGGCAATCCAGCAATTGAAAAGGCTCCCATCAATTTGATGGTCGACGATTCAACTGTCATCGAAGAAAATCAGCTTGAAGACATCTGCGAAATAATCAAAGATGCTTCGGGGGTGATGCGTGCAGGAAGAAATTCGGAAACAGTCGCCAACAAAGAAGATGCTCAGAATCTCTCTTCCGACTAAAGTTAACTGTGTAAGTCGTCGTTCAGGAGTTCTGGCTATTCAACGATTCTATTTGGCTTCAACCAGTGATCGAAGCAATTCAAATGGGTAAATTCCGGCGCTATGACCGTCCGTGAAATGGATGTTGTAGGCGTAGTTGCCGACGGGATGCATTTGCGAAATTCCAAGCGGCATGGTTTCTGCCATCGAAAGTACAGGTAGCTCGTTAGTTAGTTTCTTTTCGCCCTCCGGCGTTTCTTTTAAGGCTTCCATCCGTTTGTCGATACAGTTTGCGCATCGACAATTGTCTCGAAGCAGTCGAAAAGGTAGCGTCTGCGATTTTCCATCGCTCCACACGATAACCAGTTCGCGAGCATCGGTTTTTTCAAGACTGATTGGCACAGGAACGTCTGCAGGCATTATCCAACTTTCAAGGTAACGGTTTCTTCGATTGCTACCAGCAACCGATCGATCTCAGCGGGCGTGTTGTAGTGGACCAATCCGATTCTTACCATGCCGTCCGGCTCAAAGCCCATTCGTTGACTAAATTCCAACGCGTAAAAATTGCCATTCCAAACGCAAATTCCTTTTTCACCCAGCGCCATGGCGAGTTCTTTGGGAGAAACCGAATCATGACGAATGGAAAAGGTTGGGAACCGTTCGGCAACTCTTGCTGGGTCCGTAATCCCCAGAACTTGAATGCCGCGGATGTTAGAGAGACCCTCAAGCAGTTTCACGGACAACATTTTTTCATATTCAACGATTGCAGCGAACGCACTGCGAAGTGCACTTCGTCGATCGAGCGTGTCGTCATCTGAAACAGTGCGACCAAGGTTGGCGATGTAATCAATACAAGCCATCCCGCCCACGATCGATTCATGCGACTGCGTGCCAGTCATCCATTTGGTTGGCAGCAGATTGCTGGCGGGACGAACTTTGTAGGCTGCCAATTCCTCAAGCGTCGCGCGGGGAGCCCAAAGCATTCCCAGATGCGGGCCAAAGAATTTGTAGTCCGAACAAGCAAGAAAATCACAGCCCCAGTCTTTCACATCAATCAATCCGTGTGGACCATAGTGAACCGCGTCGAGATAGACTTTTGCGCCGACACCATGGGCCATCTCGGCAATTTGTTTAACTGGGTTGATTCCGCCCGTCGCATTGCACGCACAACCAACCGCGACAAGTTTCGTTTTCTCGGTAAGCAGCTTGCCCAGCGCTTCCAGGTCCAGCGAACAATCGTCGTCGTTATAAGGAACGACGTGGACGGTCACACCGTTTTCTTCTGCCGCCAGTGTCCAAGGCGTGATGTTTGCGTCATGATCCAGCGAAGAAACAATGATCTCATCGCCAGCATTCCACGTTTGAGCAAGTGCCCGCGAAAATGCAAACGTCAATGAAGTCATGTTTTGACCGAACGCGATTTCGTCGCCGGAGTCTGCCCCGACAAAATCGGCGTGAGCTTGATGGGCTTCTTTTAAAACCTGATCGCTTTCGCGGCTGGTAGAAAAATGACCATGATGATTTGCGTTGCGGTGATAGAGATAGTCTGTCATCGCTTCGCCGACACAAGTTGGGACCTGTGTTCCTGCGGGCCCATCAAAAAAGACAACGGTTTGATCTTTTTCTACTCGTTGCAGTCCAGGAAACTGAGCCCTGCAACTTTCGACAATTTCTGGAGTGAGTTTCATCGCTTGTCCACAAACCTTTTCCCTTTTGCTTCGAATCGCGGAAGCGAACCAATTGGAACGCATTCAACGTCGACTCGAAAACCAAGTTTCAATTCAAGTTCAGATTTTACTCGTTCTGGGGCGGCCAATTCGTCTTCGATTTCAATCTTGAGCTGATCCATCGATGCAGTTTTAAAAGCTGTCATTCGATACTCCTGAATCTCTGGAAAGCCCCGTAGGATACGCTCGATTGATGTTGGGAAAACGTTGACACCGCGGATGATCATCATGTCATCGGTCCGACCGAGAACACCACCGGCTAACATCACAAAATTGCAATCCTGATCGTCATTCCAGGTCGGCTTTACCAAGTCCCCTGTTTGATAGCGAATCACGGGGCTCCCTGCCCTGCCCAGCGACGTCAAAATCAGTTCGGACAATTCGCCTTCGACCGCTGGCTGCCCAGTTTCGACGGAAACAAATTCAGCGATAAACTCGGCTTCGTTAACGTAGATGCCGCGTCCCCGTGGATCTGCATAGCCCCAAGGTCCGACCTCGCTTGCTCCTGAGTGGTCGATGACTTTTGCATTCCAAGCCTTCTGGATTTTGTCTTGAACCTGAGGCATCGATCCGCCGGGTTCGCCAGCAACGACGATGGTTCTGACAGATGTGTCACTCAGATGAATGTCGTTATCTTTCGCAACGTCCGCCATGTGCATCGCGTAGCTGGGCGTGCAAAATACAACGGTGGCTTCGACGCTGCGGATCAAGTCCAGTCGTCCAACCGTGCTTAATGCTCCCGTCGGAATGGCCATCGCTCCGCGTTCCACAACCGCATCAAAGGCACTCCAGAATCCGATAAACGGCCCAAAGCTAAACGCCATCAGGACACGGTCATCCGAACTGATCTCGCCAGAATCCAAAACGTACTGCCAGACTTCCATCCACCATTGCCAGTCATTGGGGGTGTCCAAGACGATCATCGGCCGGCCTTTGGTGCCCGACGTGCGATGAAATCGTGTGTAGTCCGAAACGGGATAAGTCAAATTGGCGGCAAAGCCTTCGGGCGAGTCCGAGTCGACGAGTTCTTGTTTGGTCGTTATCGGATACTCGGCAAGCTTGTCCAGAGAATCGAAGGGCAGGCTGATTTGGGAAAGCTTGGTTCGATAGAACTCGTTGGACGGTAGGATCGAATCGAGCAGGTGATTCAGTTTTTCGAGTTGAATCGACGTGATTTCACTCCGGCTGGAGCCTTCGATCCGGCGTCGTTCTTCGAAAGTTGTTCTGTGATAAACTGGCAGAGTCATCCAAGAATCATATTCCGCCAGAGGTTGGTCGTAAATGGTTGCACGATGTGTCTGAGTTCAACGTATAGATCCTATGCCGTTCTACGCCCAAAATATCAAAGCCGCCAGAAATCATCTTCGAAAAAACGATGAGGTGATGAAAGCCATTATCAAATCGGTTGGCCCCTTCACTGCCAAAGCCCGACGGGATCGTTTCGAAACATTGGTGCGATCGGTGCTTTCTCAACAGATTTCCGTGGCTGCAGCAAAGACGATTCGCGGTCGTTTGGAGGCGGCGGTGTCGGATACTGGGATCACTCCAGATTCGTTGCTGAAGTTTGATGTGGATCAACTGCGTAAGTTTGGTGTTTCCAGGCAAAAGGCATCGTATGTTTTGGATCTGGCTGAAAAAGTTGACTCAGGAGCCGTCAACCTGAAACTGATTCACAAACAGTCCGATGCAGAGGTGATTCAGGAGTTGGTGCAGGTTAAAGGCATTGGCGTTTGGACGGCGCAAATGTTCCTGATGTTTTCGCTTGCGCGGATGGATGTGTTGCCAGTCGATGATCTGGGCATCAAGAATGCGATTAAGCGAGCCTACGGACTGAACGAAGTTCCTGACAAACCGACGATTGAAAAGCTGGCCGAAAAGTGGAGGCCGCATGCGACAGTGGCGTCGTGGTATTTGTGGCAGAGCCTTGAGATCAAGTGAAATCAAGTGAGATCTAGATTGTTGACACGCCGGGTTTGAGAAACTGATCGAAGTTTGCCAGCCGAGTTAGCCAACTGCGTAAATCAGTCTAATATTTATGCCTCAACTCCATCCGCAGTCCACGTACATCATGATCGTCTTCTAGGAATCCATACATGCCATCCATTCTGAGGATGATAGCATTCGTCAAAGGCAACTGGTACCGGAAACCAAGGCCATACTGCGGTCCGGCTGCATTTCGGTTGGGATCGTCATTCATCACATTGAGAGCCGCCATTTCGACAACCAGTTGTTGGCTGAAGTCATCAGCAATCAAGTTGATCCCCAGTGCACCGCCAAACGTATCGTTGGCAGTCGGGTCAAGTGTTGGATAGCCCGTCATGCCATCGGACTCAAACAGAATACCGGTGTTTCTAAGTACTCCACCTGATCCGGCCGCGCGAGCGGCTGATTGCGGCCGATCGAAACCGGCAAAGAAGTTCATGTATGGAACAAGCGTCGAAGGTGCGTGGGTGATCAATGAATTTTCAGAAAGCAATAACACTCCATCCGCTGTGTTGACGGCACTTTGTTGTCCCGCGTTTACAATCACGCGAGTCGAGTTGGACAGCAGCCGGCCGATCCTTCGAGTGAAACCGATGCCGACGTTGTGGTAGCTTCTGTCTTCAAAAGTTCGGTCATCAAAGTACGCGTAGTCGACTTCAAGGTAACCATTCCAGGCTTCGATAAAGCCAGCCATGCCGTACATTCGAGCTGCGCTATCATCACCCACAAAAGCATCGCTGGTGATTTTGTCGTAGCCGGCGAAGAAGGTGAAATCCATGTTGGAGATTCCAAGCTTAGCACTGTTACGAGCTGGAATCGTCGCCGCCACACCAAGAAACGCGTCTTCCATCCAGACGCCGTTTTGAAGCAAGAGCGGCATCACGCCGACTGCGAACGGAAGGTCGAATGGAAGTGTCTGATTGGTAAACCCACCCACGATCGCGCCCAAATCGCCTTCGAAATATCCAAAGTCGATATCCGCATCAAATTCTTCGACGAACTCATCATCGTCTAGTAGCCAACGAGTATTTCGCCCGTCATCCACGGGCGCCATGAACATGTGAAAACGTTCGGTGTTGGTGATCTTTAAATCAAAATCCAGATTTACTTCAAACGCTACCTGACTGACGTTGTCGCCGTTCTGCGTATTGGAAGCGATGGCAGTTCGAACGTCTCCGTAAACCAGGAACTGGGGTGTGATTACGTTGTGTTTGCCAAACCAATTCTTGCCGGGGCTTAGTTGTCCCAGTTGGTACCAAGGCCGACCCAATTCGAGAATCGGCCGCTGATTTGAATTGAGTGTCTTGCCTTCGTAGATCTGCATTTGCTCATGCGGATCATAGCCTTGGTATGGATTGATTGGATCTGGTGAAAAATCACTTTTGATCGCTTCGATAGCGTACGCGCGTTGATCCGTTTGAGGCGCGTCGTCTTTCCAGTGGGCGCCAAGTTCGGGTTGAGCGGCAAGTTTATAGTTGTTTGCACCTTGAAGGATCGACGGCAGTCCATCGTCTGAGTTGGATGGTTTTGGACTGGCCGTTTTTGGTTTTGGCGTTTTGGGAGTTGGTGTTGTCGGAAGCTTGGCAGGAATCGCGGTCGTTGCTGAGGTTAACTTGGCAGGCACGCGATTTGACTGTGCTGAAAGTTGATTCTTTGGTTGAAGATTTAATTCAAAGTCGTTGCTGTCTTGGGTGGTAGAGGAATTCGGTTCAGAAAGATCGAGCGTAACCTGACCGTCTTGATTTCCAGTGGTTGCGTGATCGGTAGTCTGGAACGCGTTCGTGTCGTTTTGAATCTGTTGCTTTTCTTCTTCTGCTAACTGATCGAAGAAAGGATTCTTGATGCTTGAGTCTGCGGACTTGAGCGGCTCAATTTTGAGTGATTCAGTAGGTTTCGTTGGAAACGCATTGTCATCGGCGCTTTGTTTTATGCGCGGTTTATACGGCTGCAAGTCCGGCCGGCGATCGGTCAGGTTTTGAGCAAGTTGAATCTCTTGGTTGGCTTGATACGACGCGGGTTTGACTTGAAGTGAATCAACTGGTGCAGTCCCCGGAACGACTGCCACGGTATCCGAATGAATGGCTGCTGAATCACTAGTCGCTGGGTTGCTGGTCGCTAGGTCGCTGGATGCTAGGTCGTTGAATGCTGAATTACTGATCGCAGGAATGGCGTCTGATTTCCATTCGTTGGGATTCGGTTCAGTGCTGTTGGCCGTTGGTTGCGAGTGACCGGCCGCCTGAACGTCGCCATCGGAGGGCCAACTGTTCGTTTCGGCTTGATGACCAGAGTAAAGTGCGGGAGCCGTCCAGTTCGCTGACTGAACACTCGGATAATTGGAAGGTAACTCTGTGGTGGATGATCGTGCCGGTGCGTTTTTCAGAGCGGTCCGTTTGGCCGATCCTGAAACGGGTTGACGGTTTTCTACCAATGAAGGTTCGACTTGGATTCCGTGCGTTAGCTCGACCGGGATATCTTGGAGAAATTGAGAATCAGGAAAAATGTTGGCTTCTGCGGCGACTTCATGAATCGGTTGGTAATTTCGTGCGCTGTGAGCTGGGGGTGACAACCAACGATAAACGCAGACAGTGCCCACCAGCGATATCGCTGCGAGAACAATGGCGTTTCGGAGATGGGTGTTGTGCGTCACGTAATTCAGTTTTCAGATGAAGTTTAGACTGGTTGGCGGAATAAAAATGCTGAGTGATAACTCGAACTTCGAAATCTCTTAACGAACCTCGAATGTCACGGTGCTGTCGTGGAAGTCGCAAATCCACTCGTTCATCGAACGTTCCATTTCAGGTGTCGCATCACAGAACCGCATAAAATAAATCGGCTCGGCGCGGCTTCGCATTCGGATCGACAATCGGTAAGTCCCGGGTACCTGGATGAGTCTCGATGGAACTGAATATTTTACGTTTCTTGATCCGAGTGGCGGGATCGAGTGACCTTCCATTCGAATAAATGGAGGGTGGTTGATGACGGTAACAGGTTGCGGAGCAGGACGAAGAAACGGAAGTTGGTCAAAATCGAAATTGACCGGCAAGTACATTTCGCGATCCGTTCCTTTAACGTTGGTCGTTAGGAACTTCGTTTGGAAATTCATTAACTGCGTGTCAAAAGGGATCTTTCTGGCAAGCACATCCAGAGAATGATTGTCGGCGAGGTCCCCATTAGAATCGAGGTATCCTGATTCCCACAATCGTTGACCATTTGGGCCAATCAAAACCACATTCATCCAGATTTGTGGCTGGGCTCCTAACGAACCGCTGGGCATATTGTGTCCAGGGTTGATGTTGGTAACGCAATAACGAAACCGTAGTGGCGAATTGACCGTTGGTTCGCAATTGAAAAACGGCCCGTCAAGCTTTGAACCATTCTCAAGTAGCTGTCGACGGATATCGCGTTTGTATTCAAGCTTTTTGATATTCTTGTCAACCATTTCGCGGGCATCGTAGCGGTCATCAACGTCCGCCCAGACGGGTGGGAAATGGTAGGTCATTTGTCCGTCAGCGATTGCATCTTCGAACTCGTCCGTTCCCCAGCCTGCACGCCAATCGAACAGCAGCCACTCGTTGACCGTCCAGCGATCTGTTTCGATACTGTCGGGAAATACTCCCGGATGGGCGATCGAATAGCCGGGCCCGAAGAACATGTGATTGGAGTGCTTCTTTTCAGGATTGACGACCTTGTCGTTGACGACGGCGCCGGGCCCTGTTGAATAGCCAGCGTCGACACCGGGAACAATTCCCATGTGACAATCTTGGCAAGTGATTCCGTCTCGATAGGCTGGAGAGGCGCGGTATTGATCCCAAACGACTTCTAGTTTGATGCCGGGTTTAACTGCGACTTGATGACAGGACATACAGAACGAAGACTTTGACAGTTCTTCGAATTGAATCGAACGGCTGTGGATTGGTTGTCCGGGTGATTTGTCGTTGCGGTTGGATTTCGTTTTGAAAAACTTGTTCCATTTGTTTGCGATCGCGACGCCTTGACCATCGCCGGCTCCGTAGACCGGTTCGTAAATGTCACCGGGTTCAATTCTTCGTTCTCCATCTGCTTTGGTGTAAGGAGTTTTGACTCGATGACAGGCAACGCAAGTAACGCCTTCGCGGAAAACGCGTGGGCCATCCCAGATTGCTTGGTCTCTTCGCAGTCCCATGGTTGTTGCAACCGGGGCGTGACATCTCAGGCAGAAGTAGCCAATGGTTCCTTGAGCAAGTTTGTTGATCGTGTTTTCAAACTTGTGAAACATGGGTGAGATGGAGGCGTAGGCGTGGCTGGACGACGCCCACTCTTCATAAATTTGTTCGTGGCAAGTAGCGCATTCTTTGGCTGACGGGAATGCGGTCCGCGAATAGATGTCCAGGTGCGGATCTCCTTGTTCGCCGCCTTTCTCTTTGAGAGGCTGGGCGGTTGCCGCTTTTGAATGCGGGTTCATCGGAGGTAGCGACGCAATTCGGATTTCATTCAGGTCGCGATTTGATGATTGATTGGATGTGAGCTGAGCTGAAGCCGGAACGACTCTTGAGTCCGCGGCAAAAGAGTCGGTGGCATAATTAGGCGAGTTGGCTTGGTAGACAGGTACAGCACTGGCAGCAGGCGAAACGTTAGAACGTTGCGGCATCATATTCGGCCAAACAAAATTGGCGGATGTTTTCTCAACGCGTTGTTGAACTTGTTGCTCTCGTTGAAGCCGTTGTTTGGCGGAAACCACGGAGGCGAGGTTCAAGCCTTCGGTTTCCGTCGTGCAAACGGGCGGCAGTGATTGAAGCAGCTCCAATTCCTGGTCTGTCAGATTGAGGTGTTGGCGTTTGGCCGGGTCGGCTGCAGCGGCTTGTAGCTCTTTTAATCTCTGAATGGCGGCAGTCCGTTGCCGCTGCTCTTCTTGTTGTTGGCTCAGTGTTGAGGTTTGTTGAGCTTGGAATTGGTTATTTCGCGGCTGGGAAATCGACGGTGCGGTTTCAGGGAAACCAAAACCGGATGACGTTTGTTGTTCTTGTTGGGGCGAAAATCGAACATTGGTGTATTGAGAATTCTGAGGTTTTAGGCTCAGCCCGCTCCCAGCCAATGGCCAAACGCTCATGTAAATGAGGCTCAGGAGCATCAAACAGGCCGTAACCTGTATAGTCTTCTTGGTTTTATCCATCGATACTTGCGCAAAACTCAACGTAATCGGTACAACTTCTCGCTAGCTGTGAAAATCATCGGTTAGCGGGTGTACGGAACTTGAGCGAATATTGGGAATGAGGGATCCACGCCAAATTCTGGTTAGCGATAGCGAGCGAAATAAGAAGAAAGGCACTTAGTTGCAAGCATAGACTGGCTAAATCTGTCAAAGGGAGTCGATCAATGCGACTCGGGATCCACCAATGGGACTTATCAACGACTTGCAATCCGAACCACTCGGCGCGCTCGGAGGAGATCGCATGCTAAAAAGCGGCTAAATCACTTGGATCAGGTGGCGAGTTGTTGTCCCGGAAATGGGGGGCCGCTATTCGGCCGAATCCCAGAAATAAACCAGAATTTGGCCCTTGTGGAATGCGGGATAAAATTCCTATACTGATGGGCTTTAACACGACGAAATTCAGCGAGAAATCTGACGATGAAAGTCCGCGCTAGCGTGAAGCGAATTTGCGAGAATTGCAAGGTTGTCCGACGAAAAGGTCGCGTTTACGTGATCTGCACCAACCCCCGCCACAAACAGCGACAGGGTTAAGACCGGATTGCCACAGCTGTGGCTTGTTTGTCATTTCTTGAAGTTACTTATATAGACAGTTCGCTATCGGCGAACGAATCATTTTGCCGGCCATGGGCCTGGAGATTTTTATGCCACGTGTACAGGGTGTTGACATTCCTAACGACAGGAAGACTGTCATTTCGCTTACGTACTTGTACGGTGTCGGAAACCAGACTGCGCGAGATATCTGTCACAAGGCAGGGATTGAGCAGGATAAACGAGCCCGTGATTTGACGGACGAAGAGATCAGCCGAATTACGGCGATCCTCGAACGAGATTACATCGTTGAAGGACCGCTTCGACGACAGGTTCAGCAAAGTATCGGACGCCTGCGTGATATTAAATGTTACCGCGGTATTCGGCACCGACTTGGGTTGCCCGTCCGAGGTCAGCGTACCAAAACAAACGCACGTACCCGCAAAGGCCCAAAGAAGACTGTTGCCGGTAAAAAAGGTGTCAAGGATCTCAAGTAGTCCACTTGGTTTCTTTGGTTTGAGAACAAAACAGCGAGACAGGAATTTATTGATAGATGGCTAAGAATAAAAAACGCCGAGTTCGTCGTAACGTCACTTACGGCATTGCTCACATTCAGGCGACATTCAACAACACAACCGTGACAATCACTGACACCAAAGGCGAAACGCTTTGTTGGGCCAGTGCAGGTACTTGTGGCTTCAAAGGAAGCCGTAAAAGTACTCCGTTTGCCGGTCAAAGTGCAGCTCAGCAAGCGGCTGACAAAGCATTGAAGTTCGGTGTCAAAGAAGTCGACGTTCGCGTCAAAGGTCCTGGCAGTGGTCGCGAAAGCGCTATCACGGCTTTGCAATCGGCTGGACTAAACGTCAAGTCAATCGAAGATTGCACGCCGATTCCTCACAACGGTTGCCGACCTCGCAAAAAGCGACGTGTCTAAATCTCGCTCGAGTTCTCTGTCCATCGTTTGAGTGATGTGCCGAGTTTTCAGCAGTTGATCGCTTCAAGATCATTAAATCATCAGAAGTTACTAGTTCGCAAATTACTTGCAATCTTTCTAGATTGAATATCGGAGACCTCTATGCACGTTCGTTGGCGCGGTTTGGAATTACCTAGCGTTGTTGAGTGCGATCGTCAGTCACTTTCCTCCACCTATGGAAAGTTTACTGCGGAACCTTTCGAGCGGGGGTTTGGTACCACCGTTGGAAACAGTCTACGTCGAATTTTGCTTTCCAGTCTTCAGGGAAGTGCCATTACTCAGTTGAAAATTCGTGGTGCTAACCATGAGTTCTCATCAATCCCTGGCGTTCTCGAAGACGTGACAGATATCGTTTTGAATGTGAAGTCACTGGTTGTCAAAAACCACACGGATCAAATGAAAGTTATCACCGTTGAGAAAAGCACTGCCGGACCAATCACGGGTGCCGACATTCAGACGGGTGGCGAAGTCGACATCATCAACGCGGATCACACACTTGTCACACTCACTGATGACGTTCCGTTCATGATGGAGATGGTCGTTGAGAACGGTCGTGGATATGTTCCAGCGACTGAGCACAGTGGTCGTGATCACGAAGTCGGCATCATTCCGATTGACGCGGTTTACAGTCCAGTGACTCGTGTTCGATACGACGTTGAAGAAACTCGTGTCGGTCAGAAAACTAACTTCGACAAACTAACTCTCGAAGTCTGGACGAACGGTTCGATTCAGCCTGAGATGGCGGTTGTCGAATCTGCCAAAATCATGCGAAAGCACTTGAACCCATTCGTTCAATACTCTGAATTGGGCGCCCAAGTCCACTCTCAGCCTCGCAGCAAAGGCGGGATTGATGCGGCACTTGAGGCCAAATTCAACATGCCAGTCGCGGAGATGCGATTCTCGGTTCGAGCCAGCAATTGTCTTGAGTTCGCTGGGATCTTAACAGTCCGCGAATTGGTTCAGCGAACCGAAGATCAGCTGATGGAAATCAGAAATTTCGGTGAGACAACGTTGGTAGAAGTTCGACAGTTGCTTGGCGAACTTGGGCTGCACCTTGGAATGAAAGTTCCACCGGCTCCACAGATCAACTAACAACTCAGATCACTGAGTCAACATACTAAGTAGTTAACAAAAAAGCGTAATTGTTGGTGTAACCATGAGACACAAGAAAAAAGGTCGGCAACTCGGCAGAACATCCAGTCACCGCAAAGCAATGCTGCGGAACTTGGCTGCCAGTTTGATCCTGACTGAACGGGATGAGGCTTTCTACGAAGGTCTCTATCAGCCTGATGGAAAAACAGCCGTTAATCCTCCGGCTCACAAAGGGCGTGTCGTAACCACCATTCAAAAGGCAAAAGAAGTCAAACCGCTTGTCGAAAAGTGCGTGACGATCGCCAAAAAGGCGCTTCCACACGAACGTGCGGCCAGTGAGTTTGAAACGGACGCCGATCGCAATTCCGAGGCTTGGAAAAAGTGGCGTGAAAGCGACCAGTGGCAACAGTGGAGCGCCGCAATGGCTCCTGCCATTAATGCTCGTCGTCGAGTTTTCTCAATCCTTCGTGATAAGGAAGCCGTTGAGATCTTGTTCGACGATATCGCTCCTCGTTTCGAGGAACGTCCTGGAGGCTACACTCGCGTGATGCGAATGGCGACACCGAGGCTCGGTGATGCCGGTGTTCAAGCGATCCTTGAATTCGTCGGTGTGCACGATCGAGTTGCTCAGACCAGCCAGAAACCTGCTTTTGTTGATCAAGACGATGCAGCGGAAGAGGAAGTGGCCGAAGAAGAGGTTGTCGAAGAGAAGGCAGCTGAACCAGTTGCCGAAGAATCGCCGGCCGAGGAACCTGCAGCCGAAGCAGATTCTGATGCTGCTGAGTCTGAAGACAAATAGTCTGTCTTTCAAAATTTGAACATTCAAGGAACCTGCCAT
>CAZQQR010000006.1:21895-23577 GCA_964595515.1 uncultured Pirellulaceae bacterium
TCAACTCGATCGGGATTCCAGATGAATCTTCACGTGACAACGTCAATTGTTAGAGTCGCCATTGTGCTCTGTTTGGTATCGGCCACTGCTGTTTCAACGTTCGCACAAGAGCGAACTTATGAAGGCACATTGACTCAGTTCAAATTCGATAGTTCGGAGCACTTTCCTGGAACAGAGCGGGACGTTTGGGTTTACGTTCCCAAGCAATACGATGGTGAGAAACCAGCGTGTCTGGCTGCGTTTTGCGATGGTCGATCTTACGTGAATCCAAAAAAGGCCAATTTTGCGCCGGCAATTTTTGACAAACTAATCGCCAGTGGAGAGATGCCGATCACCATTGGTCTGTTCGCTAATCCTGGTGTGGTTCCGCCGGCTCGAGCGGACGCTTTGCCAAGGTTCAATCGAAGTTTCGAGTATGACGGACTTGGAGATCTCTACGCAAGATTTTTAGATGAAGAGCTAATCCCGTTCGTTGCCAAAAAATTCGACCTCAAGATTTCCGACGATCCGAATGACCGCTTGGTTGGCGGAGCAAGTTCCGGTGGAGTTTGCGCATTCAATGCGGCTTGGTCACGTCCTGATAAATTTCGCCGAGTCTGGTGCACGGTGGGCACGTTTGTTGGACTGCGAGGTGGAGACGAGTTGCATTCATTGGTTCGGAAAATGGAAGCGAAACCAATCAGGATTTTCATGCACGACGGTAGCAATGATTTGAATATTTACGCTGGCGACTGGTGGATGGCCAACCAACAAATGCAACGGGCGCTTCAATGGAGAGGTTATGAGCATGAGTTTAAATGGGATGACGCAAAGCACGGCCGAAGCGGTGAGATGGAGTTCTTTAGCGACGGACTAACGTATCTTTGGAAAGACTGGCCGAAGCCGGTTATGACGCATCCCGAAAAAGCTGGCGAACGTCGAGGCAATTTTCTTTTGCCAAACGAAGATTGGCAATTGGTAAGTGAAGGACATCGTTTTACCGAAGGGCCAACCAGTAACTCGAAAGGCGAGGTCTTTTTTACAGACATCCAAAGTTCGACCATTCACAAAATTGATCTCGATGGAGTCGTTTCTCTTTTTGCGAAAAAGACAGGGGCTGCAAACGGTTTGATGTTTGGGCCCGACGGTCGGCTGTTCGCTTGTGCTAATGGGAAGAAAGAGATTGTCGCCTATGATGAGTCAGCAGCCGCCACCACGATCGCCACCAACGTTACATCCAATGATCTGTGTGTACGTTCCGATGGAACGATTTATTTTACTTCTCCACGAACGAAGCAGATTTTTCGAATCAAACCAGGTGCAGATGATGCGGAAGCGGTTGGCGAGGTTGCAGGATGCAATGGGATTTTGCTTAGCCCTGATCAGTCGCAGTTATACGTGACCAATTTTCAAGGCAGAATGGTGACGGCGTTTCAAGTGGCCGAGAATGGCGATCTTTCAAACAAGCAGGCATATTACTGGCTGCATCTGCCCTATCGCGAAGAAAAATCTTCCCTCGATGGAATGACGGTCGACCGCCAAGGTTGGTTGTACGTTACCAGCAAGCTTGGGATTCAGGTCTGCGACCAAGCTGGCAGAGTCAATTTCATTATTTCAATGCCAGCCGGAGAAAGGCATCCGTCGAACATCTGTTTCGGTGGTCCAGAGATGGACGTGATTTATGCGACTTGCGGCACGAAAGT
>CAZQQR010000006.1:23677-29299 GCA_964595515.1 uncultured Pirellulaceae bacterium
CCCATTGACCATCGCGGAAAACAGAAAGCGTTGGATCAAATTCTGTAACGCTTTTTAGATTCGGCAGACGAAAAACCGCATCGGATTTCTCAAAAGCCAGTTCTCCCCAGTCGTCCGAAGCCCCGCCCGCCGTTTTTGATTTGCTTGATTCAGCATTGTTCGTCTTCAATTGAATCTCAACTGATAATAGCTTCAAGAGTTGCGCTTTACTGATCTGGTTGACTCGGGTCATTTGAACCAATTCTTGTTTGCTGATCAGGTTCTGAGATCGAAAAAGGTTTTCAGTATCCTCAGACGCCAACGTTTTTTCCGCATCGGGCGATTGTCCCCTTCGGATGTCTTGGATTAGTTTTACTAAGAGCCGAGAGTTGTCAGCTGACAGGCTTTCGGTGCCGTTGGGTTCTTGGAGGTCAAGAAACGGAAGGTTTGAGTTGCCGGGCGTTGCCAGGTAGCGTAGGAGTTCTAAACTTCTTCGTTCCGCTTTTGATTCTGCGAGACCGAGCATGCTTGACAGACAGCTGACCCGCAAATTGCCATCACTATGATACGCAGCAATCAGAAAAAGTCGTTTGGCAAGTTTCGAAGCCACCGGATCAGTTTCGTGAGCCGCGAGTTCCTCTGCGTAATTGCGGTAGCCGCTTGGGTTGGTAGGTGAGAGTGCTTCCAGCCTTTCTGGGTGAATGGTTTGGACCACTTCCAGGACCTTCGCTGATTGGAATGTTGAGGTCTTTGACGGTTTGCCATTTTCGTAAACCTGAAACCGAACTTCTTGTTTGTTCTGACTTACGATGCGTCCGACTCGAGCTCGCTCATTGCCAGTCAGGAAAATAACATCTGCCTTAACGCGTGATGCACTAACGCAACTGAACAAAAAGAGGCCTAGTAGAAATGCCCTCATTGATCCTCCCTTTGCGTTAGTTCATCAATCAGCTGGGCCCTTTTCAAGTCTACGATTTGCAGCAGCAGACGTTCAGCCAGCAATAGTTGTTTGCCCGCATCAGGTGTTTGTTGAATTGCCGAATCGTATTTTTTCACAAGACGGGCAGAATCATCTCCTTGACGCTGCGAGATAGCTTTGGCGACCAAGCTCGATACCACAGCCGTTCGGTTAATGGAGTTGGAGATCAATTTCTTGTCTACCAGTTTTTGGATTTTTGAAATTCTATCTGGCAGGTTCAGTTTTGAAACCAAAATCGAATGAAGGCGGATTAACGAATCGGCAGGTGATTGGGATGACCGAGAAAAAGTGTTATCGCTAACGATTGCGACTCGCTCAGAGAACATTTGCTGTAGGTAGATTTTTAGTCGCCGCCAATTGCTTTTTTCGTTGTTGGGGTCGCGTTGGACGAGTTTGACGGATGAGTCGTAGACTGATTTGATGATTTCGAAACCCAGTTCTTTTCGCCAGTCATCGGACGTCAATTGGAAATCGTGTTCGAACAGGCGTGTCGCTATTTTCACCGCTGATTGTCGATCAGTCTTGCTGTTGGGCAATTGGTCTGCGATTGCCAATCCAAGGTTAGGCCAATGGGAAAACGAACTTAATTTCTCTTCGACCGCTAATAGTTCCTTGCTCTTGAGGTCGGAGAGGAGATAGTTCGCCAAAGTCGTGGCTTGTTCATAAGGCAATCGTTGAAAACGATAGGCAACGCGTTCGAGTTGATTGAGTGCGAGGATTCGAAGCCCTGAGTCTTCCTGATCCAAACTTGAAAGCCGCGTAATCGCCGCGTCTTTGCTCCGTTTGTCGGATGCGGTTGGGGCAGCGAGTTTTTGGGTGTCTGTTTGTCGATCGTTAGGAAGTGAAATCAATTCTCGCAATCTTGGAGAGGGGGTTGAGACTAACCGATCAAAATCCGCAAATGAATGGTCATCAAATTGGCTTGCGTTTTCAAGTGTTGAACAAAATGCCAACTGGGTGTTAACCGCCAAAGCGACCAAAGCAATTCGGTCTGGAAGATCTGACTCAATACCGAGATCGGTTTTCTGAATTACATCTTTGGTTAGGCTCACTAACAATAAATTTCTGTCGATCACCGATTGCAGGCGACGGTAACGCCGCTGTTGATCGTAAATCTCAATGGCGGATTTAACATCGACGACGCGATTAGTCCGAGGTTCAATCTTTAAACGTTTTGCGAGTTTGGGGCCGATGGATTGAAGCAGTTTTTCGTCTTTAGAATTTAGGTAGATTCCAACCCATTTATGAAGATTCGATTCGCTACAGTCGCTGATCGACGCCTCGCTTGGTCGGCGAAGATCTTCCCAAAACGACTGGTCAGAATCGAGGACCGTTAAAATGGCTTCATCACGAAACAGGCACAATGATTCGGCAGGAAGACGTGTCGTCGTAAGCTCAACAAGTGGCTGAATCAATTTTGCGGCAAGGCTTGGTGTTTGCCAAGCTGTTTGTATTAAGTCATTCCACTGAGAAGTCGCAATTTCTGTTTCGGAGACTTCGCGATATCGTTTGCGACCCGTCGCGGTTGGTTCCAGGTGCAAAGTTGAGTTAACTAACTCGTCGAGGAGGGCAATTCTGTCTTTCGCCCGGGCCTGTTCTCCCGGCGCTGGATGGTCGCTATCAAACCTCAATGTTTCAATGAGTCGGTTCGCCTTGTAAGCGTCCTTGAATTTCTTGACGTTGATGGGCGAGACTGGCTGGAGAAATTCCTTGAGCGTATTGAGAGCGGATCCCACGGCTTCATCGTTGGGATGAAACAACAAACTGGTCACGCTCGCATCCTCTAATGCTGGATCGATCGAATCTCGATTGACTAAAAGCATGACCAGTTCTTTGAATCCTAATTTTTGCTGGGTGACAGAATCGTCTCTCAGTTTTTCGAAAATTCGATGGAGCTTGGTATCATTTTCAGTGATATGGTAAAGGTCAGCTGCGGTCTGCGTGTCGAGCCAAGGATATTCGCTCGGAGATTCCTTTGGCACTGCCGGGACAATATTGACTGGTGGGTCTGAGTGACTTGCCGTCTCAAACCAGCCTCGACGAAATCCAATGATAGTGACGGAGACAAGTACTGTAATCAATACAAAGGCCGGAAGAAGTTTGGCAATTTGATTTGATTTGTTTCGGTCACGATTTCGACGAATCTGTCGGGCAATAATCTGGTTGACCTGATCTTTTTCGACGCCCCATTTGATCGCAGATTGGTAAAGTTCGTCTTGCAGCGTTTCATCAGCGACCAAACAATCACCGATCTGATCCACAATCATTCGTTCGGCGAACAGATAGCTGTCGGCCGATGAGATTCGCGCGATTCCATCGATTTCGGCTTGGGCATCAATAAGCTGCTCGGCTCGCGTGCCGTTGATTTGGTATTTAGTTTCGGCGTGTTTGAGGGCCTTTTTCTCCATGCCAGGAGAAAGCACTCCACCAGTCAGTTTCTCAAATTCTTTCGCCAAGAATTTGAGGTACGATTTTTCATAACGAGTGAGATTGGCAAAGGCTTCACTCTGCTGAAGTTCTTTGATCGCCTGATCGTAGAGGGGCTTGGGAAGTTTGAGGTGTTCCGCAAGAGCATCCAGTTTTAGTCGGCTGGCCGCGTTCAGTCCTCGTTGAGATGCAATGATCGCTTCTGCTTGGCGCAGGAAGTTTTTCAGCCGAGGGTCCGTTTTCGGTGGATGCTTTTCGTGTTTGTCTTGGTTCGATTCGCTCACGAGTATAGTTTAGCAGTTTCAGCGATCAGTTGATTTGGTTTAGGTAGCTAAATCATGAGCAAGGAATTGCTGGGTGCATTGCGGCCGAACGTTGCATTTCGAATTTAATTCTCGGCTTTGAAGACGCCATCTGCAGATAGAGTTGTCAGATCGAAGGCAGTGAATTTTATTGTTCCAATCGCTCTCTTAACGCTTCAAATCGTTCCGTCCAGCTCGCCGGCATGTCACCCCCGAGCCGGATGGTTTGGTCTACTAGTTTTCTCGCGTCATCGACTTGGTTCGTGGCGAGGAGACACTCTGACAAGAGAAGTTTTGCTTCGAACCAGGAATTACTTCCTGGCGTCACTCCTGCGATTAGTCGTTTTAGCATTGGCATCGCAAGCTCGTATTGCTCGGACGAAGCGTACGTCGATGCTAAACTTTGGATGTAGTTGACCTGTTTGGGAAATGCTTGATTGAGTTTTAAAAAGATACGAATTGCGTCCTCGTTTTTACCCACCATTCCTTTCAGCTCGGCCAGTCGCGAGTAGGCAACCCGGGCGTTGGCGGAACGCGTTAGGTCTTCTTGCGATGAGCCAGTGAATTGTACTAGACGATCGTATTGCTTAATTGCGTTTTCAATCAGTTTTGTTTTATCAACTGACTGAATATTCGTTTTGGAAAAACTTGCCAGTCGGGTGTCTGCCAGTTTGGCCAGTTGAATTAAGGCTGATGCCTCACGGTTCGTTCCCTTTCCATGGACTGACTGCCAATTAGATTCCGATTCAATTTGTGACTCGTCGTTCTCGAGGATCGCCAAACGGAGTTGGTAAAATCGAAACTCGCCATATTCAGAACTTTGGGTTGAAAGTTGATTGGCGTAGTTTTTCGCAAAATTCAATTGCTTCCGCGCCTGTTCAGGTTTGGCTGATTTTAGAGCCGAATCAATGCTCAACATCATGGCGCGAAGCTTTTGGTTTTCATCAACGCCAATTAACTGACAGTATCGTTGAACTTCGTCATTCAAAGCAGCGTATCGTTTTTCAACCGCCGGTTCGTCGGATTGGAAAGCCTGGTTCCAGTTGCGATATCTCAGCTCAACAATTTCTCGGCAGCTCGATTTATAATTCACACTTGCGGGTTTAATTTTCTCAAGATTGGCAATTGCTTGTTCAATGGATAGGCGGCTGTTGTTGATTTT
Source organism: uncultured Pirellulaceae bacterium (assembly GCA_964595515.1). GTDB lineage: Bacteria > Planctomycetota > Planctomycetia > Pirellulales > Pirellulaceae > Mariniblastus. The sequence continues at coordinate 28,527 of CAZQQR010000006.1, forward strand.
TAATTTTTCGAATGTCGCACGTTTGGCCATTTTTGAACCTGGGAACCGAATGTTCGCTTGGTCGATCGCACGGATGGCTTGAAATATGTTTCGTGGTTCCAGTTTAGCAAACTCGGAATATCCAATAATCGCAAGCCATTGTGCTTCCGCGGCAAGCTCGACATCAAAGCTGTGTATCGAAAGAGATACTCTCTCTAAATCTCGTGCCGCCTCTAGATAGTTTTTGTTCTTGAGCTGCAGTTTCGCCTTGAGGAATTGGCAACACAAAAGTTCGTGCGGATCCGTTGTGCCATCGGCAAGATCAATTGCTTTGCTCAGGCGTTCGTTTGCCAAACCCATGAGGCGATCTTTTTGTTCGCCCTTGGCAACCTGTTCTGATTTGTAAAAATCGAGATAGCCTCGAACCCAAGTGCTACGAAAATCTGACTCGGAAACTTCGATATCGTTCTCGCTCATGAACGACTCGATCAATTCAGCTTGGAAAAGTTTCGCAAGTCTCGCCAAACTGCGGGATTGAATTTTCGTCACGACCGCCGGGTCCAATTGATTGCTCGCGAGTGCTTTGCTGGCTTTTAGAGCTTCTCCCCAAAATGCGATTCGGCCTGATTTAGAAAGTTCACGCGATGATTCGACTTCTTGAAAAACGTTTTGAATATCCGAAAAATCATCCAGGAAAATTCGGGAATTCATTTTCCAGGCGAATCGCAACTCCCAATCTCGTTGGTTGATTGCATTTGTCTCGACTAGTTTCAAGCAATAGTCTGCTTGCCCAT
>CAZQQR010000006.1:29399-40466 GCA_964595515.1 uncultured Pirellulaceae bacterium
CGTTGGTTGATTGCATTTGTCTCGACTAGTTTCAAGCAATAGTCTGCTTGCCCATCGTGATTCAAAGCCCGTTGGCACATCGACAATCCGATCAGTCCGCGCACATTCCAGTCAGACGAATAATCGAACCATTTTGCATCGACATCGTTAAGGATCACGTCGGGTTCAATCTGAAGAAAATTACGGAAATACCTGTCGGATTGTTTCATGAGCTGTTTGCGTGAACTTGAATCGAGAATCCCTCGAAAGTAGCTGCTCCAACCAAGTAAATAGTTGCTGTGCAGCAATAGATTTTCAGTTTGCAACATGCGTTTTGATTCATTGTCGCGGTTTTCAGCAAAGGTCTGAATGTTGGCCAGGCGTTCCTGATAGTCCGATTCAAGTTTCCCGTTGATGGCTCGAAGTTCAGACTCAACACGAGTAAATGCGGACAAGACAGACGTTTGAAGTTTTAAATCTCTCCCTTCGTACCACCAGTCAAAAAACTGCTTCTCTGCAGTCGAATATTGAGCTTGGAGAAGAGCCAAACGAATCGTGAACGTTGACAGTTCTGGGTAAGTTTGCAGAAGTTTGTCCAACCCCGTCTGATACCTCACCGGAGGATTGGGTTGATACATTAACTGGTCAGCGTAAACGGTGCCCAAACGTTTGGCCAGAATTCGCCGCTCATCGGGGTCGGTTTCTTGTGCCGTCGCCTTTTCTAATTGTTCGATGACCAAATTATCAAGGTCGAGAGATCGAAGATATTCTTCAATTTGCAGAGACTCATCGAGATTCGGCTGCGCATTGGATACTCGGCAGACGAACAAGTTGTTAACTGCGAGGGTGCAAATCAACACAGCCAGAAATCGAATTGTCGGTGGTGCAACGAGCATTCTGAAGAAAAGTTTTGACCGAAGAGTTTACCGGGTCATTCTAGCGGCAAATAAGAAACGGATGTGAACCCTGCAGCGCGGCAAGCTCCAATCGCCATGGCGGCGGCTTCGTAAGGCACCTCACCCGAAACGCGAACGAACGCACCCTCCGATTTATCTTCGAAATCTGTAAGTACCTTCGTGATCTCATCAAGGTCGTTTGTGTTGACAGCACCGATTCGAAAAATGGTACCGCTTCCTTGTTTGAAGATGTCGATGATCGCAGGCTCAAGGTTAGACTTCGAAGTGGCTGCGCTACGCTCATTGACTTTGATCGCAGAAGCAATTTCTCTCTCGGGCCGCACAAACGTCGTGGTAACGAGAAAGAAAATTAGCAACAGGAATACGACATCGATCATGCTGGTCATCGATAGTTCCAGTCGCCGGCTATCAAATTGTCGATTGCTAAGCTTCATGAATATTGGCTACAGGTCTGAAACGGCTGAGCGAACATTGGTGAATCCGAGCTTTGACAAGTTTTGAAAAAGCTCAGAGACATGGCGACTGGGACATTCGCGATGACATCGAATTTGGATTTTAACTTTTGAAGGGTCGTTGTTGCTGGCTTCGAGTTTGGTTTTGATTGCGGCAAGCGACTTGGATACAGAGAGTAATTTTCCACTGATGATAATATTTCCATCTTGATCAAGATTAATCGTCAGGCTCGTCATTTTGGCTTGCTCGTCACCAGACGTGACTCGCGGAAGCGGCATGGGCGTGTCGATCGTTCGGGTGATTTGAGAAACCGTCATAAAGAAGATGATCAACAGGAACACGATGTCAATCATTGGCGTCATATTGAACGTCAAAGTACTAGCCGGTTTGGAACGACTGAGCCTCATTATTTTTTTCGCCCCAGCGGCATCATGACTTGTTCAATTCGTTTCCCCGCTTCTGCGATTAGCGAGTCAATTTTGTTTCGGAAATAACTGAATGCGACCATGGTTGGGATGGCGACGAGCAGCCCCAACAGCGTCGTGATTAAAGCTTGGCCGATACCCCCTGCAAGTTCCTGAGGCCGAGCCATGCCTTCCAGCGAAGCGATCGTGGTGAAGGCTTCGATCATTCCCAGCACCGTTCCCGTTAAACCCAGCATTGGAGCAATCGCGCCAATCACGTTTAAGACTTCGGTGCGTCGGTAGAGTTTCCCTGTCTGATCTTCTCCCGCTTCTTCGACGGCCGAGCGGTATTCGGCGTATCCAAATTCACTTCCTTTGTAACGCTCAAGGCCGGCCAAAATCACTTCTGTCGACAAAGAGTAGTTTTCTTTTTGGTGACAAAGCTCGATCGCTTTGTTGATATCTCCGTGAATAATTAGTGCTTCCAATTCCGACAACGTGGCGTCAGGCATGATGCGACCCCGCGTAATCGTCAGCAAATGTTCAATGATGAAGTACAGGCTGACGACAGAGAGAATAAGAATCAGTCCAACGATTAAGATGCCGAGAATATTCCCGCCAAACAGCATTGTAAAAATGGTTGGCGGTGTCGTGTTTTCGGCTTGCGCAGCTTCGACGCCTTGAAAGGCAATCCCAACGGTCGGTAGAAAATAGGCCAGAGAAAAAAAGACCAAACGAATCGCAATTGGCCGGAGACCACGAGAGATATTTTTCAAAGCTGTCGTCAAAACGCTTACCGAGTAGAAGTTTGATTCGCACCCAGTCGACCATGATACGTTTGCCCGTATCGTTTTAACAACTCATCTCGTAATTTTTGTGCTTCCCTATTTCGCTTCCGTAGGTCAGAGATCTTGGCAGAGTAAAAAAGCGCCGCTGCCGACATCTCTGCATGCTGATCACCGTAAAGCGCCGGAATTCCCAAGAACGCCAGAATTCCTCGGGAAAGATCTTCATCAATTGACGAGCCCGGGTGAGCGTTCGCCTTTGCTGCATTTTCGTGCGACTCCAAATAGCCCATGCCAAGGTAAAACATGGCGGCTGGGCGACTTGAGCCAAGCAACTCCCGGTGCCTTTCGAGGATGGGTTGGGCTTGGGAGAGCTTTTTTTCCTTCTGTAGAAGCCTCGCCTTTAAAACAGTAAGCCAAGACGAAACCACCGGATCATCGAATCGAGACAATCGCTCCAGTAAGGGACGAGCGACGCGGAATTGCTCAAGTTCGATTCGGATCGACGCGAGATAGATTAGTGCGCCCGGTCGGTCGTCAACAAATGGAACGATCTCGTCAGCTAAATCAGAAAGTGAATCTGTACTGAACCAAACTGGTAAAATCTGGTTCGAAAACTGGAGTTTGGTTTCGGACTCACTCAATCGGTGCATTCCAACTAGCTTTAAAGTTTGTTGGTTTGCTTGAGGCTGTAGTTGGTTTGCCTTCAAGAAGTAGGCCAGAGCATTCTTGTTGCCCGGACGCATTTCACTCAGCTTCATTCTTGTCAGCGAAATCAGGTATTGGTTTTGGCGATCAAGTTCTTCAAACCGATCTGACAATTGGGCGGCCATCTCCCCTGCCCCGGCCCAATCTCCAATTGCGATTCGAGATTTAAGACGAAATATTGGCAGGCCAACTTGCTTGATCATTGCGTCAAAATCCGACTGCCGCTCGGTTCCAACGTCTGCCTTCAATATTCGATCCCAGCCGAGTTTAGATCCATCCGAAAGCGTGACGCCTTTTAAGTCATACTCCGTGACGGTCTTGTTCCGTATCAGGGTCAAATCTCGCAGGACGATGTGAGATTGCGCTGCGCAAAACTGGACAACGCTCATCGAGCCGATCCAAATCGCCAAAACGAATTTTGTTTTGAACTTGATCAATGGACAATTTCCGTCGGGAACGTCAACAGTTCTTTGAAGTCGTCGCGGTTAAGCGTTTTCGCCAAATCGAAACCCGATGAAGAAAGCGAAAAATCTTTTTGAAGATGATGGATCACCAATCCAGCCATGCACAGCTGCCGAAATCCGTCGAGAAACCGAATCGTTTGCTCGGGTTTGTCACGATCAAGAAACAACATCCACTGTTCAAGTTCATGTTCGACACAAACAGCCAGAAAACGCTCAACTGAATCCACGCGTTCTCGGCTGGCGCGAATATCGATGGTTCCTCTTTGGCTGGCCGCCACCAAAATTGTTTTTGCCTCGTCCGACAGTTGTGACACATTCCGTTCAATGTCGGTTTGCGATGCACTCATTGCGTGACTGCAAATATTGGCCAAAGCAATGATTGTGGGTGCCCCGAAATTGAGATCTTCCCACTGAAGTTTGGTTTGATTCGGATCGGGCGTGAGGTTTCGATTGAGCATAGTCGTTGAGTTTTTGCCTCTTCAAAAGGCGAATTATTCCGAAGGAACCCGAAAATGCGGATTTTGACCTCCAAAACTCGGCCCAAAATAACGCCAATTTTTGTTTCTAATAAATCGAACCAAGCTTCGTTCTACTCTTATCATCGGGCCGCTTGATTCTAACCGTAGTTCCGTCACGGGAAATCAGATTTTTTCGAATTGTCGCATCGGAAATTCTAACGCATAGAATATGGCTAGATATTGAGCCGTGCTTTTCGGATCGTTTTGGGAGTTCACCATGAGTCGTGCAGTTAGCATCTTCGTTTTTTCAATCTCATGTCTCGTGTTTGGGTGGATTAGCTCTCCCCAAGCTGTGTTTGGGCAAGAGCTTGGATTCCTGGAAGAATTCGTCTTGGCGAAAGATCGTCAGGCTGTGCTTAAGAAACTGGTTCCTGGAACTGAGCCGTACTACTATTTTCATGCTCTCCACCATCAAAATAATGAACAGCTCGATAAAGTCGACGAACTGCTGAAGCCGTGGATTAAACGGTTTGGCGAGACGCAGCGTGTTAAGCAAATCAAGAATCGCCAAGCCCTTTTGAAATACACCGACGATCCAAAAGTAACACTGGATTATCTTAAACGGCAACTCTCACTTCATTTTACTCACCAGCGTCAAATTCCAGATGCTCAACGCGATCTGCCCACCAAGCTTGACCCGAAGATAATCGATTTGGATGCTCGAATCGCCAGGGCACTTCGGCGCTCCACCGTTGAGAAACTCAGTGATTCGGGCTTGCGATTGGTCGCCGACAAACGATTGACTAAAACGCAGTTGCGGAATCTGTTGGAGCGTTTGACGCGGCCTGATTTTCCAAACGTAGTTGAGTTGATCGTCAAAGACTTGAAGGAACGAGATAGCCGCGGGTTTGGCAAAATGACAATCCACCGCCTGTTGACGATCAAACAACTGGACGACCTTCTTACGAAGCAACCAAAACTACAAACCAATTCTGCGTTCGTCGAAGTCTATCTCTCCAAACTCCATCCGTCCGCGGATGTGGATTGGCGATCCGATCGCGAAGAGCATCGCGCGTTTCTGAATCGACTTTGGTCATTCGCGAAAACTTTAAACGCGAACAACAATTCGTTAAAAGCGTGTGTGCTTTATCGATTGTTGGAATTGGATTTGCGCGAGGGCAAGTACGATCGCAAATTGTTCATGGAATACCTTCAACTGCCGAAACGGATCGCCTACGTCAACCCGACATGGCTGAAACAGGTTTCCACCAGTAACAACGTCGCTAATTTGAATCAGAATTTTTCGAATCAAATCATGCTGTTGCCAGTTCGAAACGATGAACCACTAATTCAAAAGTACCTGCATCACTTCTTACTGAACGTAAACAATTTCAGCGCGTTTACGCCTTACGTTCGTGACACGTATCTAAAACGTCAGTTTGCGACGGTGAAAATCATCAACGGCAAAGGCGACACGGAAAAGTGGGCTTCGATGCTTTCGCCAGAAGAATACAAAGCGTTGATGGAGCGGATTGATGTCGATTTCGTTTCAACCAATCCTGAGTTCTTTGACATTGACGATGCGGTCGAACTCGAACTTCATCTTAAAAACGTGGACAACTTGATTGTCAAAGTCTTTGAGATGAACACCAGCAACTATTATCGAAAACACAAACGTGAGATCGATACCGACGTGAATTTGGATGGTTTGGTTCCAAATCACGAAGAGACGTTCACGTATTCCGATGCTCCCGCTCTGCGAAACAAGCGAAGTTTTAAGTTTCCGCAAATCAAAGATCGTGGAGTCTATATCGTCGATTTTATTGCGGGTGGAAAAAGCAGTCGAGCGCTAATCCGCAAAGGTCGAATGCAAATTCATGGTCAGGTCACACCCGGCGGCCAGCAATTTACAGTGGTCGATCAGTCAGGTTCGGTTGTTACTGACGCAAATATCTGGATCGCGGGTACGCGATACATGGCTGACAAAGACGGCAAGATTCTTGTTCCGTTTTCAACCCAACCCGGCCGTGTGAATGCGATTATTTCGCAGGGAGAATTCAGTTGCCTTCAGTCCATCAATCACGTTGCAGAGAATTACAAGTTCACGGCGTCGCTGGTTTTGGATCGCGAAAATTTACTTCGTAGCAATACTGCCAAAGTCTTGATTCGACCTTCGCTACAAATTGTTGGTGGTAATCCAGTTCCGGTTAGCATGATGGAGAATGGAAAACTCTATATCACTACTGTCAACCAAGACGGTGTTTCATCAACAAAGACAATCAGTGGATTGGAGCTGTCTGAAAAATCGGAAACGATCGTTGAGTTTGTTGTTCCCCCTCGCGTGAGGCAAATTACGGCTGCGGTCAGTGCGGAACTTGAAAAAGTCTCCAACGGCAAGAAGCTTGTTTTTAACGCGAACCGGTCTTTTTCCATTAACGGGATTGACCTTTCGGAAACGATTCAAGATTTGCATTTGATTCCTTCCAACCGTGGATATTTTATTGAGGTCCTCGGTAAAACCGGTGAACTGAGGCCTAAGCAATCGGTCCGAGTCGAGTTCCGTTTTACAGAAACCAATGACAAGGTTTATGCCGACCTTCAGTCAGGCGCAAATGGCTTGATCGAACTTGGAGATTTGCCAGGCGTTTATCAAATCCAAGCAACATTGGCTCGGGGGATTAAGAAAACTTGGAATCTTATGAGACAGGATCAGTCGTTCTACTCTTCGATCCACTCATTGGCGTCGGATACGATTGAGCTTGCAGCACCAGCCGGCGTTGTGGAATCTTCTCGAGATCACGTGTCATTGCTGGAATTAAGAAACAACACGTATGTTGCAGACCACTTTGAATCGGTTGCAATCGAAGATGGATTGGTTTCGATCTCAGGTCTTAATCCTGGTGACTATGAACTAAACCTCACGTATGACAGTGAGCTTGGTTCCGCCAAAACTAAATTAGTCAAAATTCGAGTTACGGAAGGTCCGCGGGCCGGCCAGGTTCTAGTCGGCAAGCACCGCCATCTCGAAACGAGGGGCGGAAAAACAATTCACGTTTCCAGTATCGACGTGACAACCAAACAAGTTGAAATTCAAGTCGACAATGCGGATCCGTTCACTCGCGTGCACGTGATTGGAACTCGGTACCTTCCGGTGTTGAATGCCTATGGTGAGTTCGACAAAGTCCGCGATCTGGAGCCATGGTTCCGCAATCCATCCTTGCGTCGGTCTGTTTATATGGAAGGCCGAAAGATCGGCGACGAATACGAGTACATTCTGCGACGAAAATACGCCAAACGGTTCCCGGGAAATATGTTGAAACGGCCGTCATTGTTGCTTAACCCTTGGTCCACTCGTGTGACGAATAACGATTCGCAGGTTGCGGCAGAGGGGAACGACTATGGCGGGGTTGGAAGTGAGCGAGACAAATCCGCCGGCCGAAGCACCACTAACCTTAGCCGGCAGGCGAGCGCAAGTGATTTTGCCAATCTCGATTTCCTGGGTGAAGGATCAGTAATTTTTGCCAATCTCAAACCAGACAAAAACGGAATGGTTTTGGTTGATCGGGAAAAGCTTGGCCCCAATCAGCATGTGCGTGTAATCGCATTGAATGCTTTTCATACGATTCAAAGAACCGTCAATCTGCCACTCAGAAAACTGACGCCTCAGGACGGAAGACTCGTTCATTCACTGGATCCAGATCAGCATTTTTCTCAATCGAAACAGGTTGATGTGCTTAAGAAAGGCGACACATTGGCGGTGGACGACATCATCTCGGCAAAATTTCAGCAGTACGATGATTTGGGAGACGTTTTCAAACTGTACCAGGCACTCAATGCCGGAACGCAGCTTTCCCAGTTCAGGTTTATCTTGGATTGGAATGACAAAACGCAAGAAGCAAAACAGGATCTCTATTCGAAGTTTGCTTGTCACGAATTGAACTTTTTCATTATGCAAAAAGATGCCAATTTCTTTGATGGTGTCGTTGTCCCGCATCTCAAAAACAAACGAGACAAGACCTTTATGGATTTGTACTTGCTGGATGAAAACCTGGAAGCATTCCTAAAGCCCTGGAAGTTTAATCAGCTGAATACAGTCGAAAAAATTCTGCTTTCTCATCGCTTCGAAACTCGGGCGACTGATTTGGCTCGTCATATCGGTGAATCGTATTCTCTGAATCCGACGCCGACCGCGACCTTTGACTATTTGTATGAAACGACTTTGTATGGGCTTGGGTTGGAGCGCAGCAAGTTTCAGACCAAGACTCTCAGTGATTTGAAAAAATCGGATGCTAGTAAAGACCTTCCTGAGTTGAGTGCTGCCATGGGCGGTGGTGGAGGCATGGGGCGTGGAGGTGGTCGTTCGCAATCAACTCCACGGTTTAGTGGCGATGCTGTGTTGGGGCGAAACCCAAGCGTCGTTGCCGATGAAATGATGTTCGATGACGATGAGGAGTTTGAAATAGAAGAGTCAGAGGCATTTTATTTCGATCAAAAACCAGCACCAGGTAGAGGCCGAAGATTGGATGAACTCGGTGTTGTGAATGGTAAAAAACGAAAACTTGCTGAAATAGCGGCGAAATCGGGGGCAGATAAAAACAAGCGGCAACTCAATGCTCCGGTAACCGCTGGAGTTCGAGTTGAAACCCGAACGAGGACGGTTCCTGTGCAGAGATTACGAACTGAAACCAGAACTCGAAAACTGCCAGACGGAACGATCGAAAATTACACGGTCCAAGTGCCCTACACCGAGAACGTGACGCAGTCCTACGCGGTACCCGTTCCAATTAGCATTAACGAGTCAGACCAGATGTTACGCGAAAGCCTGGTTGAACTGAGGAAGAATACCAATCGGTTGTACCGTCGAATCGAGCCGACACGCGAATGGATGGAGAACAACTACTATTTGCTGCAGCCAGGCCAAATCAGTTCCGACTTGGTTCAAGTCAATCGTTTCTGGAGGGACTTCGCCAGCCACGATGGCGGAGATTTCTTGTCACCCTATTTCGCTGAAGCCCATCGAACATTTACTGAACAGATGTTTGCTCTTTCTGTGCTTGATTTGCCATTAGACTCACCCGAGCATGATTTTGAGTACGTCGATAGCTCAATGACGTTTAAATCAGGAGGACCGGCGATCGTCTTGCATCAACAAGTTCGTGACGCGATCCTTGAACGAAAAAACACAACTGTTTTGGTAAGCGAGAACTTTTATCAAAAGAATGATCGTTATCGGTATGAAGACAATCTGCGATATGACAAATTCATCACTGGCGATTTCCTCGCCCATACGCTTTACGGTGGTCAAGTTGTAATTACCAACCCAACGTCCACGCCTCGAAATATTGATGTCCTGGTTCAGATCCCGAAAGGATCGGTTGCCTGTAGTGGTTCACAGGAAACCAAAACCGTTCCAATGCAGTTGGGGCCATACAGTACGATCAACGTGGAGTACTCGTTCTACTTTCCGACCGCAGGCGATTTCTCACACTACCCTGCCCATGTCTCTGCCAAAGAAAAAGTTTTGGCGATCGCAGATCCTGTGACTTTCAAGGTGATCGACGAACCGGCGAAAGTTGACGAAGCTTCATGGGAATTTGTTTCCCAGAATGGTACGGACGAGCAGGTTATTGATTTCTTAAATCAGGAAAATGTGCTGCGACTGAACCTTTCGATGATCGCGTTTCGATTAGACGACGAGAAATTTTTCAAGCGAGCCATTTCGACGCTTCGCAGCCGATATGTTTACGACGACACGGTTTGGTCTTATGGAATTCATCACAATGATGTTTCTGTGATTCGAGAGTTCATGGATCACTCGCGGTTTGTACCAAAGTTTGGAGTCTCGTTTGATTCGGAGTTGTTGACCGTCGATCCAGTGGAAAGAAATTGGTATCAGCACAAGGAGTACTGGCCGCTAGTAAACGCTCGCGCCCATCAGCTTGGACCCAAACGAAAAATCCTCAATTCCAGTTTCTATCAACAGTACAAAAGCCTGCTAAATGTGCTTGCGAACAGGCAAACACTGAATGATGAAGATCACTTGGCAGTGACCTATTATTTGCTTTTGCAAGACAGAATCGAATCAGCGCTGGATCATTTTGATTCGGTGAACAAAGCATCAATTGTCGAGCAAATCCAATACGACTACTGTGATGCCTATCTCGATATGTATCGCGAACAGCCTGAGGCGGCAGCAGCCAAGGCTGAAAAATGGAAAGACTATCCTGTCGATCACTGGCGAAATCGTTTCAAGCAAATCATTGCTCAAGTTGACGGGATTCGGAACGCGAGAACAGGCGTGGTCGATGATAAGGATCAGAGCGAGCAACAAACTGAACTGGCATCTAACTCCGAAAGTTTCGATTTTGAAATTGAGTCGGGGGTTGGAAAGCTAAAGTACCGCAATCTTGGTTCGGTGCAGGTGAACTACTATGAAATGGATATTGAATTGCTGTTCAGCCGCTCACCATTTGCTCAAGACGAACTGGAAGGTTTCTCTTTGATTCGTCCGAATTCAACTCAGACGATCAAACTAACAAAGAATAAACAGGGCAAGGGTTCCAAGGAATTCAAGCTTCCTAAAGAGATGATGAACAAGAATGTTCTGGTAGAGGTTGTTGCAGGCGACCAGACCAAGGCGCTTCCATTTTTCGCTCATTCGCTGGATGTGCAGATGGTTGAAAGATTCGGCCAGTTGCAGGTTACCGATGAAAAATCTGGCAAACCGATTTCGAAAACCTACGTCAAAGTTTACGCTCGTTCGACCAACGGATCCGTTCGCTTTCACAAAGATGGCTACACCGATCTCCGCGGTCGGTTTGACTACGTTTCACAAAGCAATCAATCGTTCGACGATGTCGAAAAGTTCGCCGTATTGGTGCTGAGCGACGAGAATGGAG
>CAZQQR010000006.1:40566-41740 GCA_964595515.1 uncultured Pirellulaceae bacterium
TCTATGACAGCCTAGGGCAACGCCCTAGGTCCCCGTTCCCGAAAATCAACGTCGCCCTGAAAGGGCAGCCCTTTGAAACTCCCGAATGCGATGCCGTTGGTGCCACGGATCGCTTTCCCGCAAAACAACTGCTTTCCCGCAAAACAACTACGTCCAAATCAAAACTACTTTTTCTTGGAATCCTTTTTCAAGATACCTTTTGACCAACGTTTTTTGTTTCCAAGCGAATTCAAATCAAACGCGTCACCGATCATCTCTTTGACTTTGGTTTGCTGTGGCACATCCAAATTTGAAATCAATTTTTCGCGAGCCTCTTCTTGAAGTTTGGCAATCTTTTCTGCGAGCTCTTTCGTGATTTCCTTTTCGGCCTCCTGGAGTTTTTTGGTTTGTGCATCACTAATTTCAAGATCCGATTTGATCGGATCGCTGGTCAAGATAACTAAAAGGCTGCGTTTTTGCAGCAAGTTTTGCATTCGGATTTGCTTGAGCCGAGTAACTTGATGAGGCAGCAACAATCCGTTGAGGTCTTTTTGGGCGACGTCACGAATCTTGCGGATCTCTACGACGGCTTGTTCAGGATTAGAAAAATCGATGGAACGTATCTGTTCACTTAACCGTTTTTGAAGCTCCGTTTTTCTGTCTTGAAGGTCCTCAAATTGATCATCAACCATTTCGATCTCTTCTCGAACAGCGCGGTTAGCCAAGAGTCCAAGTTCGCTTCCGGCAGCATTGTATTGTTTCGCGGTCGAGCCAAACTCTCGTTGTAGAACGATATCATTGAGCATTGGAATCATGGCCATCATTTCAGCATCGCCAACAGAGGCTTGCTTGGCCGCTCCCATGAAGTCGTAATACTCTTGTTGTGAATTAAAAATTCCAGTCGGCCCGCCATTTTTTTGAGCGTGCAACGGGGAGGTAAGAGAAAGCAAAATGCAAACAGTAAGGCAGATGTTCTTCATCGTGACGATCCAAGGAAAGTATTTGCAGAGATGGGTACAGGCGATTCCAAAAAAACGTTGTTCAATTTTGTCCAAAAACAGGACGCCTGCCAAGCGATGAATGATAGGAAAAGATACCGAATGGTCGGAAGATTTTGGCCAGTTGTGGATGGTTGGCAGGTGAGTGTCGTCCCATCCGGGACTAGGTTTTTGAGGGTTATGTTCCCGGCACTGAA
>CAZQQR010000007.1:0-4465 GCA_964595515.1 uncultured Pirellulaceae bacterium
AAACGTTCGCCCTGAAAGGGCAACCCTAACTTGCTCCCCGTTCCTCGCGGTCACACCGACCAACGTACCGCTGCGAACTTTCCGGCAAACAATTTCGTAACGTCACGTTGCCGCTGTGCTGCTCTCCCGTCTCTGGTGGCTCACCGGGCACGACCCGCGGTGACGCCTTGGTTTCTTTCTTACGGCTATTCGCTCAAACGCCCCGAAGGGGCAACCCCATGCCAGCCCAGGGCAACGCCCTGGGTTCCTTCGTCAATCGAAACGTTCGCCCTGAAAGGGCAACCCTAACTTGTCCCCGCTCTCTCACCACTTCACTGCGTTGAATTCCACATCCCACCAAGACACCCAATTCAAACCACCCACAAATTTCTCAACTTCTTTTTCGAACCCTTTCACATTGGTGGCGTAATCTTCCCAGCAACATTACAACCCCCTTGGAACAATCAAACACGCCACTTGATCGCAACGCTAGCGTTGAACTTCTCGTTCGATAACCAACTCGAATGATTGTGGGCTTGTTCCTTTTTCTGGGTTTCTGTAATTACGCGACTGGATTTATTAAAGATTGAGGTCAAGGATGGACCCAACGTTGCCAGCTTCAAAACACAACCCGATTAGCACACCCACTCCCATTTGGATTGTGGGCCTGATCGCCGTTTCGTTAATCATTACGGGATGTCAAACCGGTCAATTTGCTAATCAGAACATACCTGTTCCGCCACCTGTCCTGGACGTCGATTCACTCGACAATGTGCGCCTCCAAAGCCCACAAAAACCTGGATTTGCGGACGCTCGAAACAAAGTTCGTTCACTCCAAGACCAAACCGTTTTTCCATCGGAATCACGGACCAACTCGGCGATTACAACCGCCAAGCAACGAGATCCGTCACAGTTGGTGGCCGATTTCATCATCAACGGAAACAAGATCCTTCCGACACATCACCTGATGCGAAATGTTCGCACACGACCTGGAAGGTATTTTGATCCTGACATTTTGCAGCAAGACGTCGATCAACTTTGGCGACTGCCTGAAATCAGTCGAGTCCAAGGCCCTTATTTGGAACGCACACCCGACGGCGTTATCGTCACCGTAGACGTTGTCGAGCGTAACGTGATTCGCGAAGTCAAATTCGTTGGCAACCGCGGGGTGACTGACCGTGCTCTCAAAAAAGAACTGGAACTGACTGACGGCGATCCTCTCGACGTCCACGAAATCCGGATGGCGAAGAACAAAATCGAAGAGCTGTATAAAGAAAAAGGTTACCCACGAACCCAGGTTGAAATTCTCGAAGGCAACGAAGTCGGCGACGCCAATGTTGTCTTCCTAATTCATGAAGACGAAAAACAACGTGTTTGGAAAGTCGACTTTGAAGGCAACGAGATTGCGACCGATGCTAGACTTCGACATTTCATCAAATCGAAACCGGGAATCCTGAAGATCTTTGGCGGTCTCGTCAAACGGGACGCGCTTGACCAAGACGTCCTGCGACTAACAACCTATTACCGAAGCCTTGGCTACTTTAACGCTCGCATTGGTCGTGAAGTCAACGAAAGCAACGATGGTCGCTGGATGAATGTTCGGTTCATCATCAACGAAGGGCCACGCTATCGGATCCGCAACGTCTCCTTCATCGGCAATCAAGCTTACGCCCAAGAACAATTGTTGGGGATGCTCGACCTTAAACCCAACTCGGAAGAATCCTCTCCCGAATTCAATGTTGCAAAAATGAACTCAGACGTCGTGACTCTTCGTGATCTCTACGGAAGTGAAGGATTTGTTTTCGCAAAAGTCGACGCCGAACCCCGCTTTCTCGAAGAGCCCGGACTGCTCGACATCGTTTACAAAATTGACGAAGGAAAACAGTACGTCGTTGGTAACGTGAATGTCCACTTCCAAGGCGATTACGGAATCACAAAACGCGAAGTCGTTCTCAATCGACTGTCGGTTCGACCTGGCGACCTCATCAACGTGCAGGAAATTCGAAACAGTGAAAGACGGCTGGGCTCGGCACAAATTTTTGCGGGTGCAGGAGCTTCAGGGCAACCGCCACCCAAGATCGTGATTCGGCCTCCAGAACTAAAAGCCTTGGAACGCCACGCCAACAACTCGGATAGCATGATTCGCTAAACACTATCGGAACGCCCGAACCAAACAAATATGTCAGATCGCAACCAACAACCTTACAAACTCCATTGCAAGCCATACCGGCGTGCGATGAAAGTCCTAGCGATGAGTTTCGCGGTCGCCTTGGGTTCTCTAACGGGATGCCAATCGTCACCGTTTGCATCCTCACTGAAAACCAGTGGAAACGGACTGTTTGGCTCGAATTCAGATTTGTCATCCGTTGGCGAGTTGGCTTTGGCAACAGAAAAACAAGTCCTTCAACGATCAACGGCAGACGATCGGCTTGCCGTTCTCTCAGGTGAGAAAAAAGTCTTTGGACAAATCGGCTCACTCGCGTCTCAGCCCGCAAACCAAAACATTTACCAAACCACCATCCAGCCAGTTGTTCGCGCTCAAAGCCCAGAGAATGATGGATTCGGATACGGAAGCCCTGACGATTCCAAAAATCAATTCGCTGTTGGCGGAGGAAACGATAAAAGCAGAGTTCAACAAGCCGCCGCGCAGTTCCCTGAATTGGCAACACCCGATCGGGGCTATGTTCCTGGTAATGGATTGCCTTCACCGGACATCGGCTCGCCCAACGAACTAAACCCATTGGTCCAGCCATTCGAACGTGGTGGTAACGCTCCGTTCCCGGCAAACTATGCGGATCTTGATGTCTACGTTACAGAAACACAGACCGGCCGAATCAACTTTGGTGGAGCCTACAACTCCGACAATGGTCTCGTCGGTCAATTTATTGTCAACGAAACGAACTTTGACATTACTCGCTGGCCTAGAAGCGTCCGAGAAATTGTCGACGGAACAGCCTGGCGTGGAGCTGGACAGCAGTTTCGGCTTGAGATCGTTCCCGGTGCCAATCTTGAACGTTACCTGGTTAGTTTTACCGAACCTTACATGCTTGGAACCGACTACAGTTTCAGCATGAGTGCTTACTTGTTCACCCGGCAGTATTTTGACTGGAACGAAAAACGAGTTGGTGGTCGATTTTCAATTGGGCGTCGCTTGACACCTGACCTTTCAATCAACGCAGGTCTTCGGTTGGAAAATGTCAACCTGGAAGATCCTCGTGTCACGACTTCAACCAAGCTGAACGACGCACTTGGAAAAAGTAACTTGAACCTGTTCAATGTCGGACTTGTTCGAGACACTCGCAACAGTCAATTCCAAGCCACCGAAGGTTCCTACCTGTCTCTTGGATACAGTCAAGCGTTCGGTGATTACAGCTATGCACGTGGAGATTTAGACTACCGGCGTTACCGCTTGCTTTACGAGAGACCAGATGGTTCCGGAAGACACACATTGAGCTTTGGAACGAAGCTTGGTTTCAGTGGTAAATCGACACCAATTTTCGAGAACTACTTTGCCGGCGGTTTCTCAACCTTGCGTGGTTATGATTTCCGAGGAGCCGCTCCGCTTGATGGTGGAGTGCGTGTCGGTGGTGCATTCCAATGGCTAAATACGGTTGAATATATGTTCCCGTTAACGGCTGACGACATGGTCAAAGGCGTTGTGTTCTGTGACTTTGGAACGGTAGAAGAAAACGTTGAAATTAACTCTGAGAACTTTCGTGTTGCACCCGGATTCGGACTACGAATCCACATGCCAGGGGCTGGTATCGGTGCACCACTCGCTTTCGATTTTGCATTCCCAACCAATTCGGCTGTCGGGGATGATGAGAAGGTGTTCAGTTTCTACTTAGGCGTGCTCAACTAGATCGATGCCCCCTGGCGATCAAATCTTGAACTACCAACGCACGAGTCAAATCCCCCGAATCAAGCAGGGGACATCCAAGCAAGCGCCCATCGATCTGCCAAATCAAAAAAAGGGCAGGGCAACGGGTCGATCGATTCGCTGTCTCGCAATGATCATTGTTCTCTGCCCATTGGTGTTTTCAGGCTGTCAATCCGTCGATTGGAATTCAGAAAACCTGGTCCCCAAACACGTCGCTTACAAACAAACACAGCAGCCACAATTTAGGCCGCCAGCCTATCCGTATCCCGGCGGCCAAGCCAACCCACGCCAGCCAACAGGAAACACGCCATCAGTTGCCCGCTTGCCACAGGGATTCGTCCCGCCTCAACAGGGAAATTTTCAACAAGGAAATTTGCAACAGCCGGTTCAGCCGTACAACATTCAGCCCTACAACATTCAACCACAATCCCAACCACAAAACTTTGCCCCGGTCCAACCACAATTCCAACCGGCTCCGCTTCCTCAACCCGGCTTCATTCCTCCCACTGCTTATCAGCAACCACGGTACAATGCTCCCGTTTCCCAACAGGGACAGTTTCAACAAGGCACCACACAACAAGGCCCCATTCAGTTTCAGCAAAATCA
>CAZQQR010000007.1:4565-5930 GCA_964595515.1 uncultured Pirellulaceae bacterium
TACCGAACCAAACTTGGCTTCACCGGCTCCGACACTCCCGTCTTTGAAAACTTCCTGGCAGGTGGTGCCTCGACTTTGCGCGGCTTTGATTTCCGAGGCGTGTCCCCGGTTGAAGGCGGCGTTCGGGTTGGCGGCGAGTTTCAATGGCTCAACTCAATTGAATATTACTTCCCTCTTACTCAAGACGACATGATCTACGGGACCATGTTTGTCGATTTTGGAACGGTCGAAGAAAGCGTTGAAATCAATTCAGATAATTTCCGAGTCGCTCCCGGTTTAGGCCTGCGGATCAACCTTCCGTTTGCCGGGCTTGGTGGCGCACCGTTCGCGATTGATTTCGCTTTCCCTGTTGATGATGCAGCCGGCGATGACCGGCAAACCGTCAGCTTCTTCTTTGGCGCGTTGCGCTAGTAAAATTAAACCCGACCAATATGGCGCTCTGATCGATACTGAATGATCATGTGATCCGATCAATCAAGTCGTTTGATATCGAAACCGGGTTTCAAGTATTTGCTTCAATCGTCGTTGAGCCCATCAACGCGAACCCTACTGTCTCATAAACGTCTATATTGAATCACGATTTATTCTCTATCCGAAAAAATGCACGTCTGATTCATCATGAACGCTTCTAACCATAGCAACGAAATCGACCAAGCCGTTTCCATCTTGGAGCAAGCGAATTCGGTATTCGTCGTCACCGGAGCCGGACTCTCGGCTGACTCAGGATTGCCGACCTATCGAGGTATTGGTGGACTTTATGACAACAAAAACACAGAAGACGGAATCCCAATCGAAAAAGCTCTCTCGGGTCCTATGTTCCAAACAAGGCCAGAGATCACTTGGAAGTACCTTGCGCAGATCGAACGAAGTGTTCGTGATGCAACCCACAACCGAGGACACATCGTGCTCGCGGAAATGGAAACCCACTTTGACCGCATGTGGATTTTGACGCAAAACATCGACGGCTTTCATACCACGGCTGGATCACAAAACGTGATCGAGATCCACGGCAACATGCACAGCATGAGATGCACGGTGTGCGATTTCAATAAAAGCTACGACGACTATTCAAATCTTGAGCTTCCACCGGTGTGCCCCGACTGCGACGCGATGCTCCGCCCCAACGTTGTGTTTTTTGAGGAGCAACTGCCAAGTAGAGCCCTCGAAACACTTTACAACGAAGCACAAAAAATGTTTGACGTGGTGATTTCGATTGGAACCAGCAGCTACTTTCCCTACATCGTTGAACCTGTCTTAATGGCCCAACGTGCCGGAATTCCGACGATTGAAATCAACCCCGGCGAAACCCAACTTTCCAACGTCGTTGACGTAAAACTTTCGTTGGGCGCGGCAGAGGCTTTAGGT
>CAZQQR010000007.1:6030-9047 GCA_964595515.1 uncultured Pirellulaceae bacterium
GACATGCCCCATTGGGAACTACCCCATTTCGATCACGGCTTTCGCACACCCGTCTTTGCGATTCGAAAACACGTCATAGGCTTTAATTGCGTCGTCGATTCCAAACCGGTGAGTAATGAAACCCGACAAATCGAACTCGCCCGCAGCAACGCGCTGAGTTAACTTGGACATGTAATGGCGAGCAGGACACCTACCCGTTCGATAAGTCAGGTTTTTATCATAAGCATCAACTGGGCTGAACGAAAAATGGGGCGTGCAATGACACCCGATCACCGACATTACCCCGCCTGGACGTATCAAGCGATACGCCAATTCTTGAGCGCCCGGCAATCCAACCAGCTCCATTACGGCGTCCACACCGCGGCCACCCGTCTCTGAAAGCACCTGTTCAATGCTAGATTCTGTTACATCGAGCGCAACGGCACCCAAGGCTTCCGCCTGTTGTCGCCGAGATTCGACCAAATCCAGCGCGAACACTTTTTCGGCTCCCATCGAAATCGCCGAAAGGATACACAGCTGCCCAACCGTCCCACAACCGACCACCGCGTAAACACCACCAGATTGCACTTCAGCCATTTCCGCACAATAGTATCCCGTCGAAAAATTGTCGCCCAGCAACAAAGCCGCCTCATCCGTCAAACCTTCAGGGGCACGCATCAGCGACGCATCCGCAAACGGGATCCGAACGAATTCGCTTTGACATCCCTCCAATCCGGATCCTTGCTCCACCCAACCGAACAACTGCCCAACGACGCATCTCGACGTCAGGCCAGTCTTGCAATAAAAACATGAACCACAGCTAGTAGAAAACGGCGCGAACACGCGGTCACCGACTTTTAAAGAATCTGCATCGTTGCCAGTGGCGTCTGAGCCTATCTCTACGATCTCTCCTACCAGTTCATGCCCCATCACGGTCCCACGGTCGATGCCAGTTTCCCGACCGAAAAATGGGTGCAAATCGCTACCGCAAAGTCCCGCCAGGCTGACTTTGACGATCGCATCTCGTTCATCGCGGATCACAGGCTCAGGAATGCTCAAAGCTTCAACGGATTCGACTGCCTGGAAACAAACTGCCTTCATTACAATTCTCGAGTAAAAACATCCACAAAAAAAACTTGCCTCACAAGTGCGAGACAAGTTTAAATCGTTTTAGTTTCTAAGGCCAGAAGCCGCGATCACTTAAGATCACCCAAGAACGTTCTAGATCAAGAAGAAGTTCTCGAAGATCACATCGCGGTGAGAGTCGAACGTCCAACCGCCATCGCCACCGTTTTCACCGAAGAAGGTACCGTCGTTGACTGTCAAGCCAATCGCATTGAACCCGCCACTACCAACGATGTTGAAGAAGGTATCAAGACTTGGGGTGACTTCTACGTTGTTCTGGAAGTTAGTCGCATCCAGTCGCAATGTCTCGACAGTGCCTTCGAATGTGATTCCACCGAAGAAGTTCGAATTCGTCCCGCCATTTCTGACAAACGTTGGACCGATGTCGTAATCAAACGATGAACCTTTGCCAACATCATTGATGTAGATAAAGTCATTGTCCTCGCCGCCAACTACATTGACCGCACCGTAGAGGATATCAAGATTACCGTTATTGTCCTCAAGTGATGAACCAAGGTTAAATTGATCATCGCCTTCGCGACCAAACAAGTTCGTAACTGTTTCAGGACTTGTTCGCAGAACGTTTGCAACATCGCGGCCCTTGCCGAGATCAATATTCAACGTTTTGGAATCAACCGGCCCCCAAGTCGAATGAACCGTCACGAGATCGTGACCTTCTTGACCCATGACGTTGACAGTCGGAGCACTCATTCCGTAGATCGAAATATTGTCCGCCGAGCCTTCAGCCATGAATGTCATGGTCTCAGTGCTTGAGTTGTAGAAGACATCCTGGGCCGTGGTTCGCACGACGCCCGCTCGCATGGTAATAAAGTCATCGAGTACCGTTCCGTGAACTCGAAGATGATCGTTTCCGACCGTACCCGAATCACGAGCGACAACGTAGCGATCAGAGCGATCTGCAAAGAACACGTCGTAGGTATCAGTGCCTTCTTGTCCGTCAAGGAAAGCGTTTCCGTAGGAACGTTGTGTGATCGTCAGCGAATCATCGCCAGCTCCACCCTGTCCGTTAAAGAAGCCATCGACGGTTCCGGAATCAACCAAAATCTCATCGTTTCCGTCACCACCCAGAGCAAGAATCGAATTCACGCCTTGGAAGTTATTGACTCGAATGACATCGTCGCCACCGCTGGTAGAAACACGAAGGAAGTTCATGTTCATTGCATTGATTTCGACAATGTCGTCTCCACCAAGCGTGTCGACGATCATTGATTCAAAGTTTTGGTTGAAACCAAAATTGTCGGTGTCGACTCGGAAGCTTTCACCACTCAAGTTAATCGTGTCAGCACCTTCGGTGAGAGTGGCAACAATTCGGTCCGTTCCAACAACCCCTGTATCGAGAGCAAGCAGGAATCGGTTATTCGCGGAACCCACTGAATAACGATAAAGGTCAGAACCCTCTTGGCCATCAGTGGCGACGGTTCCGAGAGCTCCTTGAGCAACTGTAAACAAGTCCGCTCCGTCACGACCATGAACCTTCAATGAGTCAGTGGCTTGGAGAGAATTGATTAGGAAGATGTCCGCATCATCGGATCCGATCAACTCAATACCGCCAACATCATTCGCGATGCTAAAGGTACCGTTGGCCGGAGTTGTAAACTCAATTGGAACCGCCGACATACCAAGGATTCTGGTACTTGTGAAGTTCACAAAGTTTGGTTGGGCTGTGTAGCCGTTGACCAACAATCGGTTCCGGTTGGCTCCACCGTCGATCTTGATCGCACCTGTGGAACCTTTGGCAAGGTGGTCAGTGACCTCGAAGAAATCAGACCCTGCTTCGCCAAAGAAGTTACTATTTCCGATCGCGTCTTCGATAAAGAATTGGTCATCGCCGTCACCACCAAAGTAGCTTCCTCGGCCATCTGTTTTCATTACATTAAAGACATCATTTCCGC
>CAZQQR010000007.1:9147-13986 GCA_964595515.1 uncultured Pirellulaceae bacterium
GCGATTCCGCCATTTACGTTGATCGTGCCCGCTTGGAAATTAACAGTGTCAACTGCCGACGATCCAAACCCAAAGAAGCGATCGTTAAGATCCCCGCCAGAGTCTGCAACGGTAACGTCTGTCGTCGGTGTAAAGAAGACTTCGTAGGTGTCATTTCCAGTTTCACCATCGAGAGTAATTTCTCCCATCCCGCCATTGTTGACGGTCAAGGTATCGTCGCCTTCGCCACCACCGAGAACCAAAATGCCGTCCCAGTCATTTGGCTGATCGACAATGAACGTGTCATTCCCAAGTCCACCGTTGAATCCGACGTTCTCCACGCCCACAACGACGAACGAACCGCTTCCATTGATGATGAACGTTCCACCATTAATGTTGAACACATCGTCGCCGTCACCGCCGTTATAAAAGAGAGAGTCCATTTCAGCATTGATGCTGTCGATCACCGATACGTTGATCGCTGGATTGATGGTGAAGAAAGTGTAAGTGTCATCATCCAATTCGCCTTCGAGGCGAAGATCACCGGCACCCGAATTAATGACTGTAAACAAGTCATTGCCTGAACCGCCTTTAATGTCGAGCTGGGCAGCACCGGCAGCGTTATCAACGGTAAAGCGATCGACTCCGTCGCCTCCATTGACCACCAACGTTTCAGTCGCATCACCTGAGTCAGTAATGTTGACAACATCAACACCACCACCGGAATCAATCACCCCAGAGCCTGTTCCGGCATTGGCGTAATTAAACTCGTCGTCACCCGAGTTGCCTTGGAGATTCACACCGCCACCCGCGTTGGTGACGTTGAACACGTCTTCTCCGGTGCTACCGTCGATCGTGACGACGCCGGTTCCTGTGTTCGCGATATTGAATTCATCATCACCCAGTCGACCGTTGATCAATAGATCAGTGTTGGTCGCAGTGATCGTGAAGATGTCATTTCCTTGGTTGGATCGAATCTCACTTAATCCGCTGAACGTCATTGGATCAACGTCGATCGTGACGTTACCTGCTCCGTCACCATCAACCACCCAGTTGCCATCCAACATTGAGTTGTTAACAAGAATATCATCCCCATCACCAATAAAGTTCAACCCACCAGCAACGGTCGGAGTTCCATTGGTCCCGTTGAACACGACCGTCCCATCAACAGAGATATTTTCGATCTCATTCGCCAAGTACGAATCGACAAATGTTGCTGCAATGTCCAATCGCAATTCATCAACTGGATCAGCCGCCGCGTCTTCGACACTTACGAATAGCAAGTGTTCATTGGATGTCGCACCAAGATCGTCAACAATGAAGGAGTCAATTCCACCGCCACCGTTAAGCCTTGCAGTGCCCGGCAGTGCCGCATGAATTTCGAATACATCATCCGACTCGCGGCCGTTGTAACTAATATCCTCAACACCGCTTTGAACAAGCTGGCCACCGTTGACCATGATACCGGCGTCCGCAAAGACAAATGTATCCACTGCAGCGGTACCAAGTCCGATCAGTGTATCGTTCTCACTGTTGATACTGTCACTAATCGTGATCACACCAGCAGGGCTAAACACGACCTGATAGGTGTCATCGCCGGCTTCGCCAAAGAGATCCAACGCTCCAACACCCAAACCAGTTACGTTGAAGAAGTCGTTTCCAACTCCACCTCGAATCTCAAGGTCAACGTTGGATGAGCGAATGCAGAAGAAGTCGACTGCATCGCCAGCCTGAATGCGATCAATTCCCTGGAAACCAACTCGCTGCCCTGGAAGATCAGCGACAGGAATAACAGGGTTCAAGGAGTACCCCATTCCACGAAGGAAAGCTCGGTCCTGCTCAATGATTTGATGGAAGTCTCCATCACGTGAGGTACCAGCCAACGAAGAAGCCAATGTGTCAAAGTCGATCAACTCAGCGTTGGAGTTGGCGATGAGCTGCATTGGGTTGCCGCTATCGTCAATGCCTTGGAAGTAGATGCCTGAGTTGTCACCACCCCAAAATGCATTTGTCTGATAGTTCAGAACTTCAAACGTTGAATCAGCAGCGGTGTAATTGCCGACAATCGGATTGTCATTCAAATCTCGATAGCCAACATCCATGACTGTTGCAAAGTGCCGGTTGCCACGGTCGGAAAAACTCGTGGTTTCGTCTTCGACCAACGATTCCATGCCAAGCACGCGGAAGAATTGGTTTCGTGTCAATCCGCCCGCAATGTTTTGACGAAGTGCTTCGAAATTGTCCTGATACAGCGTGAGGTCAAGGTTGTAATCAATCACTGCGTCGCTGGCGTCACCGTTTCGGTCTCCGCGACCCGTCAAGATGGACCATGGAGACGCCGCCCAAAGGTTTTGACCATTGACGTCGACCAAACCGTAGCCTTCGGCTCGGGCAGAAGCCAAGGAATCCGTCTCGTCATCGTTGATGTCAATTTCAATCGAGAACGATTCGCTGAAGATTGGAGCAATGACGGTGTCAAAGTATTGTTGCAAGTCATTTCGCAACACTTCTCCACGAGTAATTCCGCCTGGATTGGCAGGATCAAACGGAGTGGCATCGAACCAAGCAGAGCCTGCCTCGAAGTTTAGATTGAATACTTGAACGACATCGGAATGGTCTTCACAAACAGCTGGTTCGGTTGCACCGACTCGTGCTTCACCGCTTCCGTCGACAAAAACCTCCCAATTGGTCGCTGCAACGGAATCCATTACGACTTGGTCGTCACCGTCACCTTGGAATAGAACTCCGCCAGGGAAGTCAAACTCACCATTTGTGGTGTCAATTACGAACGTATCGTTTCCGCCGCCACCATCGAGTACGATCTCGAACAGATTTGATTCTTCGTATGAACCAACAACGACGCCGTCAATGTCGACCTCGATTTGGGTGTCGTCGACACCAGAACGTCGAACGGTGATTACATTGTCAATGCTCGTTCCGGCAACGATTGGAGTGTGTCCTGTCAGGATCAACTCTGTCACCTGCGTCTGCAAATTTCCGTTACTGTTAGCCCATTCGGTGAACGCAAACAATTTGTTTGAATTGAATGGATCAGCGACGATCTCCAGGTGCTGCCCCCAGAAGTTACCAATATTGTCCAAGTAACCTGCGGCACCGTCTTTGATTGCAACTGGCGCTTCAAAAGTCATTACACCGTTAACGCTGTAGCCAACCGCAACTGATGAAGTTGGGAAGACACCCAAACCCGGACCGTCTGGGCTAACCCCCATTGAGGTAAACGCAACCGCAACATGGCCTTCGCCCGTTACTGAGATCGTTGGATAAACGTAGTTTTGCCACTCGTGCTGAATGGTGCCAGATTGCTTGACTGTTTTCGTATCAAGGTCAACTTCATACCAGCGAATCGCGCTGTTGGCTGTGACACCACCGTCAGGGTTTTGGGCTTCGAAATCACCTCTAACTGCATGTGCAGCCCAGAGACTATTTCCGTGTCGAACAGGAGCGCTCAAAAGCCCGGTTCCAGCATTCACAAGGTCTGGGTCAAACTCCTGACGAATGAAAATCGGTGGTGCTTCATAAGGATCAACGGGAATAATGGTCGCTGCTTCAAAAGTTCCACCACCTGGAACATCTGGCGTCGTGAACTCTGTCAGTTGAATGGATGTCCCACCAGTTACAGCAATGTCCGTATCAAGCCCAAAAGAGCCTGCGACAGTTCCTGTGGCTTCGGTACCCCATTGTTTAGTCGGGCCCGATGAGAATCCCCAAGTTGGTTGAACTGAGTTTGGCGTCGGAACAACAAGACTAGAGAATTTATTGAAGACATACTCGGCCGCAGGAAGGTTGCCGTTGTTGGGGTTAATTGAAACATAAATGTTATGATCATCGACGGCTAAATTAGTCGACCAAGTGCTGTCGTTTCGAATCGGACCAAAGTCAGGATAGTATGGCAAAAATCCGCCATCCCAAACTCGATCAGGATTGGCTGGATTGTTATCGTGATCGTAAGAGTTCCGGAGACTCTGCCAATCCTGGGTCGGATCGGATGTTCTTGATACGGCAACGAGAATTGGTTTCTGTGGACCTTCGGCGCCCGTCCCGGTAATCAAATCCGATTGGCTGGACGAAGTGATGAACCAGCGCCGAGTGTCTGCGTCGTAAACCACACGCGCGTTCCGAGGGTTGCTAACCATCTCTGTATCTGATTGAGCACCAGCACCGCCCGTGTCCAGCCAAAAATCTGTTAATGATTTTGCAACGAGTTGGTTACCATCACGGTCATAAATCCTGAAGTCAGTTCCGGCAACTTCAACGATGTGATTCGGACCGACGCCACCAGTGATGTTGGGAGCCGTTCCGTAGACGCCGGAAGTAACATCAAAGGCTCCAATATCAACCGCCAACAAACGTTTCTCTTCTAGCGTTTGATAAGTTAGCGAAGACTGCTGCTCTGATTTGGCTTGGCGTTTTTTGGACTTACCAAACTTACGTCGAGACGAAACATGGCGATTAAGACTCATTCTAGATAACCTCTAGCTATATAGCGTTGAAGAGCGAAAACTCGCTCGAAGCGGTAGACCGCTTTAGGACACAGAAACGTTTCTATTCAAGATTAATTGAAAGGATTCAATAATTCACTAATTTCCTGCGTTTTGGAGAACTTCAAAGTACCGGAAATCTGTGGACAACTCAACCTTTTCCAATTGGCATCGTTGTTCAGGTTACAACGATTTTAGGTAGAGAATCCAATTGTGAGATGCCCCAGACCGCTTGGAGTTCCATCATTTTGCGATATCAATGAATATGCGGGCATTTCGACCAAAAAAAACGGCAGGCCGAAGCCTGCCGTTATGTTTTCAAATTAAGATCTTCAAATGACGATTCTACTCATCAAGATCA